>JBCCDM010000508.1:0-3948 GCA_039030795.1 Cyanobacteria bacterium P01_A01_bin.84
AATCTTTCAAAAGCTTGTATGATAGGGGTTGTGGCTGATTTTATCCTTTTTTATTATACAACGTTGTCTGACTAGAATAAGTCAAAACATGGGTACAAGGTTGTCATGATGATTTTCATAGCCTAAACTAGAGATGGGCATGGAACACAACATACATATAATGCCTTATCGCTACAAGAAATGAGTATCAAAGCGTTCAGCGTTTTTCAATAGCGTTGTACCCAGTAATACCTTTGTCCTATAAAGCCATAATTCAAGGTTGACAAGACTTCTAAGTCTCTGTAGTACATATGCTCCGGGGGAACTTCAGATTAATGGAACTCACCCAAAACTCCTCACCTATTCAGGATTGGGAGAATTCCCAATCCTGAAAATGCTTTATTTTTCTTACATTCATAGGACTTACACAACAATAACGGAATTTCATCCGAAGAGACTGTGGGGTTAGCAATCTCAAAGCCTTATTTTTATCCTTCCCAGGACACCCTAAGGGTTTACGGAGTATAGCTCTAGCTAAAGTCACGAGTGCGTAAGTCCTGATTTATATAATTTTGTGTAATTGCTAAGTAAGTTTAGTAACTCAAATTGAATATATTTATGCATTTATTTCATAATTTACCCATCAAAAAATAAATGTATAAATGAATAGTATTTACACTAAAATTAAACAAGCTTATCTTATATTTTATGATTAGAAAATAAGCATAATACCTATCATTTAAATTAGTAATTCAAATAATATCTTTGTTCATCAAATATTACTATAATTAGTATTATCTTCGTACTTAAAAAGATTAAATATATGAATATTGTTCACTTATGGAAAAGTGATTCACCTTCCTTTGCTGGGGGAGGTGCAGTATCTATGTATCGCCTTCATTCAGTTCTCAGGGAAGTAGGAGTAGATTCACGTATCCTCTGTCGGATGAAAACTATTGACTCTCCTTATGTTCAAGAGATTAAACGGGGATTGAAATCGAAAATATTAGAGAAACTTTTAAAACAATTAACCTCTAAAATACTTAGTTTAAATGATATTCACTTAATTTATTCTTTAAACATAAAGCAACATGAATTTTATGTAAATTCTGATGTCCTTCATGTCCACGGAACTCACAGCGAATTCTTAAATTATTTAACCCTACCAACATTAACTAAAAATAAGCCGACAGTATTCACCCTCAAAGATATGTGGGCACTTACCGGACATTGTGGTTACTCCTACGACTGCGAGCGTTGGAAAATTGGTTGCGGTCAATGTCCTTACCCAGAAACTCATCCACCAATCAAAAGGGATAGTACTCGTCTAGAATGGAAACTTAAAGACTGGGTTTATCGCCAACTTAACCTAAGCTTAATCTGTCCCAGTCAGTGGTTAACAGACCTAGCAAAACAGAGTCCGCTCCTAAATCGTTTTCCAATTCATCATATTCCCCACGGAATTGAAACCGAGATTTTTCAACCCTTTGAGAAACAGGAATCTCGCTTACAACTTGGAATACCCCTAGACAAAAAAGTTTTGTTATTTGCCGCAGTTGACTTTGGGGATTATCGCAAGGGTGGGGATTTGCTCGTTGAGGCTCTAAAAAGCTTACCAGCATCTTTGAAAAGTGACACGATACTGTTGGTATTTGGTAAAGAAACCAAAGAGCTAATGGAACCAGACACATTTAGTATGCCTGTTTATCATCTTGGTTATCTGAGCGACAAGCATACTAAAGCATTAGCTTACTCTGCTGCCGACTTATTTCTCTTTCCCAGTCGAGCCGATAACTTTCCTAATGTAGCCCTCGAAAGTCTTGCCTGCTCCACACCGGTAGTCTCATTTGCAGTCGGTGGAATTCCCGAGCAGGTTCGTCCGGGAATTACAGGTTATTTAGCCCAACCTGAAAATATCAATGATTTTTGTCAGGGTATTACCCATCTTCTGGATGAAGAGGAGTTACGGAATCAAATGAAACGTAATTGTCGCGCGATCGCAACCAAGGAGTATAGATTAGATTTATATGCTCAACGACATATTGAATTATACGAAAGCCTGTGGGGTTCACCCACTAGTAACCCGTTACCAGTAATGGTTTAACCATCTTTCCGGGAAGTTGTACTTAAGGATTCCTATATCCATAAATTCATTAACAAATTCAAACTTTTTGTTGACAAACTGTAGTCTTGTGTCAAGCTTAACCATTGAAAAGCTATTAGCTGTTAGTTAATTAAACAGGTGAACCTCAAATCTCAACCAGTCATAGACATCATCACCTTTTATCTAAATAGACTTGAGATTCTTAAAAGCTAAAAGCTAAAAGCTAATAGCCTTCCAGCTAAAAGCTAAAAACCAATACCCATGAGTAATTCAATACGGTTTCTCAAAAAACATCTCAAAAGCAGCACGACAGGAGTATGGATTGTAATAGTTTTCATATCTTTACTTCTGTCGGGTTGTGTGGACTATCAAGTCGGAGCAAATTTTCGTAACGCAAATAGTGGTGAACTTGTACAGCGAATTAAGTTAGGAGAAAAGCTGACTAGTTTTAGCGGAGAATCTGTCTACGATTGGTTAGATAGTATAGAACGTCGCGCTCACGATTTAAATGGAAGAGTAAAACGAGTTTCTCAGGAAGAAGTTATAGTTAAGATTCCTTTTAATAGCGGTGACGAATTAGAAAATAAATTCTACAATTTTTTTCACCCCCATAGTTCAGATCGTATTGATAAAACAGAACCATTAACTGAAACCGAAGATAATTCCGAGTTACCAGTAGTAGAGTCAAATTTATTGCTACAAGAAAATAACTTTTTACTTGCTACCCGTAATAAATTAATTTATGATTTGGACTTGCGCTCCTTGGGTTTAATTTCTAGTAATGGTAACTCCTTAGTTAACCCTGGCTCTATTCTTGATTTGGAATTTGCTTTGCAAACACCATTAGGAGCAACAGATGTTACTGAATCTGAAAATGCCATAGAACCTATAAAAGACAAAGGTAAACTTATATGGCAATTAAAACCTGGAGAAATCAATCATATTGAAGCCGCATTCTGGCTCCCTAGTCCATTAGGTATCGGCACATTATTAATTATTTTATTTGTCTGGGGAGGAATTTATCTCAGATATACTTTTATGCCAGATCCTAAAATTCAGTTTGCTCCAACAGCTACATCTCCAATAAATACATCTCCAACAATTACAGAGTAATCATTCCGCTCTGTTAAACTTAGCCAAAATTACCCAAGTCTAGACTTAACTGGACATAAGTAATTTTGGTGTTAACTTCCTGTTTCACCGCATTAGTGACAATTTAAGGCTTTGAGATTTTTGTCAATATACCTTTAGATTTAAAAATCTGCAAAAAACTGTGATACAAAACATCGTTTTTGGGTTAGCGATCGCCTAACTTTTATCTTCATCATTCATCTTTGCACTGAAATCTCAGTATAAAGAATAATTTAACACCTTGTTTGCTGCCACCTTTTAAGTATAATTTTGAATTGACAAAATGAATGTTATCTTAACTTGTCACGAATGGTTTCACCGTGGTCTTAGAATGACTTCTAAGAGGTTTGTCCACTCCGCAGGCAATCCCGGTAGAGCTTACCGTTTCTGACAAGCATCTATCCCAAGCTGTACGCAGTTCTTTTAAGGCTTGCTGTGGAACGTTTTTATTAGTTTCGTAATACCAAGAATTAACTGATTTAACTTCAGCTACTAATTTTTTATGCAAGTCAATAGCTGACGGTACTTTGACTGTTTTATCAGATTCACGCTGTTTTAAAACATCGTTAATTGTCGCCACTTGGGCTTCTTTCTTGACACTCCACCGTCCTAGAAGGACGGGGATTCTTGGTTCACAGAAAAAACTTACCCTGATAGATTCTCATCAACCAAAATAGCGGTTTCGTCTCCCCAAGCTTTAGATCCCGTATGCCCTACGGTACTTAATCCTAATG
>JBCCDM010000509.1:0-3915 GCA_039030795.1 Cyanobacteria bacterium P01_A01_bin.84
AAAAACATTACAAAAAAAATATCAAATTTAATTAAATTCTCTTGATCAAACATATTGTAAAGTAGTACATATATATTTGTTAATAGTAATTATTAATAATAAAAATTGCCCGACATAGTTGACGAGCCTTGATTCCTAGCATAGGTTGTTAAGTTAAGAAGAATTTTTCAGATGTCCTTTGGCAACCCAAGGACATCTAAAATCAAACTAGTCCCAATATTTTGGTGAAAATTTTCTGGTTATTCATTATCTTTAGGCAATAGGGCTACGATTTGATCAACAAACTGTTGATGATCGACAACAGGCTTGGAGATATAACCATCGGCACCACTTTGCTTGAGAAAATTCTCGCGATCGCCTTCCATAGCATGAGCTGTGACTAAGATAATAGGTAGTGCTGCTGTTTGAGGATCTGATTTCAACATTTGTGTAATTTTGATACCATCAACAGACTTGCCTTCGTAAACACTGCGTGAGAGGGAAACATCCATCAAAATGATGTCTGTTTCTCCGGACTGAGCAATTTTCATTACCTCATCCACATTTTCAGTATGTTTAACATCCAAGCCAGCACGTTTGCTTAAAATCTTGGAAAAAACACGAGCATTAATCAGATCGTCTTCGACAATCAAAACAGTTTTCATGAGAGTTTAAACTTTTTATACTCGATAATAATAGTTATGTCGCACATAGACATGAGGGGAAATACCACCCACTCCTTCTATATTTGCGCACTTCCTCTTTTAATAATCAATTGAGAACAGTGTAATCAAGGATAATACTACTGATTTTTATATTTCCAGTATCAATATTTTATGATCGTGGGTAGTTAATCCGTTATGCTGTGGTTGCAAAGCGTATTAGTCAACAGCAATTTTTGTGTAGTGAAAGTTCAGGTAAAAAACTCATGGCAAAACAGTTAAACCTTCTCTCTAAGGGACAGGTCATCACCACAGCTCTACACACCGAGATGCAACAGTCTTATCTCGAATATGCCATGAGTGTCATTGTCGGGAGGGCTTTGCCGGATGTGCGAGATGGTTTAAAACCAGTACATAGACGGATTTTGTACGCAATGCACGAGTTGGGTTTGACCCCAGAACGTCCCTACCGTAAGTGCGCTCGTGTAGTAGGAGATGTACTTGGTAAATATCATCCCCATGGGGACCAAGCAGTTTATGATGCCTTGGTACGTTTGGTGCAAGAATTTTCTAGTCGTTATCCTTTACTTTCGGGTCACGGTAACTTCGGTAGTGTAGATAATGACCCTCCAGCAGCAATGCGCTACACAGAAACACGTCTATCACCAATTTCTCACCAGGGAATGCTCTCAGAAATAGGTGAGGAAACCGTTGAGTTTGCTGCCAACTTTGACAATTCTCAGCAAGAACCGACGGTATTACCAGCACAATTACCATTTCTCTTGCTTAATGGCTGTGCCGGTATTGCGGTAGGAATGGCTACTAATATTCCTCCTCATAATTTGGGTGAAGTGGTTGATGGGTTGATTGCATTAATTGATAACCCTAATTTATCTGACGAAAAATTATTTAATATCATACCTGGACCGGATTTCCCTACTGGTGGGGAAATTGTTGGTAAAAAGGGAATTCATGAAGCTTATAAATCCGGTCGGGGTAGTATAGTATTGCGAGGGATTGCCCAGATAGAACAGGTTCCTGGAAGTCGCGGTACTAAAAAACGGACGGCAATTGTAGTTACAGAATTACCTTACCAAGTAAATAAAGCTGGCTGGATTGAAAAAGTTGCCGAGTTGGTTAATCAAGGAAAATTACACGGTATTGCTGATATTCGTGATGAAAGCGATCGCGAAGGTATGCGGGTAGTTATAGAACTTAAACGTGACTCTAATCCTGAAGAAGTTCTTTATCGGCTTTATCATCAAACTGCATTACAGTCTAATTTTGGGGTCATACTTTTAGCTATAGTTAACGGTCAGCCGAAACAACTTTCTATCCGCCAATTATTAGAAGAATTTTTAAGTTTCCGCGAACAAACTCTCAACCGTCGCTATTCTCACGAACTAGATAAAGCCCAAAGTCGTTTACATTTAGTATCGGGACTAATCAAAGCATTATCTAATCTGGATGAAGTAATAAATATTCTCAGAAGAGCGGCTGATGGTAGCACTGCGAAAGTCAATCTCATCAACGTTTTTGATCTGAGTGAGGGACAAGCTGATGCCATTTTATCTATGCCTCTGCGACGCTTGACCAGTTTAGAACAAAAAAATCTCCAGCAAGAATCAGAGGAACTGCAAGAGCAGATTACAACATTACGTTTGTTACTTGATGATAGACGAGAATTATTAAAAGCTCTGAAAAAAGATTTTCGCACTCTTAAACGTAAATTTAGTAATCCCCGACGAACCAAGATTATTGAAGCTACTGTAAGTAAAGGTGGTGGAAAACGCAGTAACGATTCTACACAAGGAGCTACCAGTCGCTCTGCAAGTGCGAAATTTGTACCACCGCCCAAAGAAGTAATATTAGAATTTACTCATCGCGGTTATGTACGTAGAGTCGCAAATTCTGGAAAAAAATCGAAAGTAGAAAGTATTTTGCCAGATAATGACTTTTTAATTAAAGCAGTACTTACTCAGACGAACAAAGATTTACTAGTTACAACCAATGGCGGTAAAGTTTATCCAGTAAAGGTTTCAGATATTCCTACAAGTAATGGGCGTAACGCCAGAGGTACTCCTCTAATTACTGTAATGAGTTCTACAGCTCAATCTTCTCAAGAAGCTGTGATTTATCCCTTTTTACTATCTGAATATTCTGAAGATGGACATATAGTTTTGCTGACTAAACAAGGACGAATAAAACGTTTACCTTTGAGTGAGTTTGCTAGCATAACTCGTCGCGGTGTAACTGTAGCTAAACTGAAAGAAAATGATGAAGTGTTGTATGCTCAGTACACACCTGTTGGTAAACAAATAGTTTTAGCAAGTTCTGGAGGTAGACTACTGCGTTTTGAAGTCAATGACGAACAACTACCAGTTATGGGTCGTGCTGCTATGGGTTTGCAGGGTCTACGTGTAGGTAAACAAAATCATATGGTCGGTTTATTAAACTTAACAAAAAATGAAAATCTGATTTTAGTGACTGAAAACGGTTACGCGAAAAAAATTAGTCAGAGCAAAGTCAAATTAGGTAATCGTGGTGATTTAGGAGCGCAGGCAATAAAATTTGCTGCTGCAAAAGATAATTTGGCTGGAATTGCGAAAGCGATCGCAAATTC
The DNA here is from genome assembly GCA_039030795.1 of Cyanobacteria bacterium P01_A01_bin.84. Taxonomy (GTDB): domain Bacteria; phylum Cyanobacteriota; class Cyanobacteriia; order Cyanobacteriales; family Nostocaceae; genus JBCCDM01. Next base: position 3,265 of record JBCCDM010000509.1, read on the forward strand.
TGAAGTGGCTTTAATTACTAACCATCAGCGAGTATTACGCATCTCGACCGACACAGTTCCTCTTATGCGTAAAGATGATAAGGGCGAAAGTATTGTGAAACTTAATCGTGATGAAAAAATCATTTCAGTCACAGAGTTAGGAAAATCAGTTACGAGCTAACTGAGTTAAAAAATTAAATCTATTAATGGTGTTCTTCTATATTTTTAAGAATGAGTGTAGCTTATTCTTAAAAATAAATATTTAAATAGGGCTTGCTGAAAAAGTCTAGAAATCTAAAATAGAGTCCACACAGATCGAAAAATAGTTGGTCTGGCGGCTTGACTTCTAAACTTAACCAATAATTTCTCACAAAAGCGCAAGTTATAAGCGTGTAAAGTATAGGTGCCGTAAGGGCAGTACTTGTGTTGGAGAATAAGGCTCTTATTGTCTTACCTGGCAAGGCTAATAATTTTATTCAGCAAGCCCTAAATATCCACAGAAAATTAAATATGCATGACCTTATATTACTATCCCAGATGTAAAAGTTTACACCGGGGATATTTACGATCAATTTTTTCTGGAATGTCTATTACAGAAATTGAGATTACGGTTAATATGCGTTGCTCTATATTAATTTTACCTTTAAAATTAAAAAATACATATCACTATTT
>JBCCDM010000510.1:0-3914 GCA_039030795.1 Cyanobacteria bacterium P01_A01_bin.84
CAATCTAGCAGAGACTTTAAACCACGTGATTCTTCGTTATTCGCCATTTTTATCTTAATGCAGGTGGATATTTGTCGAAAATAAGTCAGACTGCAACTCTATAAAGTAGCAACTGACGAGGATTCATTGGTCAAAATTAGTCCTTAGCTTTTGAGTCTGCTGTAATAACAGTTGACTAGTCACTAATCGCTACTAATGAATGACTTTCAATCAAATTTGTCTTCTAATTAATGGAGACCATATATAAGCTCTTTGGTTGCCAGCTTATCGGAAATACAGAACCCAAATCAAGTTTAGTGTTGGCATTACCGGATAAATAAGCAAGCTGGTTCTGAATTTATTTTTACACTCAGGTTTGATGATATTGATGAAACTCTTCTCTTTTCATCCCCAAATAAAATTTCACCCCCAAAAAGCGATTTAGATCGGGATGAGATGATAAATTGAGCCCCTACAACAAAAATGCCAGAGGCTATTTCAATTGTTCAAGGCAGTTTTCCATGAAGAGAGTAATACAAATCACAATTTAATCTTATCAAAATATTAAATGTAGATGAAGTAATGAAACTTACAGTTATCTTGTGATAAGAGAATAATAAAATTCAGCAATTTTTGGTAAATATATACAGGTTATTACTTCCAAAAAGTCTAAAAACTAATTTATCTAGGAAAAATTTAAGGCGTACTGACAAATAATTGCATATAACTAGATAAAATTTGTGAGCCACATAATAGAGTTACCATCGATCCCAAAGCTAAAAAAGGACCGAAAGGCATTTTTTGTCCCCATTTGTGACGGGATAGGAAAATAATTATACCACCAAACACAGCACCAAACACGCAACCCATAAAGCTAGCCAAAAGTAAATATTTCCAACCCAACCAGCTTCCCATCATTGCAGCTAGTTTTGCATCCCCTGCACCCATTGCAGTTTTCCCTAAAGCTATGGAACTGAGTAATGCGATCGCATCAAATAGCCACAATCCTAAAACTGCTGCGAAAATTCCTCCCATCAAATAATTTGCGATCGCTGATACACTACCAACGATCATCCACCCAAGTCCGGCTTGAAATAAAATACCTAATATCAACCCAGATTTTGTCAGTGCATTGGGTAAAGTCATAGTATCTAAATCTATTAAAGCCAAAGCTAAAAGCCAGCTGCAAAACACCCAATAACCGATAGTAGAAAAAGAAAACTGAAATACCACAAATACCAGTAAAAACAATAAACCCGTTATCCCTTCTACAATAGGATAACGAGCCGCAATCTTAGTCTTACAGTAACGACAACGTCCTCTCAACCACAGCCAGCCAAAAACGGGGACGTTGTCATAAGCCTTCAGTTTATTGAAGCATCGAGGACAGCGAGAAGGTGGATACAGTACCGATAAACCTGCCGGTAAACGATAAACTACCACATTGATAAAGCTACCAATAGATATACCTATCGCGAATACAAGCAAAATTGCTGGAACCGCAATCAATATTTCCTCAAATACTTTTATCATTTGTCAATCAGCCAAAAGTCTTATTTACAGAGGTTATAACTCCGATTCATACTTAATGGCTAATTTTTGTTTTTAGTTTTTAGCTTTTGGTTTTCGGTTGTTGATTTCTTGCCTAACAGGGTTCGAGCTAAAAGCTTCTGAACATCCCATAATCAATAACTATACGACTCAATCTGACTCAAAGGTATAAAACACTCTTCGGGTAACAAAATAGGTTGGTTTTTAAAAATAACCTTACCCCGATGATGTACCCGATTAATTGCTACACCAAAAGCTTGTCCAGTAATTTCTGGATGTACCTCACAATAAGTGTGATAAATTCTGCCAGCAGCTCTGACCACACTCGGGTCTATTAAACCTGATTGAACAGGTTGTTCTATATAATTAGCGGGATTCTGTTTGAAAGTGTACACAATTTTAAGTTTTTGTGTTTTAGCTCTTTGTTTTAGTATTGCTGATAGTGTAGCTTAACTTACGTTAATTTTTAGTTAATCGGAAAAAGTAGGCAAATGTAAACGAACCCTGGTACTGAAGGATATGAAATTATGCTTTTGCCAAATTGTCAAGGAGTGTCTTACCCATCCCACTACACCCTAAAAGGGTCATTCCTGGTGACATTATATCTCCAGTACGCAATCCTTTTTGTAGTATTTTTGACACCACGCCCTCAATTAAAATTGCGGCTTCAGGCTGATTCAAGCCATAACGAAGCATCATTGCAGCACTTAAAACTTGTGCAAGGGGGTTAGCTTTATCTTGTCCGGCAATATCTGGAGCAGAGCCGTGGACTGGTTCGTAGACCCCGGGGCTAGAAGCACCCAAGCTTGCAGAAGGTAACATTCCAATACTACCGGTGAGCATTGCCGCAGCATCAGAAAGTATGTCACCAAACAAGTTACCAGTAACAATAGTATCAAACTGTTTGGGGGCACGTACTAGCTGCATGGCTGCATTATCCACATATAAATGAGATAATTCTACATCAGGATATTCTTCAGAAAGTTTTGTCATGCGATCGCGCCATAATTGGGATACGTCCAAAACATTTGCTTTATCTACAGAACAGAGTTTAGCACCGCGTTTTTGGGCAATTTCAAATGCTACTTTACCAATGCGTTCAATTTCTGACTCTGTATAAGCCATAGTATTAACACCTCGTTTTTCACCGGTTTCAGTCGCAAAAATTCCTTTGGGTTTACCAAAGTAAATTCCTCCGGTCAGTTCCCGGACTACCATAATATCCACTCCTTCGACTACTTCTCGCTTCAGGGTAGATGAGTCAATTAATTCTGGTAGTATTTTAGCTGGACGTAAATTAGCAAATAACTCCAAACCAGCTCTTAGTCCTAATAAACCAGCCTCTGGACGAGAATTAGCACTTAAGGAATCCCATTTATAACCACCAATTGCAGCGAGTAAGACAGCATGGCTATCACGACACATTTCCAACGAATCTTTTGGTAAAGGTTCTCCCTTCTCATCGATTGCAGCACCACCGATTAAAGCTTCCTGAAAATTAAACTTAATATCAAATTTTTCTCCCACAACCTTCAGCACTTCCACCGTAACTGACATAATTTCGGGACCAATGCCATCACCAGGTAGAAGGGTAATGTTGTAAGAAGTAGTCATAGTTCTTAATTCTTATTAACAGAGTAGGTATGAAAAACAAAAAAGTTCATGCAGTTTATCATCATACCAGTTACAGTCACAAACCCATTACCAATTACTAATTACCCATTACCCTTTCCCAAACCAACTCAAATATTTTCGGAGTGCGATCGCTCTTACTTTGCGGTGTTCTTAAAGTAACTTGATTATCTTTCAAACTAAAAGTCCGAGTTAAGTTTTTACCAACTCGGTTTGGTACTGATGCTATTTCTACATGATGGGTGACAGTGTTACCGTTAATGGTATAACTTCCCGCATATGCATTAAATGTAGTGAATGCGATCGCACGTTCTTCAAACGATACAGAATGTATAAAATCTGTCAGTGGTGAAGGTGCATTTCCTGGTAACAGCGCGCGATCGCTTTTGGAAAATATCACCGTCATCTTACTTTCGGGGGTGTAAGTGATATACCCCACAGGATTACTTCCAAATGCTTCTTGATTTATATTTCCGTCTGGTGATATAGCTGTAATTGAAATTAGTTTCCAAGTACCAAGTAAAGGATTATTCTCGGACTGTTTAGACATATTTAAGTGTTATTAAGTGTTTATTTATTAGTTGATTTTTGCTGACAAAGGTGTTGAGGACTAGGATAAATTATTACTTAATACAAGAACGATTAGGACAATTTTCTAAAAACAAAGTTCAACTACTTAAACGTTCAGTAAGTTATCAAAAGCCATAGTGGTTAAAATCATACGGGGCGTTATTCCTCTCAGCTTTAAAAAG
>JBCCDM010000511.1:0-3912 GCA_039030795.1 Cyanobacteria bacterium P01_A01_bin.84
CACCCTGATTGTTTTAAACTACCACACAAAAGGGGAAGCAGCACTTTCGGGCTAGGGCGATCGCATTGACGGTGCAAAGTGCGCCGCAGGCGCACCTGCACCTTTAAAATTTATTAGGATTTAGATGCGTTTGCCCTGATCTTAGCTGCTGTAATTCCAGTAAGTAGTGGTTTAGTATCTCCCAAAGAATCAAGCCAGATTAAATGTATAATTAAATCATTAAGATGGTTACGAGTAGGACGTTTAGGAAGTTGCTTGATATTATTATAGAGACTTCTATATTCAACTGGATGATTGTCTAACAGGTCAAGTAAGCGTTGTTGATAATCATCATTCAAACGACTAAGTACTACTTTAAATAAATTTTGGTTGACTAAATTTCTAACTCGACGTACTAATCTATTTAACGTATTAAATCCTGGTAGCTCATATCTACTTTTTACTAATTCGGCAATAGCGACATTCATTAAATCCGCAGGATTATCCATCACTTGTGCTGAATCATTCACCGCCGATACAGCCAAATGTAGAGCAGTTTGATTAAAAGATTTAACTTGAAGATATGAGCGGATAGCTGTTCGATGTCGATACATTGTTTTTTTACTTTCATAGCCTAAAACAATATCATCTTTAAACTTTAAATAACTGCGAATATGGTTAATTATTTTTAGTGGGATATCTGAAATAAACGAAAAATAACCCAGTCTTTGAAATGATTTTAATATAACAAGTAGATTGAGGATATTACTTTCACCTTTTGTCGCACTGTAAGCAAAAGCAACTTCTAGATTGGTCGGTGTATAAATTTCTGTAAGTTCTTTAGTAGTAAATTGGCGTTTAAATCTTGGGTAAGCGGTGCGTTCTATAGATGTCACTCTGGTATTTATGGATTATCCATACTGTGATTGCTTTTATAGATATAGAACAAAACATTCACTTTTTCTTAGTTTTAGATTTTTTTCTTTTAAGTAGTGTTTTCTTACTATCGATTTCAGCAATAGTATTTTTGTAGTAGAAGCCACAATAAGGACAGTAGGAGTGCTGAAAAGTTCTTACTGACTTTCCACACTTAAGACAATGAGAAATAAGCTCATGCCCGCACATGAAGCAGTGTAATGACCTAACATTGTTCCAAATTGGTTCTGTAGGTGTTCCTGGAGTCCAGCATTTTGGACAAAATTTTATACTAATAAATGGTTGCAATATTTCGGAACCGTTACAAATAGCTTCTAAGTACTCGCTTGGTATTGATAAAGCTCTAGCTAATCCCCGACGAGTTTTGTGACTTAATCTGGTGGTTATACCTCGTTCTATTTTCCCCAAGGAATGTAGGTGAATACCAGATGCATTGGCTAGCTGATTTTGACTCATCTTTAATTCCACGCGCAACCGTTTGATGTAGTTCCCTACTGTTTCTTGTGGTAAAGGAGTGTTAAAAGTATCCATCAAAAGTAATCACTATTTACCTAAAAAAGATATATTAAATAATGATTGTTTGTCTCCATAGAAATTACATAATTTAGCATTAAATTGACTGTTACTTTAGCCACTGTTATTACTGAATTTTTATCGCGTCCAGATTTAGCAAAAAGTACCAGACGTACTTATGAATTGGCGTTAAAACCAATACTCTTAGAATACGGAAGTTGGGCAATTGAAATTATCGGTAAGCAGACTTTACTTGAGTATTTGAAAACTCTGGAAGACTGTAGCTATACAACCCACCGTAAGTACCAAGCAATACTACAAAGTTTATTTAATTTTGCTGTTGAACAAGGTTATATTAAGTTCAATCCTATTCGTGGTTTAAAACAACGTCAGCCGAACCCAGAAAAGGGGGAGCATAAAACTGATGGAGCGATACGATATTTAACTGCGATGCAATTAAATTTACTATACAAAGCTGTTGCATCTGATTTACGTATGAATGCCATAATACACCTATTACATCATTCAGGTTGCCGTATAGCAGAGCTTTTAGCGTTAAATATAGATGATTTAGATTTTACTAAGTATAGATTTCAAGTAGTTGGTAAAGGTAATAAACAGCGTAGTTGTTATTTCGGTAATGCGGCTGCTGAGGCATTAAATAAATATATAAAATATGAGCGTCATAATACTGTAAATGCACTATTCACAGCACAACAGCCAGTGACTAAAGTTAGCAGTAGAATTAGCTATCGTACAGTGCATGAATATTGGCGAAAATTAATAACTGATTACCCAGAGTTAGTTGGGATTAGAATACACGATTTACGGCATACTTTTGCGACAGAACGTGTTGGTTTAATGGGTATTGAGGAGTTGCGGGCACTAATGGGACATGAAAATATTCAAACAACTCTACGTTATCAAAAAGTTACGTCTGCTAGGGCAGAAGAAGTTGCACGTCAAGCCCTAGAAAGATTGACTTAAATTACTAAAAGTTCGTGTTTAACAAGAGTATTTTTATTATCTATTTAAAATCATAGTGTGTATATAAAGTTCTGTTTTTTACACAAATAAAAAATAAAAAGCTGGTAGTTGAAGAGAATGCACTATACTCTGCGCCAGGAAAATAAGATTAGCTGAAAAACAAATCATAAAATCTAAATTATCGCAAGTATCTTAACAAAACTTTGCAGCGTGTCCTATTTTGCACGTATCCCGGCTATCCCCCTTAATGGTAATGCTTGGTTGTAGTATTGCAGCGACTTCTGCTTTTCTCCTAAATCTGAGTAGACTGCACCAATATTATGGAGTGTAGCGGCTTCTCCACGCCTGTCTCCCACCGCACGAAATAAAGGTAAAGCTTGTTTGTAGAATTGCAGTGCTTTCTGCTTTTCTCCTAAATCCGAGTAGACTGCACCAATATTATTGAGTGTAGTAGCTTCTCCACCCCTGTCTCCCACCGCACGTCTTAATGGTAAAGCTTGGTTGTGAAATTGCAGTGCTTTCTCCTTTTCTCCTAAATCCGAGTAGACCATACCAACATTATTGAGTGTAGTGGCTTCTCCATACCTGTCTCCCACCGCACGATTTAATGGTAATGCTTGGTTGAAGTATTGCAGCGCCTTCTGCTTTTCTCCTAAATCCGAGTAGACGATACCAACATTATTGAGGGTAGTAGCTTCTATATCCCTGTCTCCCACCGCACGTAATAAAGGTAAAGCTTGGTTTAAGAATTGCAGTGCTTTCTCCTTTTCTCCTAAATCCGAGTAGACTGCACCAATATTCCCTAGTGTAGCGGCTTCTCCACCCCTGTCTCCCACCGCACGTCTTAATGGTAAAGCCTGGTTGTAGAATTGCAGCGCTTTCTGCTTTTCTCCTAAATCGGAGTAGACTGCACCAATATTATTGAGTGTAGTAGCTTCTCCAACCCTGTCTTCCACCGCACGTAATAAAGGTAAAGCTTGGTTTAAGAATTGTAGCGCCTTCTGCTTTTCTCCCAAATACGAGTAGACTCCACCAATATTATTGAGTGTACCGGCTTCTTCAGCCCTGTCTCCCACCGCACGTGTTAATGGTAATGCTTGGTTGAAGTATTGCAGTGCTTTCTGGTTTTCTCCTAAATTCGAGTAGACTCCACCAATATTATTGAGTATAACGGCTTCTCCACGCCTGTCTCCCACCGCACGATATAAAGGTAAAGCTTGGTCGTAGTATTGCAGTGCTTTCTGCTTTTCTCCTAAACTTGAGTAGACTCCACCAATATTATTGAGTGTACCGGCTTCTTCAGCCCTGTCTCCCACCGCACGATATAAAGGTAAAGCTTGGTCGTAGTATTGCAGTGCTTTCTGCTTTTCTCCTAAATCGGAGTAGACTCCACCAATACCCCTGAGTGTAGCGGCTTCTCCACGTCTGTCTCCCACCGCACGATATAAAGGTAAAGCTTGGTCGTAGAATTGCAGCGCTTTCTGCTTTTCTCCTAAA
>JBCCDM010000512.1:0-3911 GCA_039030795.1 Cyanobacteria bacterium P01_A01_bin.84
GATAAAAGTAAAAAACCGGACTATCTAAAAATCCGGAATTAAAACCTAATTAATTTTAAGATATAAGATATGTCTGATGTATATCGCTTTTTTTTAGTCTTTGTTTTCTTAACTCGAATCTCTTTTTAGCTAATAATAATGCTTTTACCCTCGAAGGGTAGCGCACATCTTGCAGCAGAAAGAACATACTAAATAAAAAATACTCAGTAATTCCGACCACCTAGGACTAAAAGTCCCAGGCTTATAAACAAAGTCCTCTAAAAGAGGACTAAATAAGTGCTTATAAAAAAGTAACTTTCATTACAATTAATTTTCTATTTAACTATTTATACTTACAGGTGCAAGATTTGAGGTAGAGCTACCGATAAACAAAGCCCAAATCCGTTGGACTAATAATTTAATTTATATCGCTATCGATGAGAAATACGAGTTATTTTGTCAAGTAAAATTAATTCTTGTTTTGAATCTTCTAAAGAACGTGCTAATGTCACCGCTCTTTGATAAAAGTTACTAGCTGTCGAATAATTTCCCAATTGTTCGTAAAGTTTGGCATATTCTTCAAAAGATTTTAACTGCTCGCGAATATTTTGCAAATCCTGAGCAATAGCCAAGCGTTTTTCTAGCAGTTCAAATGCACGATCGTAACGTTTAGCTAAACTGTGAGCGCGAACTAAACCATCAATAGCTCGTAACTGATTGACGCGATCGCGGGTAGATTTAGCGATCCGTAGTGCTGCACCATAGGTTCCAATGGTTTCTTGATATTTATTTAGGGACGAGTAAGCATCACCTAAATGGTTAAGAGTATTTGCTTCACCAATAGGGTTGTTACCTTGACGACGATAAATTACAGCTCTTTCATAAAGTTTGATTGCTTTGTTGTAATGACCCAAACGAAAGTTAACCAAACCTAAATTACTTAGAGACAGTCCTTTTCCCTCAACACTGTCAATACCGTTAGCAATATTGTGTGCTTCATCGAACATCTTCACCGCAGCCAATGTTTCACCTTTATGTAGGAGCAGAGTACCAACATTGTTTAAGCCAAAAATTTGACCGCGAAAATCTTTTAAATCACGAGCGATCGCTAATCGTCTGCGCATTGCATCTTCTGCTTCTTTAGACCAGCCGAGTTGAACATAACTGCGGCTTAATAAATCGTAAGTGAGACCTTGTGCTTTTAAATCTCCAATAGAATGATATATTTCTAGAGCCTTAGACAAATATGAAATGGCTTTATCAGCACTTAAATTCTGAAGCTTTTCCTCCCCTAAACGTACCAATCTATCAGCTTCGTCTCTAGAACTGAGTGAAAAGGGATTCCGAACCGGTTTATGTAGCTGTTCAGTAATATCTGTAGCGGTGGTTGTTGTCGGGTTAAACAAAACACCTATTAGTAAAACAGAGAAAAAAAATATTATTTTATTGTTGCCAACCTTTTTCCAAGCTTCTGGTGTCATTCGACAACAGTCTTTGTACTTTGCTGGTAAATACCATCGCTCCATAAAATTTTTCCGTGAAGTTGTAGTTGTAAGTACAAGATTTAATAAAAAGTAGTTATTGTTACGTTCATTCAATGTTTTGAACGTGTTTATACTATCTTATTCCCGATATTAATTTTCGCCAAAGTATATTTCGCGAATGTCTAAGGGCAATTTCTCTTCTAAGGAAATATAGCCTTCCTGAAGAAAATTGGCTACTTCTGCTGGAGCGATCGCTTCTCCTTCTGCTTGTAAGTAAGCAGCAATTCTGGTTTCGCTCCAGTGAAATGTTTGAGCCATTAAAATTATTAACCGTAGCATTGGTGATAGTTGTTCCAATGCTTGTTCTACATAGCACCACAGTGGGGGTGAAGTCGCTTTCAATGAATAGTGAATTGCTTCTGTAGGTGGTAGCTGAGTTTCATTGATACAGTAAGCAGTCATATTAATTAACCAGTTTTGTAAAGTTAGATTCTCATGCTGAACTTCTTGGGAACTTAAATCAATATCACCTAATTGGTAATAAACATGACGCCAAGTCAGAGCAAATAAATAATCTGCCTGGACTGGCGATCGCGCTGAGTGTTGAATTAAGGTGTAAACAATTGGACTATAACGGCAAAAAATTGCTGTGAAATATCTTCCAGACTCTGGGTGTAGCTGGAACAGACTTAGTAATTCTTGGTCGCTATGATTAAACAGTGACTTCACTAGAGAGTGATTGGCTTCGGAAAAATGAGGAATTTGCACAACTCTGAATAGGTATAGGTATATGTTGCTAGAATAATAGAGGAATTTACGCTGTTGGTAGTAAAATCACACCATGCAAAGTTGTTGTTAACCTGCTTATAGTTAACAACAATATGAATAGTCCTATTGATACACTAGAAATATAGACTTAACTTTAAGTCGAAACTCACAAAACGAAAAGCAGCTCTTTTATACAATTTTTGATGATTTCATGGTTATAACAGCAAGTTTTATACCTTGGGTATCTAACTCCTTTATAATTGGTTCATTTCTGCCATTAGATAGCTTATTTTCCACTCAGGGCATTATGGTGATGCTATTAGCAGCATATGCCGGTGCTATGTGGATGTTTCTTACTAGTGCCCCAAAAGTACATACTGTAATGGTTTCAGACTTAGAAACTGCCCGACAGTTGTATGAAGGTTTATTAGACTTACCCGCAGCAGAAGTACCTTTACACTATTATTACAATTACGAACAAACCATTGGCGCAACAGGTATAGACCCCTTATATATGGGAAGTAGCCCTGCTTACGCCAATAAAATGAATAACGCTACTGAGGGACTGTGGTATCAGTTAAAGAAAAATACTCAATTACACGTTATTACCGGGGCTAGTTTAGGTAACAAAAATCAACAACGTCATGTCTGTTTTGACCATGACTGTCTGGAAATAATTTTAATGCGAATTGAAAGAAGGGGATTAAAGTTTAAAATTCGTAGCAGAAAACCCCTAAACTTTTTAGTCAAAGATTATGAAGGTCGGGTTCTTGAAATGGCTGAAGTAGCAAATTAATATCAGTATTAATACCAGTATTAATTTACTAATTCTACTAAATTATCTCTAATAAATCGGGTGCTTCTTGTCCTCCAGAAATAATCTTCTTGAGGATAACTTATTTGTTTAGCTTTCTTGAAGTCAAATCCATCTATAAAAATGAGTTAGGATATCTCAGCTTAAAACCCTTGTACTGTTTTACTAATCGATGAGTAAACTTTGGAATTAAGGGATAAACCCATTATTTTCATAGATATTTGGACTTTAGCTTGAGTACGTATACTTTTTCAGGAAACCCTATTTATATTTTGTCAAATGACCGGGCTGATTTCTGCCGACTTAAATCTTAGGGAAAAATTGTATTTATTTTTAATATTTATTTTTAATCCTTACCCTGCATCTATTAAAATTTCTACTGAATTCTAAGAAGTAGAATTTTCTCTCAGAAGCTCAGCCAGTTTTCTAACTAATTCTTCTGCTAAATCTAATAAATCAACAGTGTTGTAATCATCATTTATTTCGCAGCTAACCTGAGAAGTTCCTACTGTATCTACTAATATATTTTTGACAGCAAATATTCTGTCTTCTGTTTGAGTAAAGCTCAAACTGTTTTCTAGTTCAGTAGCTATTTCTAGAAGGGACTTATCTTTGAGTTGCTTTCGTACTTTTAGTGCTACAGAATCATTACTTTCCAAAAATGTAGTAACTGATTCTACAAAATTCTGTTCTTCCTCATCCCATCTTTCTAACCAATCTCCATCCAGGTCTTCAACATATAAGTTAGCTGTATCAAAACTATATTTTATGATGTCATTTTGTAGTTTTCGGGCTTCTTCTAAGTGTTTTATAAAACTGTTGAATTTTTCTTGAGAACTGACTGTTTTTTTTTGAATCATGATGAC
>JBCCDM010000513.1:0-3870 GCA_039030795.1 Cyanobacteria bacterium P01_A01_bin.84
AGTAAAAATATTAATACTTTATTTACAGTATTTTTTTGTAAGAAGTAAGGTAAAAATTATGTAAAGATTCAGTCAGGAGGTAATCCCTCCAGTACAAATTGAGCGCAAAGCGCAGGCAAGAGCGTTTGTATATGTATAACTTATAGTGGAGCTAATACCACCCTTATCTAAATAGAGGAATCCTTTCTCCCAGGTTTCTTCTTACCTATACCTTTGTAGCTAATAATATTAATTAATGTTTGTAATATTAGCGTTCACTTTGTGCAGACACCCATTTTTCATCCCTTTCCTTAAAATCATAGTGATACTAGAGTTAGGAATGTGAATTAAATAAAATACAAAGGTGGGTTTCCTTAGCGCAGCGTAACGCACTATTTTAAAACAAACCAAAATTACATGCAAGTTATTAAATTTGCGATCCTTAACGATAGATAACTAAAGCTTGAGCAGAAAATACATTTGTAGATAGAGTTAAAACCAACCTGATAACTGAGACTATAATAATTGCAACCAATCCGAAGGTTTCCTATGCAGATCGGCTAATGTGCTGTAAAAAAAGGATATAGATCGGTGCAAAATGTGAGTAATAGTTTATCGAGAGGGGGATAACTAAAAATGAATAATCAAATCCTAAGTGAATCAAAAACTCCCAGAGAACTAATTACCTATTTGCGATCGCCTATTGCTATCCGTCAGCGCTGTATGGAATTGTTCGTCAGGGTAAGGTCGGGAGATTCATCATTGTTTAGTTGCGATCTAGATCAACTTGACAATGTCGCGAACTATGTAATCGAAGTCATACGCACCGAATATCCAGATTTGAAAATTCCTTTCCATAGTCGATGGAGACATTTTGAAGCTGGTGGAATACCCAGATTATTGCACTTAAATAATCTTTTGAGTGAAATGTCACCATTACAAAAAGCTATTTCAAAGTTTGATTTAGCAATCATTAGCGTTTTATTAGATGCAGGTGCAGGCAGCCGTTGGAAGTACTATGAGGAAGAGACAGAATTAACCTTTGTGCGTTCGGAAGGTTTAGCTTTAGCAAGTTTCAGATTATTTTGTCAAGGTGGTTTTTCTGCTGATAGTCTGCAACCATTTCAGGCTGATGCTAAAAAGTTACAAGGTTTTGCCGAATCATACTTAGCTACAGAGTTTCAGGTAAGTGCAGATAATTATTTAGTAGGATTATCAGGCAGATGTAAGTTATTACAAAAGTTAGGAAAAGTATTATTTGATGAACCAGAAATATTTGGTACAGATAATCCCCGTCCGGGTAATTTATTAAACTATTTATTAACCCAATCTTGCGATAATAAAATTTCTGCTACCAAAATTCTAAAAACTGTCTTGAAAGGGTTTAGCGAAATTTGGCAAGGAAGAGTAGAAATAGGAGGAAGTAATTTAGGGGATGTATGGTATCATCCGGCAGTATCGGAAGATGGGTTCGTACCATTCCACAAATTATCTCAGTGGCTTACCTATTCACTGTTAGAACCTCTGCAAGAATTAGGTTATGAAATTACTGATTTAGAAACACTTACAGGGCTTACAGAATATCGTAATGGTGGATTATGTATAGACTTAGGACTAATTAATGTTAAACGTCCTCAAATTTTACATTCTCCCCATAAAGTATCCTCAGAAGTTATAGTCGAATGGCGGGCTCTGACATTAATTCTTTTGGATAAAATTGCAGACACCATCCGCAATAAGTTATCTATGAGTGCAGAAGAATTACCATTACCAAAAATCCTTCAAGGTGGAACTTGGTTAGCAGGTAGGAAAATAGCATATGAACTTAGGAGTGGTGGTGTTTCCCCTATACAAATTGAAAGTGATGGAACGGTGTTTTAAGGTGCAACGATGATTAATAGTTGAATTCCCTGTTAAGGGTTTCCTTAACCTTACTTATCTAAACTCAGGTTATTTTAGAAAATGGGAAACTCTTACAAAATATGTACGAACAAGTAACTTTAATCGAGCATCCGTTAATTCAACATAAATTAACTTTGATGCGTAAGGCTGACACTAGTACTGGAAAGTTTCGTTCTTTACTGAAGGAAATTAGTTTGTTACTAGCTTATGAGGTGACGCGAGATTTACCTTTGAAGTCAGAACTTATTCAAACTCCTATTGCTATGATGAGTGCACCGGTTTTAGCACAAGATAAGAAACTGGTGATAGTTTCTATTCAAAGAGCAGGACAAGGTATTCTAGACGGAATGCTTGAACTTATGCCTTCTGCACGGGTAGGACATATTGGTTTGTACCGCGAACCGAAAAGTTTAATTCCTGTGGAATATTATTTTAAACTTCCTCTGGATATCGAAAAGCGACACGTATTGTTAGTAGACCCAATGTTAGCAACCGGAAATTCTGCGATCGCGGCTGTGGAACGTTTGAAGTCAGCTAATCCTATATCTATTAAGTTTATCTGTTTGTTGGCTGCACCGGAAGGTTTAGAGCATTTTTGCAATGTACATTCAGATATACCTGTTTACACTGCTGCTATTGACGATAAATTAGACGAAAATGGCTATATTATCCCAGGTTTGGGTGATGCTGGAGATCGAATGTTTGGTACAAAATAGTTGGCAGTTAGAAAATTTCCAGATTTGAAATTACCAAGAGACCTCAAGATATCCTAGGGGCACAAACTTGCTTGTGCCCTCAGAATTCAAGGTTTGTAACCTGATAATTGGTAAAATTATTTTCCGCAAATCACCTGAGTACGTAGTAGAAAATAAGGAAAGACAATTGTTAGAATCTGGTACTTTGTATAAAAAGGTTATTCAAACAACTCAACACGCGCTTGAATGTGGTGCGCTGGTATCTATTCCCACAGATTTTGAATTTGTAGAAAGTGGAGGAGTTTATTTTTTAGTTAGAATTTTGACTAATTTAATTCGTAAGGATAAAGCGAAAAAGAAACAAGATAAGGACTTTAATCCTTTTCTCCCTTATGAAAAAGACTTATTTGTTGAAAATATTTCTGATACTCATGTTTGTATTTTAAATAAATATAATGTAGTTGAAAATCATTTATTGATAGTGACTCGCGCTTTTGAAGAACAGGAAAGTTTGTTAACTTTAGAAGATTTTTCAGCAATGAGCGTAGGTTTATCACAAATTGATGGATTAGTGTTTTACAACGGAGGGAAAGTTGCTGGTGCAAGTCAACGTCACAAGCATTTACAATTAGTACCTTTACCTTTAACATCTCATGGCGAACAAATACCCATCGAGTCATTATTTACTAATAATTCGGAACTTCAGGTTAACCCAGAAGTTAATCCAGAATTTAACCTAACATTTAATCAAATACCAGGCTTACCTTTTTTACATAGTTTCCTCGAATTAGAGACTAATTGGGTAAATTCGCCATTAAAAGTATGGGAATACTACTGCCAAATCCTAGAAGGTTTTAATCTAGTAAATGGGAAGAATACAGCTGATGCCTATAATCTTCTTGTTACCCGGAAGTGGATGTTAATTGTCCCTAGGAAAGCAGAAAAATTTCAGGGTATATCGGTAAACTCTTTAGGATTTGCTGGATGTTTGCTGGTACGTAATCAAGAAGAAATGAAAATACTCAAAGATTTTGGAGCGATAAATGTTCTCCAAAGTATTGCTTTTGAAAGGTAAGTGTTGAGTTCTTCTCCTCATGAATATCAAGACAGACAATCCTACTAAATTTAGTTGATACTCCTTTTAGCTATAAACTAAAATTAATCTTAGTTTATTACGATATTTTTTTGGAAATACAAAAAGTACTCCCTCTTTGTAAGCTTTAGGTTCGATTGATATCATAAAACTAACTACTAAGACAAAAATTATTCTTATAAAGCCTGATCCAACGTTTCC
>JBCCDM010000514.1:0-3839 GCA_039030795.1 Cyanobacteria bacterium P01_A01_bin.84
AATAAATTAACAGATAATAATTAAATAAATGGCTGTAAGACTGATAATAACCTGTGTAACCTTGAATGGGTATCAGCTAGTTCTAATGTTTCTCATGCCTATCAAAATGGCTTACGACAAGCAAAACTAAGCAATTCTGACCAAGAAAAAATATTACAGCTTATTCATCAAGGATGGACGCAGAGGACGATAGGTAAATTATTTAGTGTCAGTTCACTCTACTATTGGAAATATTAAGAGAAGTAACCTTTAAGTCATTCTTTTCAAAATAGACAAAGTTTCGTGAAGTTTCTACTACCCCAATCCTATTGGGGCAAAACGGGGGCATAATACATATTAGCCTCGATTTGTTTCCCAATTCGATAGGCTGAAACCCTTGGTATAACTGTAAAAGCGGATGAGGGGAATCGAACCCCTAGCTTTAGCTTGGAAGGCTAAGAAAATTGACTATAAACAACGATATTTCGTTAATTAAGCCTAGTTTTTGGTTATTTATCATAGGGTATCAACATTGCATTTTGGGGAAATTTTGGAGAATTTATTTCACCAAAATTAGAACCCATGTATTTATTTGGACAAGATAAAGCCAAAGTTGGCATTGTCACCGTAATAAAAAGACAAGGAAGTTATAAGCTCAGATTCCAGTACCCTGCCTATACTTCCCATGAATTTGCAATATCTAAAATAACCTCTGAAGGTTGGCAAGAAGCAATCAGAGCAGCACAGTTAATTGATAGAGATTGTAGTCTCAATGATTTTGATGAAACTTATGCTAGATATTCTCCCAAACACGCCAGGAAGTTAAAAGTATCAAGCAAACCCAAACAGGTTAATTTAAAAGTAATCTGGGAGTCATACAAGGAAGCTAACAAGAATCGAGTAGCACCAACAACTATCAAACACTGCTGGCATGAGATGGATAGATATATCAACTTAGTGCCTTCGTCTCTACTGAAAACAGATAAAGCAACAGAGTTTATTAATCATCTACTCTCTATCTATAAACCTAGTTCGCTTGCTGGAATATTCAGAGCTAGTCTTTACCCCGCAGCATCACAAGCGGTTAAACAAGGTATCCTAACTCGTAATGTATATCGAGATGTAGAGTTACCCAAGACTGCTAAGAAAAAAGTAGAGTGCTTTGAGAAGTTTGAGATTGAAGCGATTATTGCTGCATTCTATTCTGATGAATATAAACCCAAGAAATCAGGCTACTTACATTCCTTCTATGCTCCTCTAGTCGAGTTCTTATGTATTACTGGCGCACGTCCAGAAGAAGCCCATGCTGTGACTTGGGACGATATTAAACACAAAAAGGACAAGACTTACATTAGGTTTAATAAGGCTTACTCCAACAAAATACTTTTACCTCATACCAAAACTAGAGAAATCAGATTATTGTCTGCTAATGAACGATTGATAGAATTGCTGAAAACAATGCCAGCAGTAGAGAACGAGCATAATCTAATCTTCCCTGCTGTTGGTGGTGGCTATGTAAACCAAGGTGGCTGGAGAAGTAGCTACTGGAAGAGAGTTATAAATGGTCTAGTTGATGATGACAAGATTTACAAATATCTAAAGCCTTACTGTCTGCGTCATTCAGCAATTACTTCTTGGATTAGACAAGGCTATGACCCTGCTACAGTAGCAGCTTGGGCTGGTACAAGTACTAAGATGATTTGTGACCATTACCTAGCTGCCAAAGATGGTTTTGACATACCAGAACTGTAATTAACAAACAGAGGGGAATTATCCCCCTCTACAGTTTTTATGTAAGCCTAAGAAAACTTACCTAACTGTTGATTAACTTGTTTAAGTTGCTCCCCAACCTGTTTTAGTTGAGATTTCAAAGTAGTTTGTTGAGAATTAAGCTTATCCCTTAAATTACACAACTTAGTATAAGTGGAAGAAAGAGGGCGTTCTTGTCTGTTGTATAGCTCCCGTTGTATTTGCGTTTCTTGAGTATCAGAAAACTCTAAAAAATCAGGAGACAAATGATTGAGATTGTGATTAGGAATAGAAGGGAAAGCTTCAACAGCAGGTCTTGAATTTTCTAACTCATAAGCATTTAACTCTTGGAAAGCTTCTAATGTATTTGCATAAGGAACAGAAGAACCTTCATTCTTCATCCCAGGATGTTTATAGTTATTCATCTATTTTCTTTATTTATCAATTGTAATAATTCTGTTCTTATCAGACCCGTCATAGTTAGTCCTTTACTATGACAGTAATCACGAAGTCTATCTTTATCTTCAGTAGTCAAATACGAAACTACTTGTTCCATATTTTGATTATTAGTTTTATATTTACTTGTCATATTATTTTCTATTAAGGTAATAGATTAAAAATCTTTTAAACTCTGCTTTGGTATTCTTGTTTAGCTTGAAGTTATTATCTATTTCTAATATTGATTTTTCTAGCCATATATTCATTATTTTGTTTTGCCTATATAGTTCTATAAAAGCACATAAAACATAGTGCTATGTAGGCAAATTTCATAAGCTTCATCTACGAATGCTGTATTTATTTGTTAGACAAAGCCAATAGAGAGTGTATTTTTTAGCTGCGATAAAAAAGGGGTGTATAGGGGAGGTAAAGGCATACCCCCCTACCCCCTATGCAATAAACAGGACTAAAAACTTTTTTAAGAACAACAAACAAGGATTACAACCATGACATTTCAACAACAAGTAAACACCATTGCCAACATCATATCTGCTTACAACCTATATGTAGAAACTAGAAATAGTGGCGGTCATACTTATCAGGATGTCAGAGGTTTTATAGATACTCGCAGTGTTTATATTGCAATTAACTTTACTGCTAAAACTATCTTCTGGCGAGATGACTTTAGTAAGAAAAGTAAAGAATTTAGATTTTAATTTTTCCACAACTAAATATTTATTTTCAAGGGTTGGTCTTAGGACTGACCCTTTTTTTGAGTTTATTCAATTAAATCAAATAGGAGAAATACAAAATGAAAACTCAGACTTTAACATCCGCATCATCCGTATCCGTAATCACTCTAAACTTTCCCAACTTTGGTAATCCCAATGCAGAGAGGTCTATTGAAATCACCTTTAACTTTGAAGCTGGCACACTTGCTTGGCGTAATCGTGTATTCAAAGTAAACGAAAGACTAATCTCTGTGCGTAAAGTCTATTCAGATAAGGGCTTTAAGTCTAATGACTATGAGTATGACACTCAAGTTATCTCTGTAGAGGAGGCAATAAAGCTAATGATGAAGACTGTTCACAGTTATAAGCAAGCTAACACTGCAATCAACTTCCTTAATGAACTTGTAGGCACTGTCCTAGTTAGCAACTGGGAAATAGATGAACGAGACACCACTAGCTATAACCTTAGTGCTATCCAACCTGAAACAGATAACACCCGTGATGCTCAACAAGTATTGAGAGACTATGATGTAGTCGGCTTTGAGATTAAGTCAAATGACTTGATGGGTAAAGGTATCTGGGTAGAAGGTTGTTTGGCAACAGCAACTAGACATTGGGGTTTTGCACTTCCAGATAAAACCAATAAGAAAAGAGCCAAGGTAGGTGATGCTGTAGTTGTATCTGGACGTTCTGTAGACGGAACTAAGTCTACAGCGGTGTGCAAACAAGCTAAGTACAGTTATAAGTTCCAATCTCAATGAACAAGCAAAATAAGTGTACTTAATAAACCTGAACACCGCTATAAGAAGGCTTTCCAATCAATTCCCTTACTGAATATTAAGTCTACTGTTTCTACAGATTTTTGTACTAGCTTGGCAAATTCACCTGGCTTAAAGTTTATATTGGGGTCAGAAGGTCGGCGTTCTTGTTGACCTTGCTTTA
>JBCCDM010000515.1:0-3817 GCA_039030795.1 Cyanobacteria bacterium P01_A01_bin.84
ATTATCGTCGTTGTTTGATAATTACCGATAGCGTTTTCAGCATGGATGGAGATTTGTGTCCTTTAGCTTCATTATTAAATATTGCTGAAGAATTTAACTGTATGTTGTTAGTCGATGAAGCTCATGCTACCGGAGTTTTGGGAGAAACCGGTGCTGGTTGCGTTGAACATTTTGACTGTACGGATAAACAGTTAATTCAAGTTGGTACTTTGAGCAAAGCTCTGGGTAGTTTGGGTGGTTACGTTGCAGGAAGCAAGAATTTAATTGATTTTTTACGAAATCGCGCTCCTACTTGGATTTATACTACAGCACTTTCACCGAGCGATACCGCAGCGGCTTTGACAGGAATTAATATAGTTAAGAAAGAACCACACCGTCGCAATCAACTGTGGAAAAACATAAATTATTTGAAAGACTTGATGTCTAACTTATCAAACCTGAAAATATTACCTTCAGAATCAGCAATAATTTGTTTTCAGGTAGAGAGTGCAGCAGAAGCATTAAAAATCGGAAATTATCTCAAAAAATCAGGAATATTCGCTCCAGCGATTCGTCCTCCCACAGTTCCTACCAGTCGGATTCGTATTTCCATGATGGCTACTCATCAACAAAGTCATATTGAGAAATTGGTGGAAGTGTTGAAGGGTATGTCCTAACGGACACGCTTCGCTAACGTAGTTGCGCTTTAGCGCCAAATATGTCGTTCGGAGCCAAAAACCTTGCAACTACAAACTTTGATTACTCATAAAAATTGATGGGTTATTATCGCAACCCGACTATGGTTGCAAACCCTAGCCTAATAGCAAAAGTCATATAAATATGACTGGGAAAAAGCCATCATATTTATTGTGGTGGAGTAATAGTAATTCACAATTCACTACATTAATTTTTAGGGGTTCGTAGTTACTCAGTGAATCGCTTGCCCACACCATTTTTGGCGCTATGAGCGTTAGCGAAGCGTGTCCGACAGGACATAGTTTTCTCGAAGAGTAGCGCAACTACGAACGAACCATTGAAAATTTCCGAGATATTCCTCTCACAACTGCATAACATCCCAACCCCGACACTAATTAATAAGTAAGAGTTTAAAAAATTGCTTTCTAATTTAGTGGTTAGTAGAGGGAATCATGAATGTACGTTGGCGAAAATTATTATTAAAAACTTCTTTTTGGATAGCAACTGAAATTCTCCTCAACTTGATTGGAATTGATGACTTGGCTGACTATAGCGAATTCGTTTTTGAAAATAGAGATTTTGGTGCCAAGATAGCATGTATTTCTGGTATTGGTTCAATGGTTTAAGAAGTATAATATCCGCAAAATGAAGGTGTAAATTAAATGTACAAAATTAATAACGAATTATGTGTAGAGACGTTGCAATGCAACGTCTCTTCGTTTTTACAGGATAAATAAAAATTTTAAATTCATAATTCTATTAGTTTGTAGTTGCGCTTTAGCGCCAAAACACTATATTCGTAGACGAATCACCCTGCAAATAAGAATCTCGCAAAATTAATATGGTTGAATATTACTGATATGTCCCGTTAATTGTAATGGGTAAAAGTTTTTAGTTGTAACATCTTCACCTTCTTATGTGGCATATTTGGCGCTAAAGCGCAACTACGAACTAATAGAATTCTGCATACTCTTAAACAATTAAACCAATCAATAAATACAAGGCAAATTTAGCCGTTAGTTATTTGTAAATTAAAGGAAATATAAAATGATTAATCTCAAAACAATTATCTTCGCAACTGTTGCTGTTACTATTGCTTTTGGAGGATTTTCTCAACAACCTGCTGAAGCTGATTACTACAGAAATAAAAATAGTTCGCTGATTAAAACAAATGAAAAAGTTGCATACAGAACCAAATGTTTTACTGAAGGACAATCAGAAGAATGGGTGTATTTACGTTGTCAGAGATTAAAATGTTTCAAAAGAAGTAGAAGAAACGGAGCTAAATGTCGGGTGGTAAAAAGTTGGAGAAGGAAAGTAAGTACGGGATACGATTTTTATTAAAGATTAAAGATTTAATTTTTATTCAATAGACCCCTCTCCTTGATAAGGTTAGGGTGTACACAGAAGTAGTTAACAGCATAGCCTATAACTCGCCTGGGACTGCAAGTCTCCGCAGTCGCTCATGGGGGAAACCCCCAAGACCGCGCTGCTCTCCAGTCTAATAGCAGAAGTCCTATAAATCTGATATCTTGCACCATTCCCAACACCGCTTGGGGTTGTAAACCCCAAGCTAATAGCAAAAGTCCTATGAATAGGACTGGGAGAGAATTTCAGTCTACTTAAGTAGACTTGAGCTATCAGCCTGGGATTTGCAATCCCAGGCGGTTTTGAGCGCTAATTGACATTGGTGCAAGATATCAGATAAATAGGACTGATTAATTAGTCGTCTTTAGACGACTTGGGCTATTAGACGAGGGTTTTCAACCCTCGGTGGACTCATATTCTAAAATTTTCAAATCCAAAATCTTCAATTAATTGGATATATATAAATAGTCAGGACGGAGGCAGATTAGACTTATGTATTGAGTTATCTTGCTTCCGTGCTGTTATTTTATATTCTGTTAATTTAAACGTTGTTTTTCTTGGATTTGCGTAAGAATTTACCAGCGAATCCTAATGCGAATATACTTGCTAGTGTGGTGGTTGGTTCGGGGATTGAGGTGGATGGGGATGGTGGGGCAAATTTTGTAATCTTTAAAAAATCTGTATCATCTTTAAATTCATCTGGATCATTCGGATCATCAGCATTATCTTCTTCAGAATATCTTAATGATAGCCCAATAGCTTTTCCAAGCACTCCCACTTCTTCCGGTTTAAAATTATTTAGACCAGTTACATCGTACCTACCTTCCTTACTATCATCCAATATAAACCCTAAGCTGTTAACTAGATTTTTAATATCACTTTCTGAGCGAGAAGATACATCAACAGGAGCAAACTTTAGGAATTGGTCTGGTTGTTTATAATCATCATCATTATCTAGGAAAATCCGATATGTAATTAATTTTTTATCATCTGATTCTGTTAGTTCCGCGCTAAGATTAGCTGGAGTCCTATCATTATCAAACTTAAACGTTTGTGTTCCGAATGGGTCAGGAAATCCTTCAATTGTTGCACCTGAATTCTTCTCCAAAGCCCCTTCAGGAACATTAGTTAAAATATCAGAATCTGGGATATTAATAATCTCAATAGCATTTTTAAACACACCAAGATTAGTATCATTTTCAGTGTCTGTTATGGCTGTACCATCTTCGTTTTCAAGAAAAACCTCAAAATTTAAAGCTGGTAGATTTTGTGATGAACCATAACCACTACCTGGATTTCTTGCACTTGCAGATTCACTAAAACTTCCTACAGCTAAAGTTGTAGCCAATGAAAAGGTTAATGTTGAAAGAGTGAACCTTTGTAAATTAATTCTCACTATTTGTTTCTCCTAAATGTTTAGAGCAAATTTTTACAGCAATATGTTGCTTTGTAAAGCACGACAAAATTCTTCCCTAGCGAACCAAGTATCGCAGAGGATGCAATATAGCTTCTTCTGGACGAAATTAATATGTTTACGAAGTGCTTTGTCTTTACGGATTGATACTACCATGCACTGATTTTGTATCAAAGTATTTTTACTGAGATTTACGTGTTTTTTAAACGGAGTTTATGTTTTTTTTACGTAAGCTTGATAAATATCAATTTAATTTAAGATGTTTTGCTCAATAACTGTGTTTTGGGTTTAAATATTGTGTTAAGAGAGGTTTCGGATTCAGTGAAAAGACGTAAGTGATTGGTAAATTGGTTAGATTTG
>JBCCDM010000516.1:0-3805 GCA_039030795.1 Cyanobacteria bacterium P01_A01_bin.84
GTTATTAATAATAAACTTTTCAATCTCATTTAAACCTTGTCGATTTTTTAGATTAGTAAAAACAAAAGGTTTCTCACCACGCATTTTTTTTGTATCTTTTTCCATAACTTCTAAACTTGCACCAACGTAAGAAGCTAAGTCAATCTTATTAATAACTAATAAATCTGATTTCGTAATTCCAGGACCCCCTTTACGAGGAATTTTATCACCAGCAGCAACGTCAATGACATAAATAGTTAAATCTACTAATTCTGGACTAAATGTTGCTGCTAAATTATCACCACCACTTTCTAAAAAGACTATATCTAAGTCAGTAAATTGTGCTTCTAATTGTTCAATAGCTGCTAAATTCATAGAAGCATCTTCGCGAATTGCTGTATGGGGGCAACCACCTGTTTCTACACCTAGAATACGTTCTTTTTGTAAGGCTTGGGAATGAACTAAGAATTGTGCATCTTCTTGAGTGTAAATATCATTGGTAACTACTGCTAGATTATATGATTTGCCCATGTGTTTACAAAGGGCTTCAACTAAGGCTGTTTTTCCCGAACCTACTGGTCCTGCTATTCCTATTCTGAATGCTTCCATTTTTTTAGTTATCAGTTATCAGAGGTTTAGCAATGCTAAACCCGTACAAAAATGCAGAGTTTTGAAAGTTATTAACTTCTAAATAGTCGCGTGTATTGGGTTTCGTGTTTCATACTAGCTAGGGAAACTCCCCAATTGCAGCAGCTGAGTTCATCGTCGGTGAGATTTAGTATTTTGTTTGTGGTACTAATAATAGATGGTTGCAAGTTTAATAGTAATTGTTGTCCTGCTGTTTGACCTAAGGGTATAAGTTTAATTCCTACTAACACGAGATTCGTTACCCAACTGTGTAAGTATGCTAATGTGGCAGCTTGGGTATCAATTTGACTTAGTGCAGCAGTAATACCAAAAGCGATCGCGTAATTACAGGGTTTACTAATATTCTCAGTTAGTGATAATATCTGCGGTTGAATTTTTTTCAGTAAACGCAGCAGACTTCCTCCCATCTGATGGCTAGAAGCACGCATTTCTTCACTTTCACGAGTCGCTGATAACCAGTGATTCCAGTATGATAAAGTGTCTAGCTCATCTTTGATTACACAGGTATAGCTTCTTAACATGACTCCAGCTTCCATAGAAATAGCACCATAATTTAGTTCTGCTGTTAACCATTTCTGTAAACTCTCTGGAGTATCAATTACTCCGTCGTCGATTAATGTTTCTAAACCTTCAGCATAACTGTAAGCTCCGACGGGTAAATTTGAGTTGGATAATTGTAAAAGATAGAGAAAAGAATTATTCGTGAGTATGAGATTTACGTCCATAAGCACCCATTTCTGGCTGAAAAGGTACAATTTCTGAGTTTACATCAAGTCCTCCTAATTCTTGCAGCATTTTATGCAAGACTGGATCGGGAGATAGTCTTAAGTAGTAATTGTTAATTTCTAAGGGTACATGACGATTACCTAAATGGTAAGCTGCTCTGATTAAATCTATCTTCTTGTGGGAAGTAACTGTAAGTACTGGTTCTGGTAAAGCAAGAATTCTTAATGAATTTGTCTGATTTTCATCTTCAAGAATATCACCGTGTTGTAAAACTATTCCCCGTGGTAAAGCTAAGGATATTTCCAATCCTTCTTCTGTTGTGAAACGATGACGAGAACGAGTTCTTTCTTCTGCTGTCAAACTTAGAGTTAAGTTAACAGTGAGATTGGGATTGGGTGCTAATAAACGTTCGGTGAACTTAAACATGGAAAATTTACTGAAAATAGGGGAGACTAAAACAATTCAAAATTCAAAATTCAAAATTCCGACATTAATAGGACTTACGCATTCGTAACGAGAAAGAAGGCTTTGCGTTAGCTAGCGCTATGCTCTTCGATAGAGCTTATACTAACCCTACGGTCGCTCCGGACGTAAATACCTAGTCCGTCGTGCGTAAGTCCTGATTAAATAACAAAAATGGGAGACGGGGGAGATGGAGAGAAAGAAGAAATTAATAGTGCAGCAATTATCATTCATTCACCATTACCAATCCTCAAAGATATGATAACTATTTAAACGGAAATAACTGAGATGACATTTATTCTGACAAACGATGATGGTATTGATGCTCCTGGTATTAAAGCATTATTACAAGCAGTAAAAAATTTCCAGACTGAAAATCAAGATTTATCATCCCCTATAATTACTGTTGCACCCAAAGAACATTTATCTGGTTGCGGACATCAAGTAACCACAGCTAAACCTATATATATTGATAAACGCTCCGAAAATGAATACGCGATCGCTGGAACTCCTGCTGATTGCGTTCGAGTTGCTACTACCCATATTTCTCCTCAAATAAAATGGGTACTCTCAGGTATCAACGCAGGGGGTAATATGGGGGTGGATTCCTACATATCCGGAACAGTAGCTGCTGTCAGGGAAGCAGCGATACATGGAATACCAGCGATCGCATTTTCTCACTATAAAAAGAAAGGATTACAGTTTGATTGGGAAAGTTCGACAAAATGGACTGGGAAAGTTTTAAAAGATTTACTCACCCGTCCTCACGAACCAGGTACTTTCTGGAATGTTAATTTACCACATTTAACTTCAGCAGCTTCGATTCCAGAAATAATTTTCTGCAAACCTTGTACAAAACCTTTACCAGTAGACTATCGCATAGAAGAAAATGCTCTTTACTATCAAGGAGAGTATGCTAAACGTCAAAAAACTCCTAATAGTGATGTTGATGTTTGCTTTTCAGATAACATCGCTGTTACTCAATTAAGAGTTTGATTCTTGGAATTAAGAATAGGGAATTAAAGAGTAAAGAAAAACAAAATTTATCATAGACATCTCCCGGATATATATTTCCCAGAGGTTAAATGTCAAATCTCCAAGACCTCAAGGAACTATCTGAAGATGACTTTTGGAGATGTCTATTCCTCATCTGCTTCTAACATTCCCATTAAGCGCTCAAGGGTTTGGGTAAGGTTAGTTAATTTTTGTAACGAGTCATCTTGGGTTTCAGCTAATGTCTGTACCGCATCACAGAGGGCTAATATTTGATACCCCTGCTGCTGTATCTGTTTTCCTTGTTCTTCAACTTGATTACCTAGACTATCAACTCTTTCTCCAAGACTTTCTATTGTTTCAGTAGTAGCAAGTACAGCCTCACCAATTTGTTCAACAATTGATTCTAATCGACTCACTTTAACTTCAGCCCCTGTTAAAACCATATAATCTGCACCTCAGATAAAAATAACGCTACAGTAAATTTACTGTTTTTTTATTCCACAAATTAAAATAATATATCTATTAAATAGACATTAAGTATGAAAAGTAACATTAATCTCTATTCAAAGCATCAAGAAAATTAGGTTACTGTAAATAAAATAACATCTTATTGCATCAAGTATAGTTAGCTTAATACATTTAAATTTAAATATTTTTTGGCTATTTGACTGGGTTTAACGAATCTCATTTCTGCGAATTTATTCATATACAAAATCAAGAAGTGTAGTAAATATTCTTACGTTAAATTACTGATAATATAAATTTGCCAAATTATTCAGATAATTGAATCTACTTTTTAAGAGGCGTATCATGTTAAAAACACCTTCATTAAGTTATGAATACTTTTGTAGATGGTATTAAGTCTATTCTTAATATGTTTTTAGCGTTACGATGGATTAATTTTTTACAAAAAAATCAATTAAAATTCTAAACAATATCAGAAAATGTAGCTATTTTTACTGTTTTAAATCAAAGTAAATCAAGTTTTTCTGAA
>JBCCDM010000517.1:0-3751 GCA_039030795.1 Cyanobacteria bacterium P01_A01_bin.84
GAATCAGTGCTTCACGAGGAAATTTAATCTTCGCCAACATCTGTTTCGCTGCTGTCACTGCTTGGATTGGACCATTAAGTGCTTCTGTAAAGGTTTGCCATAATGTCATGCTGAACATGACATATGCTGGATAAGGTATATCTGTAGTACCAATATTTACAACCCCACCATTTTTAGCGAAGGTAAAAGTTGCTGCCATAACTACCGCAGGGATAACTGCCCAGAACAGTCCTAGAAATGATTGACGATATTTGGCGCTGATATCTCGAATCATTAAACGCCAAGCTAATTCTCGTGATGCTATTAAGTCTTGAAGCATATCTTGCAATAACTGCAAGGGATGCCTCATTAGACTTTCGGGTCGGTAAACTGCTCTATAGGATTTTGAGGTTATTTTTGGAGTATGTTTTGATCTACTCTTATGGAGCATAATTTAGTATAAATAGAATGATTAGATTCTTCTTGTTTCTGTAGTGTAAAGAGTTTAATTAATTGTGCAAATACATAAGTACAATTACTTGTTAAATTAAATCTTGGCGCTAAAGCGATCACCCTAATAATTAATTCTATTCTCTTTCAATTTTATCTAACAGCAGCAGTATTAGGGGTAGGAGCTACATTAGAATCAGCTGATTCTTGTTTGTAATAGAAATAGCTATCAGGCTCGCGTTTAATATTCACTCCATTGACAACCATACCTAGAACATTCTGTTCTGACTGAGTTAAAAAGTCTTTGGCAGCTTTCGCATTACTCCAGTCAACAACACCAGGACGAACTACTAATAAAGTTCCATCAACTAGCTTGTTCAATACTGATGCATCGGCGGTTCCTGCTAAGGCTGGAGTATCAAATATAACAAAATCATATTGATTAACAAGAGTGTCTACTAAGTTTTCCATCCGTTTAGAATCAAGGAGTGCTACCGGGTTAGGAGGTAATATACCAGATGGTAAAATGTCTAAATTAGAGGTCGCTTTTTGTATCGCAACGTCTGTAGGAATTTGATCCACTATTACATTTGACAAACCTACAGAATTAGTCATTCCCCAAACATGATGCTGAACTGGATGACGCATATCTGCATCTATTAGTAATACTTTTCGTCCGATCTCAGATACCGCAACTGCCAAATTTGCAGCAACAGAAGATTTACCTTCTTTACTTACAGAACTAGTGACGACGATTGCTTTTAATGGTTTATCGGAAATTAGAAACTTTAAGTTTGCTTGCAAAATTTGGTAAGAGTCACCAATAGGAAATTGAGGAATGTCTCTACCAGCAACTTTAGGAATTTCTAAGTTGTCTAAATATATTGCACCTTTTTTAGATTTAGTTTTAGTTAGTGTAGGAATAACGCTTAACAGAGTATACCCAAATATCTCTTTGGCTTCTTTTACTGTTTTTAAGGAGCGGTCTATTAAATCTAATATGAAGGCAACAATTATACCTAATAATATACCTACAATTCCACCAGCAGCTACCATTAATTTCTTTTTGGAAGCATCTGGCTTATCAGGTACTAAGGCTGGAGAGATAATACGTGCATTACCAATATTTTGGTTCTCAGTAACCTGAACCTCTTGTCTTCTTCTTAACAAAGATTCATAAGTAATTTGTGCAGCTTCTAGTTTCCTCTCTAACTCTCTTTGAGTTTCTTCTAATCGAGGCAAAATATTAGCTCTTTCTTTATAAGAAGACCATTTATTAGACAAAACTGCTATTTTGTTTTCCAAACCAGCTCGTTTAGTCTCAACAGCAACTATATCTGCAATTAACTTTTGTCGTAATTCTCCTAATTGAATATTTTCTAATCTTACTGGTTGATTACCAGATACTTGTGTTAATCGATTATTCAACAAATCCTTTAAAGCATTAACTTTTGCCTCTAAGCTAATTACTCGAGGGTGTGTGGGCTGAAAACGGCTACGATTAACTGCTAGAAGGCTTTGGGCTTCTTGCAGTTGTTCTAATACTTTTTGAGTTCCAGGTATTTGACTCAATTCAGCTGATTCTACAGCATCATTTAGATTTACTTTTGCTCTATTTCTAAGTTTAACTAAACTAGCATCAACATTTGCTAATTCTGCTTGTGCTTGAGAAATTTGGTTTTCTAATTCAGAAATATTTTTTACAGCCGTTTTTGATTCTTCTTCTAAAGTTATTATTCTATAGCGTTCCTTAAATTTACGTAAGGCTGAGTCTGCATTTTTGACAGACATTTCAGTCGTAGGTAATTGCTTGGCTATAAATTGACGAGTTGAAACTGCTTCAGCTCTATTTGCAAGCATATTACTTTTCTTATAAACATTTACAATACCATTTGCTATTCTTGCAGCTAATTCTGGGTCTTTTGCTGTATAAGAAATATTAATTATATCAGTACCTGCTTGCCCTTTAACGCTAAGGCTACTTTTGATATGTTTTACGCTTAAAGGTTCATTATCTTTATTTTTAAGTTCAAGATAATCAATGGTTTCTTGAATTATTGGATGGGAGCTAATTATTTTGACTTGAGTCTCTAATGGATTGCTTTCCCTTGCAAGAGATTCTATCTTCCCTAAGGTTTCCCCTAAATCTGTGAGGGAAGAAGTACTGCTAGTTTTGATCAAAATATTTGCTTCTGCGGTGTATGTAGATTCTCGCGAGAAAGCGTGGAGTGATGCAAGAGCAACAACTACGCTAAATACACCGACTGTGCTTATCCAGCGTCTTTGCAAAACTAGCAAATATTTTTGGAAGTCTATCTCTTCAAAGTTTGATATCGGCTCCATATAATTAGGCAGACATATAAACTACATTTATGAATATGTTAATAGAAATCTTTGAATACTATTTATGCATAATCCGGATGCTTGTAGATAATCAAAGTTTTGTGCCTTTACATTCCTTTCTTGACCTTACTGAATACATATAGGTATCTCCATAGATTAAGGAATGCAAATTTAGTCAATTACAGTTTTGACTTAGCTTGTAATAATACGTTACGCTGCTCCCGAGATAGCATAGCTATAGGGTCATACAGCAACCTAATAGGTATCTCCGGAAATTAAGTTTTAGCCTAGTAATCATAGGGATTTGAAGTTAATTATCGGAGATGTCTAATCTTTGTACTTTACTTAATTCATATTCCTCAATAAAAACTAAATAAAAAACTTAAACTGGAAATCCTTACGAGACTTATTACCAATCATTTTTGACTGCCGTCGAGTAAACTCACTTACAGATGAATTTCCCTTCGCATCTATTACACCGGTTGCCTGTTTCCATAAACTAGGAGGGGCTATACGGGCAGAATAGATAGATTGCGCTAAATGAGAAGACTTATTGTTAATTTGGTCACTTTTTTTCACGTGGTACCATCTCTTTTGCTGGCATTCGTCACACCAGAATTCTTCTAACCATTCTCCTTGTATTGGTACTGCCGTTTTATGGGCTACTAGAATCAAGGCTGTTTGTCTGCCCATGCCTCGTTCCTGTAATTGCCCTGCTTTATCAGCATATAACTGATATTTTTGGCTAACACTGTCTAAAAAGCATCCATGGATAGGACAGTGTATCCCTCGCCTTTTAGAACGTTTACGATTTCGGTCACACCTTCTGCGCAATTTCACCACCCTTACCAAATAAACAACTAGAGAAGAGGAGGATCGGTAGGAGAGACTGAGATCGTAACAGACCATCGAAGCCCAACTCCTAAATAAAATAATAAATAATAATATAAAATAATAAAAATTAAAAACAAAAAAAATC
>JBCCDM010000518.1:0-3737 GCA_039030795.1 Cyanobacteria bacterium P01_A01_bin.84
AAAACATAAAATTAGTAATATTGGTAGAAACGTCGTTAATAATCTTCAGCCATGAAGATTTGGGCTTTGTTGACCAGTTATAAGCTATTTATGATACTTTGAATTCTGAAGATTATATTCGGGTATATAGTTTGTTGTTACTTACAAACCTATGAACGAACATAATTGTTTACACCATCTGAGTCAGGAAATTTTTTATGTCAATTTACATTGGTAATCTTTCTTATGAGGTTACGGAAGACGATCTTAAACAGGTTTTTGCTGAATATGGCACTGTAAGAAGAGTTCAATTGCCAACAGACCGCGAGACTGGAAGAGTCAGAGGTTTTGGTTTCGTAGAAATGGATACGGAGGCAGAGGAAGATAAAGCTATTGAGGAACTTGACGGCGCTGAATGGATGGGTCGTAACATGAAGGTTAATAAAGCTAAACCTCGTGAAGATAGAGGTTCTGGTGGTGGTGGCAGACGACGTTACTAAAATCTCGTACCTAAAAGTAATCTAATTCAAAAAAATGCCCTAGTACCAGAGTCGTAGGGTGTTTTCTGCTGTAAATTCTTTTCAAATTCAGGAATCAATGTTCATTACTTTTTATTAGTCTTGAAATCAATTAAGCTACGTCTATTTCGCAGCCTGTAGATTGCAACGTGTAGATTGTCAGTGGATTTTGTCTTGGAAAGGTTTATTAGCTACCTTACTGATGCGAAACCTTCCGCATTAAAGATATAGCCGGATTACTATTATGGGTTAGTTTTGTCGGTGCTAATATCGTTAATGATTTAGATTCAATGGAACTGGATCCCATGTGATTGTTTTTACTAGACATCTCCGAAAAGAGTATTAAAACCGATTAGTTCCAAGGTTAAGCTTCTTTAGTCCTGGAGATGTCTATTAAATTCAATTTTTTCAAATAAATAAAAACTTTAATTATTTACAGGACTTACGCAGCAATAACGAAATTCCGTCATTGCGACCGTAGGAAAGCAATCGCAAAGCCTTGTTTTTCGCCACGAGTGCGTAAGTCCTAATTTAGTATAAAGTGGTGTAAATAGATTTGAAAAACTAAAAAAAGTAATGTGCTTGATAATTTTGATAGTTATGAAACACTGCTAAAAATATAAATAAAACGGTTGAAATAATAGTTTAGCTAAGCCAATGTCCAGATTCGTCTAATGGCAATTACCAACTGAAGAATGCAATAAGCTTGATATAGTGTAGTGTATGCCCACTTTGAGAAATATTAATGTTGGGAGGAGAAGAAAATGAGTCAGGGTGTAATTACGATTACCGATGCTGAATTTGAAAATGAGGTTCTCAAAGCCAAGCAACCAGTATTAGTATACTTTTGGGCTTCTTGGTGCGGACCTTGCAAATTAATGTCACCCCTAATTAATAGCGCTGCAAGTGAATATAGCGATCGCCTCAAAATTGTCAAAATGGAGGTAGACCCCAACCCTGCGACTGTAAAACAGTTCCAAGTAGAAGGAGTTCCAGCCTTGAGGTTTATTGAAAACGAGAAATTATTAGGTATTAGTGAAGGTGTTATTGGTAAAGATAAGTTAATTAGTTTTATAGATACTCACTTAGATAAAAATTAGTTGGTAGCTGATAATTGATAGCTGGTAACTAAATAAATAACTAATAACTGAATAAAGCAGGTCACTGATAGCGAATATGCAATTTGCCCAACGTTTGCAACCTTTAGGTTCAAATGTCTTTGCTGACATGGATAAAGCCAAGACAAAAGCTTTAGCTGCTGGTAAACATCTAATAGATTTATCTTTGGGTTCCTCTGACTTGAGTCCTGCAAAACACGTTATTGAAGCAATTTCTCAGTCCTTAGAAGATAAATCAACCCATGGGTATTTACTTTTTAATGGCACTAAAGATTTTCGTCAAGCTGCTGCCCAATGGTATGAAAATAAATTTGGTATCCCTGTAGACCCGGAAACAGAGGTCTTATCTTTAATTGGTTCCCAAGAAGGTACAGCTCATTTACCTTTAGCAATACTCAACCCTGGAGACTATGCTTTAGTGCAAGACCCAGGTTATCCCTCCCATGCAGGTGGAGTATACCTTGCTAATGGTGAAATATATCCTATGCCATTACTAGCAGAAAACAACTTTTTACCAATATTTGAAGATATTCCCCCAGATATTTTAGCCAAGTCGCGGATGATGGTTTTAAGCTATCCCCATAATCCTACAGCCGCGATCGCACCCTTATCTTTTTTACAAACAGCAGTAAAATTCTCCCAGGAAAACAATCTTGTTTTAGTTCACGATCTCCCTTACGTAGATTTAGTATTTCCAGATCCAGGAAATATTTCCGATCGTAATTCCGATCGTAATTCTGCTCATAATATTACCAATACCTCCCAATCTCTTGCCCCCTCAATCTTACAAGCTGACCCAGAAAAAAGCGTCTCAATAGAATTCTTCACCCTTTCAAAGTCATACCATATGGGAGGCTTCCGTATTGGTTACGCAATTGGAAACCCCAGATTAATCCAAGCACTTGCTCAAGTCAAAGCAGTAATAGACTTTAATCAATACCAAGGTATTCTTAACGGTGCGATCGCTGCTTTAAATGGTTCTCAAGATTATGTAAAAAATGCTGTTCATACCTTTCGCGATCGCCGAGATGTTTTTGTGAAAGCATTAGCTGATATTGGTTGGGAAGTGCCTATTCCTGAAGCAACAATGTATATTTGGGCAAAATTACCACCAGCTTGGAACCAAAATTCCATAGAATTCTGTAAAAAACTTGTAGAAACAACAGGTGTTGCAGCTTCTCCTGGGGTTGGTTTTGGTAAATCTGGTGAGGGTTATGTGCGTTTTGCTTTAGTACATGATTCATCGATTCTTCAAGATGCTGTTCGCAAAATATCCCAGTTTTTCTGAGAACTTTTCTAATCTTAATTTTATTTATTTGGCAGTAAATGTGGAAGTAAAATAAAAGATATTTAGTGGCAGAGTAGGAATTAATATTGCAGCATTATTTCTTTGATAACGGTGCAAGCGGTAGGGTGTTTGAAAACGAGAGGTCTTTTTTGAGGCTGTAATCCTCTTACTGCTTGCTTTTAAGCCGTTTCAGATTGATTTGAGGTTTGCACTATCACCGAAAACCTTTTTATAACTAAGTTTCAGCCGTTTTTATGGTTAGTCTCTTGACACTTTAGTCTGTCAAACAGTATCTTATCTATAGGTTTGCACTTTCGTACCTTGAAAACTAAATATAGTAAGACTTCTGAGGTAAGCAGTTGAAACCTTTAATAATCCCTATTAGGGATTGAAACATGGTTTTTTACATCAGTAAACCCTTTTAAATCTGTTGAAACCTTTAATAATCCCTATTAGGGATTGAAACATTGCGTAAGTCCTGAGTGTAAGCCCCATTTATTGTTGAAACCTTTAATAATCCCTATTAGGGATTGAAACCTTACTGGGGTACTGGAATCTTATATATCTGCATCGTTGAAACCTTTAATAATCCCTATTAGGGATTGAAACACTTCATTAGTTAAAGCAAAACCCTTACCGCTACTGTTGAAACCTTTAATAATCCCTATTAGGGATTGAAACTTCTAAAATATCATCTGCACCGTCCTCCGAGCGTTCAAAGTAGGTTGAAACCTTTAATAATCCCTATTAGGGATTGAAACGATCTAATTATAGCTACTCCTAGCTGTAAAAATGCGTTGAAACCTTTAATAATCCCTATTAGGGATTGAAACT
>JBCCDM010000519.1:0-3696 GCA_039030795.1 Cyanobacteria bacterium P01_A01_bin.84
GGTGTAATTATTTATAATATATGATTTATTTTATCAAGCATGAAACTCTTTGAGAGCATGGGTTACGCTACGCTAACCCATCCTACATTTAATTCAACCCACTTACTTATTACTGGAATTATTTCGATTCGTTATAGTCAAAAACTTATTGATAGCAAATGTTTCAAGCAACTCGTCGTCGTCTGGCAATTTGGTATACTGCTGTTACTGCTGTATTGTTGCTTTTGTTTGCCAGTGGGGTATATTGGTATGTTCGTACAACCCTCATAGAAAGAATCGATGATACTTTAAATCATGTAGTAGAAGTTGTAGAGCGATCGCTTTTAGCGGATGCTAATGCATCATCGCTTTTAGCGGATGCTAATGCATCATCGCTTTTAGCGGATGCTAATGCATCATCGCTTTTAGGAAATCCAGAGACAGGTATGGATACACCATCCTTGGAGAAAGCAACTAATAAGCAAACCAGAAAACTGAACTTTAATTTTGTCACAAATTTTCAAGATAACCCTCACACAGTTGAAGATGACCGTATAGATTTAGAATGGTTTAGCCCAACAGGTGAATTGATTTGGTCAACTTTTTCTCAACCATTAGATATTCCACTACATCCTAACCGCACAGGAGAAACAGTAAAAATAACTACAGATGATGAGTATGCTACCGATTCTTCTTTACTATTACGTCAAGTAACTCAAAGAGTGGAAATTGGCAGACAAGTTTTAGGGTATCTTCGAGTTAGTCATCCTTGGTTTGAAGTCACTAAACCTAGTCGTCAACTGATATTTGACTTAGGATTGGGTACTAGCTTGATGGTACTATCAGTAGGAGCTAGCGGTTGGTTTTTATCTGGAAAAGCGATGGAACCGGTAGGAGAATCTTATGAACGTCTCAAACAGTTTACTGCTGATGCTTCTCATGAGCTTAGAAGTCCGATCGCTCTAATTCAAACTAATATTCAAGTAGCGATCGCTGATTTGGAGTCGGCAGAGATTGAGGGGATAATACCTGCAAAATATAGTAATAGTTACAGTGATAATTTACTACTGGTCGAAAAGCTGACTCAACGTTTAGGAAAGTTAGTTAGTGATTTATTGTTTTTAGCACGACAAGATAATGGTACTAGTAAGAAGAATTTTTCCGATTGTCCGATTGATGCTTTACTTATGGAGGTTGTAGAAGAGCAGCAGTTACTAGCGGCAACAAAAGATATAAGTTTAAATTTAAATTTAATAGATTCTTCTCAGGATTTACAAATAACACCGGAATTATTGGAAAGCTGGTTTTCTCTGATGGGTAATTGGGAAGAGTTAGGGCGGTTATTTACTAATTTAATTGGTAACGCTTTGCAATACACTCCCAAGGGAGGAAAAGTAATTGTAGAATTATCAAGAATAGAAATCTCGAATAGAATGTCGGGAATTCGTCACAACCGTTATAGTTGTCCCCAACTAGAGATAAAAATTACAGATACAGGTATGGGAATTCCACCATCTGTATTACCGCGACTCTTCGATCGATTTTATCGAGTAGATCCAGCACGTACTCATCAACAGACTAATTTTGGCAACAAAAATACTACAACTACAGGTTCTGGATTAGGACTGGCGATCGCTAAAGCTATTGTTGATAGACACCAGGGTCAAATCCAGGTTAAAAGCAGTCTTAATCAGGGAACTACATTTATTGTAAATTTACCTTGTACGTAATTTTTTTATAAGTAGAATGTTGAAAACCCATGATTTTAATCTGGGGATGAAAGCTAATTGCTTTCCTTCATTCCCAACTCCTCTGTTCATCTTCTGAAGCAAACAAATCTGGGTCGAGATAATTTATTCTTGCCATAGGACTAAGAGCAGTAAGAATTTGAGCCCCATAGCTACGATTAATTACGCGAGTATCAAGTAAAGCTACTATACCTTGATTTTCTCTCACAGGTGCGATCGCTCGCTGTAATTCTTTTAAAGCTTGGGGTAATAGATATAGACGAAACCAATCCTGATGGGTTTTTTTATAATGGGCTACCCTTAAAGAAACCAAAGGATGTTCTAGAGATGGTAACGGTAGAGTTGCAATAATTAATAATTCTGGGGTTGGTAAAACTTTTTGATATTCTCGCCAGTATTCCCAACCACTAATTAAAATACCATTGTCTTCTAAACAAGTTTTTTCTACTTGTACTCGCGAACCAAATTCCGATGCTAAAATTGCTCCAGTCCTCGACTTGAGAGGTACATCACCAATTAATATGACCGTAGAGCCTGATGATGTTGCACTCAAGCAAAGTAGACTGCGAACTTTATTGATGAATGCAGCTTGATATTCGGGAGTATTGGGTAAAGGAAACTGATTAGGCACATACAGGGAAATTGCTTCTGCTTGACTATCGCTAGAAAATTTTAAGCAAGTCAAGTCATTTAATCCCATTTGTTGGCGAAAAATAGGTGCTTCTGTTTCAGGTTCTATAGCACTACCAATTAATACTACCGGTTGACGCTGCCAAATTGGAGAGAGTGTAGAAGCTACTTCTCCAGGGGCACAATGAAGACTAAATAACCCTTGACGACGAGCAATTGTAACCCACTTTAGAGAAGAGGCTGGAAGATTTGATTTTTCCGAATGTTTTTCGTAATTAAGTAAAGAATTAATCGATTGATTACCACTTTGAAAGACCTTAGAAAATTTCTGCCACTTCTCTGGTAGTTGTTCGGGTATGAACTCTGAAAATAACCGACTCAAAACTTCTTCATCATCTTCAGAAAGTAAATAACATTCATAAGGATTGGCTGGATGCTGAAAGAAATCTCGTGTTAGATGCACCCTTGCCCCTCGAATTTTGTCCCCTTGATGAGGGCAAGCTAGCATTAACTGTTCCCAATCTTGAGAATCAATAGTTATTGTTAAATACTGGCGTACCCAATTTTCTAAATCATCTATCCCATCAATAATAGTAGGGATGCCATCAGGAAGATTATTTTGAAGATTATCCTGATTATCTAACTGTAGCTTTAACCAAGTTTGAGGAGATATTAACAGCAATCCTTGAAAATTGTTACCAGGAAAACTGTCCCCAATTCTAATTGGTTTGTCAATTTGCAACCACTCTTGCAAACGGGGAATTTCCACTTTTAATAAACTTTGCTTAACGCTATCAGGAGCAACTATTATTACAGGTCCTTGCCACATTAATGCGGATGCAACAAAACTTGTACGGTAGCGTCCCTGAAAACCACAGGCTGCACCTACCTGAATTAAGGCACTACGCCCTACTCGCAAAGCACGCGCTACCAACCTAGCCATAGTTAAATGATGATGCCAAGAAGGAAAACCTACCTGCCTTTTGAGAAAGTTATGTAATGATAAATGGACTTCTGCTTCAATCACGCGCTTTTAATTCCATGGATAACTGATAACTGCTTGCTTATATCCTGTTTATATTATGTTGTTATCTAGAAGCCACAACAGTATTTGACTTAAACTTGCTCGATCATTTACTGTTTAGCATGAGCCTCAAATCCTGATAATCTTTTTAAAGTATTCAGTGTATTTCATTAGTAAGTTTTTGTTTGTATCATTGTGTTGAAATAATCATTTTAGTCAGTTTATAAAATAGTTTCCACTACTAATTACTTGACAATACTATTTTTTGTTTAATATCATCAATAAAAATTAATAAATATAAAAGCTATTTTTTAA
>JBCCDM010000520.1:0-3658 GCA_039030795.1 Cyanobacteria bacterium P01_A01_bin.84
AATCTGTCTCGCTAATTTTATCTACGAAGGGTTTGAGGCTCAAAGTAACGCTGGTCATGATGATGGAGTAAGTTTTTAATTAAATATAATACTTTTAGTTATGATAATCATTGTTTGATTTGCGATCGCTCGGCTACGGGTCGCGTAATCGCTTGCGCCCCATTTTTATGTCCACAGGTACGAGCGTACTAGGTATGCTACCCCTGGCAGTGCTTCCAGGAAAAGGCGCAGAACTCTATCAAGGTTTGGGTATTGCTCTTACGGGTGGTTTAGCTCTCTTTACTTTCCTAACTCCCACCGTAATTCCCGCTTTGATGGGATTGTTACAGGATTTTCAACCTAGAAGAAGTAAACAAGAACAAGAGCATGAAGAAAAATCTGTAGAGTTAGTAACAGATAAAAGCTAGAAAGTAATGGGTAGAGCGATCTGTATTATTATGGATCGCGCTTATTGCCATGCTCAAGATTAAGTTAATAATATTTAGAAAAGTCTGATTTTTCTAATACCCTCTTTTAATTATTTCCTTTCCTGATTCTGTATACTGAGGTTTTCTATAATATCCTGCCCAGAAATCAGATACTCGATCTCGTTCTCCATCAAAAGAAGTCTTGACTATCCCATCAATCCATTCCCAAACAGATAGACATTCTTTTTCAACTGTTCCAATATCTTGATAAACATAAACAGGTGAATCTTCTTTATATTCTTCATTGCTAGTTAAAATAAATCTATCGTTACCATTCCAAGAATCAATAATAAAGATATTTTCGGGTATTGTAAATAGTTCATCATCTACTTCATTTTTTTCTATAGTTTCTTTCTTAAACTCTAAAAAATCTTCGTTTGCATACAGAACTTGGTCAATGTCGTTATCGGTAGAAACATAAAAGTATGTATCGCCACCCAAAAAACCAGCACTGTGACCAATTAAACTAATAATTTGTCGATAGCTTGAAGGTAACTTCCCATATTTAGCTTCTATTTCCAATATTTCCAATTCACTGCAACCACTCATTTCATCTTCATGAGCTATATTTCGAGCGATTAATTCAGCTTTCAACTTATCAACATTATTAATACACTTTTCAATGCTAACGGGATAATGTAACTTTCGAGATGCATAGATCAAAGCTGCTTTTAGATCGTCTTTTTCTAACTGTGGCTTTTTTTCTAAAATTTTCTCAAAGCTTAACTCTGCTGCAAATAACTCTAAAATATCAGACACGCGAATCCTCATATTACGAATACAAGGATGACCGCAACACTGTTTATTACTTATAGTAATTCTTTGAAGTAACTCTCTCTTTTTTAATATGTCTTGTAAATTGTACATTAGTGAAATTAATCTTCTAAATTATCAATCATCAACTGCTCTTTATTTATTTACTCGTTTTTTTGCTCAATTTTTAATAGAATACGATCTCGCCCTACAACTTCATTCAAAAGAAGGTATGGATGAAGATGCTTCTCTCTATTATGCCTAGTTGCGATCGCTTTTTGAAAATTAGGCGGTGAAAGGCGATCGCTTTTTATTAAATATCTTTAGCTTATGAATTTACCGTCAGAGCAACCACTAGACCGCCAATTAAAGTTTTCATGGAAAGAGCTTAAACTATGCAGCGAAATTTGCACGCCACCGCCAGACAGAATTGCTTATCCTAGCTCATCAGAACACTGTATTATTCTTCATGTTGCTAATTCAGATAATTTAGAACGACAACTTGATGATCAACAATGGCAGTGTAGTCCTTCCCATCCTGGCGGATTGACTTTTGTTCCCGCCCATCAAAAAGTTGGATGGTTCTGGGATAGAGAAGTTGAATTATTTAAAATCCATTTGTCTCCTTTATTGTTAGAGCGAGTAGCGCGAGAAAGCGGAGAATTTGATTCTGGAAGTATCGAACTAAGGGATCGCTTTACCATCCGCGATCCTTTTTTAGAACAGTTAACAATGGTATTGAGAGCAGAAATACAACGAGGCAAAGCCGTTAACCATCTTTATCTAGAATCTCTACAAAATGTTTTGGCGGTTCACCTTTTGCGTCATCATTGTGCGATCAAGATTAGCAATTTATCTACTCCTAAGAAATTAACCCAATATCAGCTAAAACAGATTTTAAATTATATTCAAGACAATTTAGGTAATGAAATTGAACTGGCTCAATTGGCTAAAGTAGTTCGCATTAGCCCCCATCACTTCGGTAAGCTGTTTAAGAAAAATATGGGTATACCACCCTATCGCTATGTATTGCAGTGTCGGATCGACCGCGCCAAAACACTTCTTGCGGAAAAAAGATTGTCTATAGCAGCGATCGCAAATCAATTAGGATTTTACGACCAAAGTCACTTTAATCATGTCTTTCATAGATATACGACTTTGACACCTCGGCAATACCAAAAAAGTTGTAGGTAAACACTAGAATTTCGCCAGATTTTACAAATTGCCAACGCGAATTTACAAGACTTCCTTCACTAGGCTGTTTTATTCTGAACACTGAAAAAAATACTTAAAACAGAAATCTACAAAAAGATTAACGATGACTAAATTATCAGGAAAAGCTGTAATTGTTACAGGTGCTTCCTCTGGCATCGGTGAAGCCACCGCACTAGCACTCGCAGCCGAAGGAGCAAAAATTGCTCTGATAGCTCGCCGAGAAGAACGTTTACAAGCTTTGAGTAATAAGATTAAAGCTCAGGGTGGAGAGGCTATTTCCGTGGTTGCAGATATAGCCGATCTAGATAAAGCACAACAAGCAGTTAAGCAAACATACGATACTTTTGGTAGTGTAGATATTCTGGTTAATAGTGCTGGTGTTATGTTCCTGAGTTCTATTGCCGAAGCTAATATTGCTGATTGGCAGCATATGATTCAACTCGATCTGCTGTCTCTGATGACTATAAGTAAAACAGCTTTTTCCTATATGCAGCAGCAAGGTAGCGGACACATTATTAACATTTCTTCAGTCATGGGTCGCACGATTTGGGGTGGTCGTAGTGCGGGCTATAGTGCAGCAAAGTGGGGAGTTGGAGCTTTTTCTGAAGCCCTTAGACAAGAGGCAATAGCATCCAACGTCAGGGTTACTTTAATCGAACCAGGAGCAGTTGATACTGAGTTATCTCATAATATTACTAACCCCGCTGTAAAAGAAGAAGTGTTGGGCTACGTAGACAATGTAGAAGCACTTGAGAGTGAAGATATCGCTTCGGCAATTCTTTACGCTGTGAAACAACCCAATCGAGTCAATGTTAATGAAATTCTGTTGCGTCCACTGAAGCAAGAATTTTAATTTTTCTGTAAGATGCGATCGCTCTGCGCCAGCCATATGTTGATCGCGTCTTACTACTCCAAGCAGAAGGAATGGAATACTATACTGTAGGCGATCGCTCTTGAGTAAGTTTGTTAAATTGTAAATAAAATTGCTACAGTTAGGAGCAATTAAAGATATGGAAGTACCAGGTTACGGATTGT
This sequence comes from Cyanobacteria bacterium P01_A01_bin.84, assembly GCA_039030795.1. GTDB lineage: Bacteria > Cyanobacteriota > Cyanobacteriia > Cyanobacteriales > Nostocaceae > JBCCDM01. The sequence continues at coordinate 3,471 of JBCCDM010000520.1, forward strand.
GTAGTCGCCTACTTTAGGATGGTTATTGTGCTGGGATTTTTATTTGAAAATTTAAAAGAACTACCAAAACCGTTAGGTAAATATATTGTGGGAATTACGCAGTTAGATTTTACCGATAAGAGTAGAAAAAAGGTATTTTCATTTGAAAAAGATGACGCATTTAGAAAAATTCCTGTAACTATTTTTTA
>JBCCDM010000521.1:0-3641 GCA_039030795.1 Cyanobacteria bacterium P01_A01_bin.84
CCTGACTTTCAAATTGAGGGTGGTGCGGAAGGAATTGCCTTTTACGTTGAATCCGCTTCCGAGCTGTAAAAATTGCCTGGGAAGTATAAATAATTACATCTTTGTTTAAGTGTAGAGCGATCGCCTGTTGCCTAATCTTATCTAACGGGCGATCGCTATTTAGTGAATATGAATCCTAAAATACCCCAGTTGCAGAGATAGTAAGATGAAAATATAAAAATAAAAATTAATTAACTTTTTGTTGTGACTGGAAATACAGGACTGTTTAACCGCCGTTTTGCTGCTAATTTTATTCCCCTGCCTCCTCTGCAAGTGCCAGCAGTAGGTTCAATAGCACCAGACTTTAGCTTGCCAATTGTTGGCGGTGGCAATAATGTGCAGCTGGCAAACTACCGAGAGCAAAAACCTGTAGTGTTGGCATTCACCAGGATCTTCACCGAAAAACTATTTTGCCCTTATTGCTATCCTCACATTCAAGATTTGAAGCAGCGCTATCAAGATTTTAAGGACCGAGGAGCAGAATTATTGATGATTTCTAGTACCGACCCCGTTCAAAGTCAGGAAATTGTTGATCAACTCAGCTTGCCCTATCCCTTTTTATACGACCCAGATTGCTGTATTTTTCGTCGCTATGGAGTCGGACAGGCTCTCGGCGCACCTTTACCAGCTCAATTTATTATAGATTTATCAGGTCGCATCACCTTTCGACATCTATTTTCTTTTACAGACGGTAATGCAGATACTGATACTGTCCTCAGAGAGCTAGATCGGCTTGCAGATCAATAGGGACTGGGAAAAATACTCAAGGGGGACAGAGATGTGCTAGAAAACATCGATCAATCGCAATTAGAGACTGTACTGGAAACTCTTCAGACGGAATTACCAGATTTATTTACAACCGATCTAACCTACGATATTTACACCAAGGATATATATTTTCGAGATCCAGTCAATACCTTCAAAGGCAAGTTCAACTACCGTATTATCTTCTGGACATTAAGATTTCACGGTCAGCTCTTTTTTTCCTCCCTCTACTTTGACCTACATGATGTTAGCCAGACAGCAGAAGATACTATTATTGCTAATTGGACTGTGCGGGGTACTTTACGCGTTCCTTGGCAAGCTAAGATCTTTTTTAATGGCTATTCGACTTATAAGTTGACACCAGAAGGATTAATCTACGAACATATAGATACCTGGGATCGTAAACCTAGCGAAATTCTAAAACAGTTTTTCCGAAAAGGGCAGTAATTAACTCTTAAGAAACAGATTAATGGGTTAAGGTTGGTTAAGGGGAAAAGGTTTGTTATTTTTTAGATCAATTAATCGGAATTACTCTAACCAAAAGAACAAGAGTACTGGTAATCAAGGCAACAACTATAGGAGCTATTAAAGACTTTGATTCTTTATTCAAGGTAAAGATAAAGTTTATCCGCTGACAGAATTTGAGGCTTTATACGAAAAGACGCACCTAAGCCGATATTTCAATACACAACATGATCGTAATTTAATATTGATAATGGATTGATGTGGTGGGCAATATTTTATTTCCCAAGAGTTAATTTACTAGTATGATTTTGCCCACCCTAAAGCCAATAACTTTAACTAGGAACCTTTGAAATAAAAAACATTACACTATATATAATGTTATTTGCTTTTATTAATTAGTATTTACGCTAAATATAGTGCTAATCATTAAATAGTTGAATTGTTATATTTTCTAGTTGCGATCGAGATCATATATATATACTTTGAATTTGCGAGAATTAACTTATGTATTGAAATATTTTATATGGACTGAGATTATGGATTTTATCGATCAAATAAAGACAATTTCTCAAAGAATAGATAAAATAAAAGACAGAGTTTGTAATGAGGAAGCTACAAAAAACTCATTTATAATACCTTTTATTGAAGCATTGGGATATGACATTTATGATCCTGATGAAGTCTTTCCAGAGTATACGGCTGATATTCCTGTCCTTAAAAATGACAAAGTAGATTATGCAATATTGGCAGGTGAGAAGCCAACAATATTAATTGAGTGTAAATGTTGTCATGATAGTCTAGATAATTCAAAGCATACTGCACAATTACATAAGTATTATCAAAATACAGAGGCGAGATTTGGTATTTTAACAAATGGTATTATCTATAGATTTTATACTGATATAGATAGAGGTCATGTTATGGATACCAAGCCTTTTTTTGAATTTAATATGCTTAAGTTTAGTGACTCAGATATTAATGAGCTTAAGAGATTTACAAAAGCAAATTTTGATCCTAATACCTTAAATGATGCAGCTCAAAATCTTTTATTTACCAAGGAAATAAAACGTCTTATTGCTGATCAGTTTGTTAATCCATCGTCCGATTTTGTTAAATTCTTTGCCAGCCAAGTATATTCCAGAAAAATGACTGCAAATGCAGTGGAAAAATTTACAGAAATCACCAAATTATCTTTAAAAGAATTTATTAATGAGCGTATAGCGGAAAGATTAAAATCTGCTATGGATTCAGAGGAGATTATTAATAATGAAGCCGAGACAAATAATAAAGATGAAGTTGAAGTTATCGATATCGATGATGGAATTATAACTACAGAAGAAGAATTAGAAGGTTTTTATATAGTCAAGGCAATTCTAAGAGAAGTCGCCGATATTAGCCAACTACAATACAAAGATACTAAAAATTACTTTGGAATAAATTTACATGGAAAAGTAAGTCAGACTATTTGTAGGCTACGTTTCAATGGCAAGAAAAAATATGTCGGTATAATTGATGCCAATGGAAAAGAAGTTAAACAAGAGATTACTAGCCCTGATGGAATTTATGGAGTAGCAGAATTTCTTAAAGATAGGGTTATCTATTTGACAGAAGGTAGATATGTAAAACAGTCTATTGATGTAGAAGCTCAATAATTTTCCAGTTTAGTATCAGCAACATATACGAAGCTGATCTTTCTGGGGCAGGCAAAATCTTGCCTCATTATTGATTTTACATTCACTAGTGGCTACACTCAAACTACTTGTTGAATCTATATGCTTTGATGGCACAACATGGTAATGCTATTAACGCAAGTCTTTAATCCTTTATGAGGTATGCTCTCAAAGACTCTCCCCGTTCAGTCATTGCTAAATCGATAAATGCATAACAGCAGTTAATTTAAAACTTCCTCTAACTGATGCTGTTGCCACAGAGATTGATATAAACCCGTTTCCTGTACTAAGGTTGCATGAGTGCCATTTTGCACAATTTTGCCCTGATCCATTACCAAAATACGATCGCAAGTAGCAGCAGCAGATAGCTGATGGGAAATAAAAATGACGGTTTTTTTCGCTCTGGTGGGTGACAAGCTATCTAGGATTTTGGTAGCAGTTTCGTTATCTACGCTGGAGAGGGCATCATCCAAGATGAGTACTTTTGCTTCGGCTAATAATGCTCTAGCAAGGGAGGTACGCTGCCTTTGTCCTCCAGAAAGGGTAATTCCTCGCTCTCCAACTAAAGTTTCGTATTCTTGGGGAAAGGTGAGGATTTCAGGATGAATCTGGGCTTGTTTTGCCGCCAGGATTACTTCTTCAGTATCGGAAAGCGGCTCTCCATAACGAATATTGTTCTTGATGGTAGTGCTAAATAAGAAG
>JBCCDM010000522.1:0-3641 GCA_039030795.1 Cyanobacteria bacterium P01_A01_bin.84
CAGCTTGTTTGACTGGACAGGCAATAAAGCCTTTTGATTAAACAATGACTTAGTTATATAAAAATATAGATAATGAAAATTTATGTTTCATAATTGTGTTTAACACTATTAATTTATCGAATAAAAACACTAACGAGAGAAAGTAGGCGTTTTTATTTTGCTGATTAACTACCGAATATTTACGATAATATTAGTGTTAAATGTGATTGTTTCATATTTAATAGAAGTAATTAAATATTTTAACTAAATATAACTGTTAATTTAGTTAAACATCAGAATAACTGTAGAAAAGTTTTTCGTTTTATTCATGAAATATGCACAAAAACTTTACACTCAATCGTCCTTAGCACAAGAATTAAACGTCAGCACAACAACTGTAAGAAACTGGTGTAAGCTAGCCGACATAAAAATTCCGAAGAGAAGAAGCTTCTTCAGTTGCTTAGATTTAGAGTTACTAGCTTGTTTTCATGTAGCTAATCGATTTCTCAGAATTGGTCAGTTCGATTATGTTGAAGAAGTAGTCAACAGAGGTGGATTGAAATTATATGTTCAAGAAGTGCGACGTACTGACTTATATAGTTTCTTAACTGAGTTTTTAACACCCCAAGAGCAAGACTCTTTTTTCGTAAAAATTTTAATTGAAAAATTAATCGAGGAGAAAAGTAATGAATCTGGTAAGTATGTTCAGGTACAGGGTACTTCTTTCTCGGCTCCCATTGTATCGGGAGTGCTGGCATTAATGAAGGGTGAAGACCCTAAACGGCGTTTGAGTCGCGAGGAAATGGTATCGATTTTGAAAAAGACTGCTACCTATGATGGGTTAAATCTTTCTAAAACCGATATTAATCGCTATCGCTTGCAGAAAGAAGTCGGTTTTGGAACTGTTGGAAATGCTCCAATTTCTCGACCTTCAGGGATTTTTGAGAAGGCGAAACCCTTGTGCTCAAAAAAAGAAGTTCGAGAATGCCCCCCATGAAACGCCGTCATTTTCTCCAATTTGCTGGTTCTACACTTGGCGCGATCGCATCTTCAAAACTCCCCCTCAAAATTTACCCAAACTAAACGTGATCGCAATTCCCACAACCACCCCAAAAACGCGATCGCACTCACACTTTTCCGTCATTGCGAGGAGGAACGACGAAGCAATCGCAGAATTTATCACTATGAACGAGTTGATGGGATTACTACGCTCCACTTCGTTACGTGAGCGCTATCGCGCACGCTACGCGAACGCAATGACAGAAAAAATCCTTTTTAACCTTTTTTACTTCAACCCCAATTTTTTCTTGAATTCCCCATCATATATTGCCTTTTCCCAATTCTTAGCAGCTTTCACTTGCTTGGGTGTGAGGTTTTGAACATTGCTCAAGTCTGAACCTTCAACATTGGCACTAGTGTAGGCTGTTGACTTTGTGCCTCTATAGGCAATTTTTGTTCATGCAATTTCTGTGTCGTCAAAGAACTCCGAAAATAAAGTTTTCCTTTTCGACAACATAGATTTATCAAAAACTTCAGCCAACCATACTTCAACATCTCCAAAACTAACTGTTTCAAGCGCATTTTTTACAAAAGACGTGAATATTCCCCTTGTGGTTACTGAAGAGGAGGAAGAAGAAGCATTAGATGAAAAGGGAATGAGTCCGGAAGCAATCCGCAAGCAAATGGCGCAAAATTTCCAAGCTATTCAAGGCACAATTCGCGCTTACACAGTTTATACTTTGAATGCTTTTAAACAAATGCCGATCGCAAATGCCAATGTAGATAAAGTCACCTTAAAATTTGGTATCGAATTGGGTGGAGAAGCAGGAGTACCCTATGTGACGAAAGGTACAGCGAAAAGTAACATGAAGATTACTGTCGAATGTTCGTTTCCCAAAGAGGAGGAAAATAAATAGCGGTCGCTACTCCGAAATACTTAGAGATGTTATTGGATTGAAAGACTTGTTTATTCAAATTAATTTACGTCTATATTCTTTCAGTGCAAGGGTATAAATCTTGAATCAATTCTTTAATGGCACAAGGGTAAGTAGTACGTTGTCTTATGCGAACATGAAAGCAATTGCCTTTCTCAATTACGGCATAATATCATCAAGTTTGAGTTGTAAATTTGGAAATAAATAAGAATAAATCACATCCCCTAAACGATATCGCTGCTGCTGATAGATGTCATCAACTAATTGACATATGGTAAAAGTTGGTTGTTTGGGATTCCCGATAAATTGCAAACCACCCAGACCACGAAAATCTATAATCCAATACTCAGGTATACCTAAAAAAGCATATTCTTCAATCTTTCTAGCGTAATCATCCTGCCAATTAGTACTTACAACTTCCGCAACTAGCTTTATGGTATTGCCTCTACAAATAATCGGTTCTTTCTGCCATAATGGCTCTTGTTTTAGCTTTTCTTTATCTAAAACAATTACGTCTGGACGTAATGCTGTTGCTTCTGCTGCGGGTGGTTTAATTAAACAGGTTTTTGGTATTAACCATTTGAGATTAGAACTTAAAATTTCAGCATAAATCCTACCAGCAATATTTCCTGAAACTTCTTCATGAGGACCAGTTGGTTCCATGTCACGTAATTCTCCGTCAATTAGTTCGTAACGGGCGTTGTCTCCATACTCGGTAATAAATTGCTCGAAAGTAAGAAGTTTGGGTGGAGTATAGGTCATAACTCATATTGTGAGCGGTAAATAGTTTTATTCTAGATAATTAAACGCTAGTTATGCGTCGTTTGTTTTCCCACAGTTGGCTGGATTTCATATTCGGTTCTAAGCTCTAAGAAGTTAATCAAGATTCAAGCGATAATGTTTTGAGCCTTACGAATACGTTAAAAATCACTATCGGCAGAAACAATAGTTAAATTATGTTGTAGAGCAATTGCAGCAATCCACAAATCATTTTCTCCAAAACCTAAGAGGAAATGTTAGGTCGTTATTAGTGGGGTTGGAAATATAGGAATTTATTCGACAATCTTGGGGATGATGAACTTAAGTTTATCAAAAAAATTGCCGAATTTTATGATTCTTGCCTAAAAGTTGAATTATGAACTGTGACTTTACCCATAACAAAGGAGTGTAATTCATTCAGTTTAAATTTAGCTTTGAAGGAACGGCTAACATTAATTGAGTAACCAATACTGGTAGAATTCGCACTTATATACTAGTTTGGTTGATGATTCCTTTAGTAAGGAAAAATATAAGAACATTGAAAAGTTGCTGCTCCCGTGATTTTATTATTGAGAAGTAAGCGTTTGCATATAAAAAGACATTTCTATCACTTTTAATTAATTGCTTGCTAACCCATAGCAAAATCTGTAAATTGCCTTTTTAATGGTGAATGAAATCCTATAACAATATCTTGTTTGGGAATCCCCATCGAAACTAGTTCTTCAGCAATATTTATTTCTGTTCCATTCCACTGAATCCAAATTTTTTCGTTTTTGATATCTATGTGTATTGAACAACCATAAACACGATGTTTATTTTCCCAGCCTACATTAACAAGTTGATAATGGTCGCGTACAGTATCAAATATTTGTTCTACCTCTACATCTCCGTAGGAAGGTTTATAACTACCATATTTAACCAAAAGTTGCTGAACATATTCTCTATATTTTTCTAACTTATCCATCTTAC
>JBCCDM010000523.1:0-3607 GCA_039030795.1 Cyanobacteria bacterium P01_A01_bin.84
AATTGGCGATCGCGTTTGTGACGAGGACCATCGAGTAACATGACAGAATACTGTCCTACCAATGGTTCGAGTGTTTTATTTTTTTTCGACTGTCCGGATATAAACTTTTTTTTATCATTAGTAAAAAGTTCTTGAATTCCTTGGGGATGGTTAACAAATATTATTGGTTCCTTGGCACCCACTACCTTAGAAGTAAATATATCAGGATACTGCTGAACAGCTTTTTCCATAAAGTCTAAAGGTTTAGCAATCCATTCATACTGTTGTTGAAGGGCTGGAGTTTTGATTCGGTTTGGTAGTGTCATAAAGTAGGTTGCGCTTTGATAGTTTCTAAGTATTTTTAAGTTAGCTTAATGTTAACCATCTCTAGAAAAAAAATTGAGTAAAGCTTCATTTTAAATTCGTCTTGAGTACAGGAGTTAAATTTTCCCCAATTCCAGCGATCGCAATACTGTTACATCCGAGTTTATAAGCAAAATCAATTGATTCTCCCGCAGCTAAAGCGCTGTAAAAACCCACTGTAAATTCAATCGCTGCTTTATCTCCAATAGCTTTATTCATCCCGATTACATAGGGGATATGTTGGGAAATTGCAGTTGCTTGGACTTGGGAATAACAAGCATTCAGAATCACGCATTCTATATTTTTTTGGTTTTGATTTTGATGATTATTCTTTTGACTGAATAACCCGAATAATTCCGCGATCGCTGCTGTGGGAACAAGCTGTAATTTTCCTGTTTCCTCTTCGAGGACTAAACCATCATCACCCGCACCATGACCGCAAAAATGCACAATCTGTGGTTTAAAATCTAATAAAGCTTGAGCAACATCTCGAACTCGTACAGCCCAACGTACTTGTAAATCAAATTGTAAACCAGATTGTAAACCAGATTCTAAATTAGAATTACCCCGATTTCTTGCTCTTTGTAAACCAGCATCAATTTCTCGTACTTCTTCATCTAAACGTAAAGGTGAAGTAGTTTTAGGATTAGCAGCTAATACTAAAATTGTTTTGACATCAGCAGCATTGCTTTTTGAAGAATCTCGATTTTCGGAATTTTTATCTGCAATATTATTCGTAGAATAATCGTTAGTAGAATAATCATTTAAAGAACCACCAGTTTGGGTTCCTTCTGCAAATCCACCACCGAATTTAGCATTACTGAGATTGTATTTTGATTCTGACATGATTTTGTTATATAAATGGAGCAAATATAAATGTAGCAAGATAATTTTAAAACAGGAAAATATTAATATAAAACCCAAAAATTTTATGAAAAACCACATTTCCCCTAGGGGTTTAGCAATGCTAAACCCCTACCTAATTTCCATGTGATCAATGTACATATCCATCATAAGTAATTAAAATTTTCTATATTTATCTATTTTTTTATGTACTTTAAAATTATGCATTATACGATTAATTATCGTATTACATAAAACCCCCTCAAATCCTACATAAAGCTTACCCAGTCTGATTTATCAGACTTTGTATATTAGGCTTGTAATTTATTCCAAGGCGGTTCAGTTCAGTATGCATATCTAAATTAATTTAGTGCCACACCTAGAACAAAACTTAAAATCATGAGGATTCTCGTGATTACATTCCCTACAAACAATCACTACTAAATTTGGCTGCTGAGATTCCATATTATTAGTAGAATTATCACTTAAAGTCCCACTAGTTTGAGTCCCTCCCGTACCAGCAAAACCACCACCAAACTTAGCTCGATCTAAATTGTAAGTAGAATTATAATTAGCAGTTTCCTTATCTGACATTACATCTCCTTGAGAGTGAAAATTTTCTACCTGCATTTGCGGACGACCCAATGCAGTTCCCACCATATTTTCTAAACTTAAAATCTGCCTTTGTTGTCCTTCAATTTCTTTATCTTTTACTGATATCTGGTTTAAATAATATTCTATTTGCTCTTGGGGAGACAAAGTTCTCAGATGATTATAACTATCAAAATATTGCTGGCTTAATTCAGATTTATTCGTTTCCGGTGTGGTTTTAGCACGGAGTAAAAATTTATCTTCTCCCCGTTTTTCCATGGCTACGATTTCTAAATCTGCATCGGGGTTAGTTTCTGCTAATTCTTTAAAGGCGATCGCTATTGCCCTAGGATCAACACCTTGATTATGATAAAGGTCGAGGGTGTCAACAATTGGTTTGATAAAATCCCCAAATTCTCCATCCCCAAATACTTCTTCCCTGTTATCGGGTTTCCGTAAGGGGTCAGGATTATTTTTCGTGGGAAGTCGCATATACACATACTCACACCTGACACCACGAAAATTTGTGTGAGTGGTAATATTCCAATCTTCGATAAAAGCTCCGGTAAGCACAGCACCAGTAAAATCCGTTGCATCTAACTGGGTTTGGACTAACTTGGCTCTGGATAGATCGCTATCCTGTAAATTAGCTGCACTTAAATCAGCAGCAATAAAACTACTATCGACTAAATCTGCTCCTCGCAGGTTAATTCCCCGCAAATCTTCACGGTCAAAATTTTTATTTCGTCCATTCCCGGTGACTAGTACCTGAAGCAGTTGGTAGCTTTTCAAGTAAGTATTACCTGGACGTACAAAGTCAAGTTTTTTAACTTTTCGTAAACAAGTACGAGTTAAAGTCGCATTTCTAAAATCGGTATTCTTTAGATTTGCCAGGGTAAAATTTGCATCCGTTAAATCGGCATTGCGAAAGCTAGTACCGCCAAACGCCGCAAAAGCCACAGCATAATTACGGATGATGGCGTGCTTTTTATCTCCTTTGATTGCTCGCCAAGCAATATAAGTACTAATGACGGCTACGGCTACGGCGAAGGCTACGGCGAAGGCTACGGCGAAGGCTACGGCGAAGGCTCCGGCGAAGGCGAAGGCGAAGGCGAAGGCTCCGGCGAAGGCGAAGGCGAAGGCGAAGGCGAAGGCTCCGGCGAAGGCGAAGGCGAAGGCTCCGGCGAAGGCGAAGGCGAAGGCGAAGACTCCTAAAGCAGCTTGTATTCCTTGGCGAATTATAATGAAAAAGCAGATAGGTAATACAATTATCATAACCCAGCCCATTATTTGATTGCTGCTGGAACTATAACTTGAAGTATCAAATATTAATGATGCCAAGGCACCAATAAAAGCAAATAAAACCCCCGACATCCCTGCAATTAACCAGGAAACAAACACCAGAAAAATCCCATGACGCTTCCGCAACCCAGCCTTAGAGCGGCTAAAGTTTGCACCAGTTAAAATTGCACCGGTAAAATTTGCACCACGAATATCAGCATTACTAAAATCAGCATTGGTCAGGTTTTGTCCTTTAAATGACTTTCCTCGTAGGTTTTGACCTGAGTAATCCACAGGCATAATTCCAAAAGTTCTACTACAAGTTTATATAAGTGTGAGTCACTTCAACTTATGCGCTTATAGGTTGCTCACTGATATTATGTCCGGTTAAACAGTTGTCATATCTGTGGGGACTAAGTAATGAGTTATGAGTTATGAGTTATGAGCGACCCACAAGGTGGAAATTCAAAATTCAAAATTCCTTCTGCAAAATTTAACTCCACCTTGCAACAAATGAAACTTGTACATTTTTCGATAAATTCTAAAACCC
>JBCCDM010000524.1:0-3594 GCA_039030795.1 Cyanobacteria bacterium P01_A01_bin.84
ATAAGAACCTTCTTTAGAGTGAAACGCATTAATAATTTTTTGCCGTAGGTCTTGGTTATAAGCTTTCATAAAAACATAATTGATATACCCCTGTTTATATTTTACAGTTTTTGTATTGTACTCAACTGAAAACCGCTATATATAAATAATTTTACTTCACTACTTAAATATTGCTTTTAGAGCTACAATTAGACTCCCGTCAAAAGCATATTACCAAAATTTTAGAGACCATTAGTCCTCAACTAATTAGTTCCCCATCAAACATTTGATGTACTAACTGTGTCATAATATTTTTGCTAGCCTGTCACAGGTGATATTCGTCGGTATCACCAATTAATCTAAGACCTTTAATTTTGAATTTTGCATTTTGAACTTTGAATTGTTTTGGTCATAACTATGGACTCGATAGAGTGCCAAAGACCGGCAGTAAAGTGAGTTTTTATGTAAAGTCAAAGGTAGGGCAGGACACGTCCAAACTCTAGAGTAGATATTCTAGTACGCTTGTTAAGAGTAGATGATTAAGTACACTTGCTCAAACCAGATGATATGTTTATACACAATAATCCTCAGGTGTGAGGTTTAGCTAGCATCAAGCTATGCTAACGGCAGTGCCCTTATATATTAAAATTACTCGAAAAAACAAGAATCCCTACGATTATGTCGCTGGGGAATGTCAAAAGAGATAATAAATGTACGTTACCCCAAGTCCTTAGATTTTTAATTTTTTTTGTGAATAACGTCCGTACAGTTTCCGATACAAAACGAACATTCTATACTTTACACGCCCGTCCAATAAATACAATCTACAGACGGGTAGTAGAGGAATTGATGGTGGAAATGCACTTGCTATCAGTAAATGTAGATTTTAACTATAATCCGATATATGCCTTGGGGGTCGTCACCACTTTCGACCGCTTTATGGAAGGCTATCAGCCCGAAAGGGACAAAGAATCAATTTTTAATGCACTTATTAAAGCTGTTGAAGATGAACCACAGCGTTATACACAAGATGCACAAAAACTAGAAACTCTAGCTAAAGATTTTAACTTTGAGGATTTAGTTGGGTGGTTGAGTCAAAAAAATGACTCAGATAAAGATGCCGAATTGCAATCCCAACTCAGTGCGATCGCAAGTAATTCTAAATTTAAGTATAATCGTCTGTTTGCCATTGGTTTATTTTCCCTACTGGAATCTTCCAACCCTGAATTGGTCAAAGATGAAAAACAGCTCAATGAATCACTTAAAGCGATCGCAGATGGTTTAAATATCTCTGATGACAAGTTAGTTAAAGACTTGGAACTTTATCGCTCTAATCTTGATAAAATGGCTCAGGCTTTAGTAGTCATGGCTGACTTGGTTGCAGCAGACCGCAAAAAGCGCGAACAACGAGCAACTCAAGATTCACAAAAAACTACTACTACTACCCCTCCTAATTCTGATGAGGAGTAAGGGAGAGTAAATTCAAGACCGGAAAAAGTTGACGATTACAATACAGAACCTGGGTAATAAGTCAATATTATCCCCACAAATAAAAGCAGCAAAGCGAAGAGTCTTTGGTGCTTTTATTAATTGAAAATTATTTCTATAACTGGATTTGAATCTTTACAGTTAGAACTATACAAAAATTCTATTCAAATCCAAAATAACATCATCAAATCCAGGGATTGAAATGGATTGCTCTGGTAGATAGATTTGCTGATTTTGATATAAAAAACGACCTTGACTGTTTCTCAATGGTTTTTGATAGCATTCTAACTGACGAGCGAGCATTTAAATTTACAATCCAATAACGATTAATTTCCGCTTCCGCATATATTTCTAACTTTTCTTTCTGGTCATAGGTCAGAGTAGAATCGGAGATTTCAATTACCAGCAAAATATCTTCAGGATAAGGATGATGTATTAGATAATCCTCATCTTTTCCGAATGCAACTACTACATCTGGTTCGGGTTCGCTATCGTTAGGGAGTGTAATTGGATGTTGCCCACGAATGACTGCTCTGTCTCCTAAAAGTCTATCAAGTTGACGACACAAAATAGAACCACATACTGTATGAGGAGTTCCTTTGGAAACAATTTGCATCAATTCTCCTCGAATTAGTTCAATGCGGTCATTTTCAATGAAAAATCCGAGTTCAATTAATCGATGATATTCATCGATTGTGAATTTTTTGGGGGTGAGAGCAGTCATAAGACTTTAATTTGTGAATATCAATTTTAATTATGACTAAATTTCTTCTTTTATACTTCTCTATTCATAACTAACGATAATAGCACGCAAAACTCTGATTGTTTGATTTACAAAGGTAGTATTGCATAAATTAAATTAGAAACAAATGAAAGTGCTAATGCCCCAAAAATAGCACTGAAAATTCCAAAACGTAAACGAAATCCTTGTACTACATATGCAGCTATTCCAAAGCAAATAACAGCGATTGCAAAAGTGAATAGTTCCGGAAATAAGTTGAAGGTTAGAGTATTTGGGATGATAAAAACAAACTTGAGTATGGGCTTTACTAAAGCTGTAACTATACCTAATACAGCAGCACAGATAAAAGTTTGTTGTGGTGTATCAATTTCAACTCCGATGGGTAATTTACTTATAATATAAAAGCTTAGGGCTGTTACTAGCCAAGCAATCAAAAGTGTAATTAAGTTCATTAGCACAATCCTTTTAGTTCTAATTAAAACTTACAATTTGTAAGTTATCAGAAATATTTGATTGAGGGGATATTTATCCCAAATATTTTTATATTTTGTGTTTTTAAGATGTTGTGAATGCTTAATTATAATGATTTTTTTCTAATAAAATTAGAATCTTTTTAATCAAATTATCTGTACTCAGATATACCCTGGATAAAATAAAATATAATGTTACCCAACCATAATTGACGAAATTTCGGCTGTTGGGTAACGCTCCTCTTAACTCCAGAAGCCAATATTAAAAGGCTTTAAAGACCAATTATCTAGATTAACAAATTTGATTATTTAAGTAGTTAATTTCCTGGAGGGGGTGGACTGGGAATAGTTTGGGGAGTATTCGGATTTAATGGAGACCCTCCCGTCCCTGGTTGTGGTTGTCCTTGGTTTGGGATGTTAGGTATAGTTTGTTGTGGTTTTACAGGTATATTTGGATTAATAGTAGGCAGAGGAGTTGCTCCAGGTAAAGTTGGAACCGCATCAGTACCAGTAGGTTGCTCAGATGCACCAGGAATAATTCCTAAAGAAACGCGATCGCCCCCAACTTGGCGTAGCATATCTAACAGACCGATGACATCATTGTAAGTTGCGGCACGGGAAGCATTTAGAACCAGAGTTCCGTCAGGATTTTCTGCAAGATATTGTTTGAGTACTGCGCTTAGTTGCTCCTTATCTATTTGTTGTTTTTCTACATAGGTTAAACCCACAGCATCAATAGTAATGGGTAGTATATTCCTATTTTTTAACTGAGAAGCACTTGCAGATGTACCGGATTTAGCTTTTGGTAAATCGATATTGATTCCTTGGGGACGTGTAAACTGAGTTGCTGCTAATAAGAAAAATGTCAAAATACAAAATACAACATCAATCAGGGGCAAAATCTGAATTTGGGTA
>JBCCDM010000525.1:0-3563 GCA_039030795.1 Cyanobacteria bacterium P01_A01_bin.84
GCTCGCATCAAAGCAGGAAAATCGGCTTCGGAAGTTTATTCTACACCGGGTTATTTTGTTGTTGAGTTAGACCGTGACCTGTTACAACAAGGTTCTTTGGTTCTTGATGGTCAGGATGATTATGTTACGGTACCGAAGTTGGAATTTGGTGGAGATTTTGCTTTAGAAGCTTGGGTTAATGTTGAAGATGGAAGCAATAATGGGAAGATATTCGATGCTGGGAATGGAAGTAGTAATGAAAGTAGTGATGGGTTGACGCTGGAATTTGTTAATAATAAGCTTCGACTTGGTTACTATGATGGTCAACAGTGGAAGTATTTGACAACTACGGATTCTGTTGCTGATAAGCAGTGGGTTCATGTTGCTGTTAGTGTTGATGATAAGGGTAATGGAACCATTTATGTTAATGGTGAATCCAAAGGTACTGCTTCTGGTTTGAATATTCCTGAAAAATTGCGATCGCAAATTGCTATCGGTAGTCAGTTTGATGGGAAGCAAGAATTTTTCAAGGGTAAAATAACTGAGGTTAGAGTTTGGAATCAAGCTAGAAATAGCGATGAGGTTCGTCAAAATATGAACCGTTTTCTAACTGGTTTGGAAGATGGTTTAAAGGCTTATTATAGTGTTAGTAATAATAATCCTACTAATCTCAATCCGGAAATTTTAATTGATTATACTAATAATGGAATTGATGCAAAATTAAATAATGGTGCTGTTTGGAAGGTAGAAAAGTTTGATGCTCCAATTTATGCACTTCCACCGGGAAATACTGGTTTAGAAGTTAATTATCAAATTAAGGGTGGTTCTGCTCAAAAAGATGCAGATTATCAATCAATTGGTACAGATAAAGATGGTAAAGGAAAGGTTCGGGTTTTTGGTAATCAAATTCTGATTCCGATTGTTCCTATTGATGATAAGAAAATTGAAGATATTAGCTTTAGTATTAATAAAGTCTCTACTGTATCTAGCAGCAATGGTAAGACTACTTTAAGTTTAGATGTTCGAGGTCAAGGTTTACAACCTTCTTTAAAAAAGGCTGAAGTTGCTGAAGTTGCTGAAATTAAAGTTGATAATTCGTTTTCTCCTTCAGGTGAGGAAAAAGAAAAAGCGGCTGATGGTAATACTAATACTAAATGGCTGACTCGTATCAAGCAAGATACTTCAGATATTGATAATTGGCTACAATATAAACTAAAAAATGTAGATGTTATTAATAGTTATGCCATAACTTCCGCTAATGATTATCCAGATAGAGACCCTCAACATTGGCGAGTTTGGGGTTCAAATGATGGTAAATCATATACTAAATTAGATGAGCGTCAAGGGGTTACTTTTTCTAATCGTTTTGAAACCAAAACCTTTGAATTTAGCAACACTAACGCTTATGAATATTATCGGCTAGAGATTGTTAAAAATAATGGTTCAGAATTAGTTCAATTATCAGAGTTTAAGTTATTTCCTACTATTAAGCCCACTGTAATAACAGGTAGTATCATTAATTTTAATAATGGTATTACTGGAAAAGTAATTCAAGGTGCAACTCTAAGTTATAGTGCTGATAAAAATACTAATATTTACAGCGGAGAAATTAAAGTAGAAGTTGATAGCGGTAATGCTAATCAAATAAATGATAAGAGTACTGCTAGAATTCCTTCGGAAACTGTTGAAGTTACGTTACTTGCTGGTGATGGTTATAGTTTAGATACTAGTTCTCAAACCGCTAGCATTGATATTATTGATAATGATGTTCCTGGAGTCAGGATTGTCAAAGGTGGAAATCGAATTGTTGCTATTGAAGATGATGTTTTTAAGACTACTGAGAATGATACAATTCGTACTTCTGAATTTGAAATTTCTCTTCTCAGCGAACCTTCTCAGGATGTCACTATCACTTTAACAACTAATTCTATTAAGAAAAATGCGAGTGGAGAGGACAAGGAGCAATTAAAATTTGTTCAAGATGGTAAGTTAGTTAATGAAATCAAAGTTACTTTTAAACCGGAAGACTGGTTTAAATTACAAAGTGTTAAGGTTCAAGCTTTAGATGATGGAATTATTGAACCGGATTTGGATAAAAATGTTGCTGTAATTGACTATAAAATCGATAGTGAAGATGTTAATTACAAAGGATTTAATTTAGAGTCGGAGAAAGTTTATATTACAGACCGGGTTCTCGATAAAAGTCAAACAATTCAAGGTATTGATACCGGATTTGGTACGCTTCAAGATTCGGTTGATAATCTAGAATTACCGATTATTGGTTCTCTTAAGGGTCGCTCTCCCAGTTTACTTCAAGATTTAGGAGATTCGGTTAGCAAAGCTATTACTCAAACAGAACCAGATAAGTTTACTGCTAATAGTTTAGATAAAATACTCGAAAAATCTCTGAATGATTTGGGAATTTCTGGGGTAGATGTCACGACAAAAATGACAGATACCGATGTTTATTTTGAGTTTAATGCTCAGAAAAAATACAATTTATTTAAACTTGACCTTTCTACAGATTTAGGTCTTCCTGCTTTGGGTATTGGTTTTGATACTGAAGGACAATTAACTGGTGATTTTCAGTACAATTTTTCTCTGGGATTTGGATTAAATAAGTTGATTGGTTTTTATATCAATCCCGAGAAAACGAAATTTCATGCTGATATCAGTCTGAATTTAAGTGATGATTTCAAGGGTAAGGGTAATTTAGGTTTTCTCCAGCTTGATTTTGCTAATGATAAGAGTAATCCCACTAAGTTAGAAATTTCTGCTGATATTAGTATTAAGGACCCGGAAGCAAATAAAGAAAAGACTGTAGAAGAACCGGTAGTTAAGACAATTGATGTCAAAGCTGAGGAAGTTAAATCAACCCCCAGCGATGATTTAGTTATTCCCGAACCTAAGGAGTTAAAACCAGCTCCGACAGAAAAAATTGCTCCCAAACCCCAAGCAAAAAATATATCTGCTTTAACGAAAGCAATTCCTAGTGAGAAAACTAAACAAATTCCTACAGAAAATCCGGTTTTAGCAAAAACAATCGGTACTAAGACGGTTAATAATAAGCGCAATCTACAGACTATTACACCTAATGGTACTTTTACTTCTAAAATAGAAAATGTTACTACAAGTAATTTAGTATCATGGTTAAATGGTTCGGAAGTAACTACAGGTATTCCCCAACAAGTTATCGATACCTTAAATAAAGTTTCTCCAGAAGTCAAAATTGCTCTACAAACCCTTTTAGCTGAAACTACGGGAGTTAATTTTGCTTTTAATGATAAGCAAATCCAAATTACTTATCCTGGTAAGGTTGATATTGCTAAATTAGCTTTAGTAATTCCAGGAATTAAAGATATTCCTCTCAAGGGTTTATCTTTACCGGTTACGGATGCTGAACTAACAATTACTAATCCGGGATTAGAAAATGCTGATTATAGTTTTAAAGCTGCTAGTTTACCCAAAACAGAATTAGTTAACTGGTTGAAAAATCAAGCCAAAGATTTATTACCAGAAGGTGTTAAGGGTGTTTTAAATCAGTTGTTAGAACTGGGTAATAATGTTGATTTTCTATTAGCTGA
>JBCCDM010000526.1:0-3546 GCA_039030795.1 Cyanobacteria bacterium P01_A01_bin.84
AATTTTAGTAAATTTTTATTTAAATATGACGAGGCAATACATATTAAATTTCAAAGCTAATACATATCTGCGCAGTAAGTATAGATATTTTTCCCTAAAGCTAAGAAGTTGTATAAGATTGTGTTAGATGAATTTTGTACTTAGAAATAATACCTAATAATATTGGTAAATTAATATAAGACAGTCGAGGTACACATGAATAAATCATTTTGATGCCATCTGGTGAGTGTTTCTACTAAAAAATTGTGTACATAAGTTGGTTGTAAATAAAACAATAGGAAGTTCTATATGGCAGAAGAACCTACATATACCTTAGCCAAAAAATATGAGTCTAATGCCAATCGCAATATAAGAAGATCGACAAAAACGAATTTGACAACATTTGTAAGTCAATCAAAATTAATAACTCCTTTAGGACATACACTTGCTGTTATTTGTAGTCTGGGAGCAGCACTACTAACAGCTTCTGGATCTAGTTTACCCAGATGGATGGAAACTCAAACTTATAGCGCTTTTAATTATTTAAAGGGAAAAGGCACATTACCTGAAGAAATTGTGATTTTGGCAATAGATGACCAGTCAATTTCTTCGCTAGAACAATGTTATAAGACTAACTCAGCAGAGTGTGCGCAATTAGAACCTTTAACTGATTATCCTTTTAAGCGTGCTGCATATGCTCAAGCAATAGATAAGTTAATTGATGCTGGAGCACGTCATGTGGGTGTGGATGTAGTATTCGATCGACCTAGTCGTTATGGGAAAGAAGATGATTTACGCTTGCTCTCAACATTAAAGCGTCATAGTAAAAAAATCACTTTGGCTGCACTCTATGGTAATTCTCAAACTCCCCACGGACCTATATTGCAGCTGATTCAGCCACGACAGATGTTTCTTCAGAGTTCTGTTTCTGTTGGTTTGGTGAATTTTCCTTTAGAAATAGATGGAAAGATCCACAGGTTAGGAAATTCATTTAATAAACAGTTGCTAGAAAATGGCTTGAATACTGAAAAACTACCTTCATTTGATCGAGCCATTCTGAGCGCTATTAGTGTTGATGACACCCAGAGTCAAGAAAAAAAATGGCGTTCGGGAGTTATGGGTATTAACACGCGATCCCTTGCACCCAAAGGAGACCATATACACTTCTATGGTCCTGCTGGAACATTTGATACAATTCCCTTTTGGTATTTGTTTGACGAACAAAATTGGAATAACTATTTACATGGAGGAAAATTTTTTAAAGATAAAATAGTTCTAATTGGTGCAACAGCTAAATTAGCTAATGACTATCATCCAGTAGCAATTTCTTCTAGTTTATTCTCCTCTGAAAGAATGGCTGGGGTGGAAATTCATGCCAATGCGATCGCAACTTTACTTGAGGGGAAAACTATTGGACTAGCTTTTTCTAATCCTTTAGCTAACGGGATTTTAGTAATGTTTATAGTTGGAGGGGTGAGCTTAATAATTACTAGAAGCAAGCAAGGAATTAATAGATTCTTCTATAGTATTTTATTGGCAACTGCTTGGGGAGGAGTCTGCTTTACTCTTTTTCTCACTAATTATTTAATTTTACCCACAGCTATACCAATTTTAGCGATCGCATCTGTCGGGTTTTCTTATTTAGGGGCAGATTTTGCCAAAGAGCTACTAAGAAAAAGTCAGTTAGTAGATATCTTTCGGAAATACTCTAATAATCATGTTGTACGTGAAATTCTCAGCCAGCAAGAAGACCTAAAAGACCTAATTCAGCAAAGACAAATTGAAATATCAGGGAAAATACTTGATTTTAGGTATAAGATTATTAAAGTTTTGGGTGCTGGCGGATTCAGCGAAACCTATATTGCGGAGGATACTAAACGTCCTGGAAACCCCTTATGTGTTGTCAAGCAACTTAAACCAGCAAGTCACGGTCCCCAACAGTTAGCAGTTGCGAGACGCTTATTTAGTGTGGAAGCAAAAACTTTAGAAAAACTTGGAAACCATAACCAAATACCTCAATTATTAGCATACTTTGAGGAAGAGGAAGAGTTTTACTTAGTTCAAGAATATATAGTTGGTCATCCTTTGAGTCATGAAATTACATCGGGTAAACAAATTAATGAAAGATCGGTAATTTATATTTTGCGGGATTTACTTAATACTCTGGCATTTGTCCATGCAAATGAAGTTATTCACCGCGATATAAAACCCAATAATATCATCCGACGAAATTCTGATGGCAAATTAGTACTGATTGATTTTGGTGCAGTCAAAGAAGTATCAGCTCAACAGTTAGAAAATCAGGAACAAACTTCTTTTACTATCGGTATTGGTACTAAAGGTTACGCACCCAATGAACAGTGTTTTGGGAATCCTCACTTTAGCAGCGATGTTTACGCAGTAGGTATGATTGCTATCAAAGCACTGACCGGAATATCACCACACGAAATTGAGCAAGGTGAAAATGGTGAATTAAATTGGAGTCACAATGTTTCTATTAATCCTAATTTTGCCAAAATTATTAGCAAAATGGTTTTGAATAATTATCAAGAACGCTATCAATCTGCTGCAGAAGCTTTAATAGATTTGCAAGAATTTGTTAGTATTTTAGACCTGGATACTGAAGAAACTTTAAATTTAGAGTTATCCGATACTTTTACATTAAATAATTATGACGACTTGACAACACCATGGTTAGAGGGTTCTCAAGAAAATATAGATTATGATTCTTCTACTTCTATTCTGCCTATAGATGAAGATAAATCAGTTGATAATTGATTTGCGTGAATACAAAATATATTTACAGCGTTTTGTTTTTGACTTGCAATTCCTCTCAACACCTCCCTTGAGGGTAGGTGGGAGTCTCCTTGCTGGAATCGGTGAGGTTTGAGTATTTATAGGAATTACGCAAAAGTAACGTAGTTCCGTGATTACAAGGGATAGCGACGTATAAGTTCTGTCGAGCAAACTCCGTCTCTGCTTCCGCGTGTCCGATAGGACTCATGCTAACCCTACATTACGTTTCGGTGCAATCACAAATCTTCGTTGCGTAAGTCCTGATTTAAAAATATTATTTTTAAGTTTGTTGTCATACCGCACGGGTTCAGGACTTACGGTGAAAAGTCAGATCAGCCTTGCGGTCGTACATTTTGAGTGTACGACAGCTTATTCATTTAATCAGATGTTGGTCTATCTGATGTTGGTCTATCTGATGTTGGTAATATCTCGTCGTTGGGTGCTTCAGGTTTCTCTGTATCCGGGACTTCCGGTTCATCTCTATCGTCTGAATTTGGGGTTTCTGGTTTTTCACCATCCGTAGTTGGTGGAGTATCGTCTACATCTGGGACTTCAGGTTTTCCACCATCTGTAGTCGGTGGAGTATCGGGTATACTTGGAGGTTCAGTCTCACCACCCCCATCTGTAGTTGGTGGAGTATCGGGTATATTTGGAGGTTCAGTCTCACCACCCCCATCTGTAGTCGGTGGAGTATCGGGTATATTTGGAGGTTCAGTCTCACCACCCCCATCTGTAGTCGGTGGAGTATCGGGTATATTTGGAGGTTCAGTC
>JBCCDM010000527.1:0-3519 GCA_039030795.1 Cyanobacteria bacterium P01_A01_bin.84
AAAATAAATAAAAAAATAAAGTTGATTAATATATCAAAAAAGTTATGTAATCCTATGAAATATGAAGAATAGCTAAATTAAAAATTTATTTTTAATTGTAAGTTTTCCACTAAGTATTGCACTAAAATTTTATCCAGATTCGACTTAAATTTCATCTAAATTCTGTTCAAATCTTATCCAAATTATAAAATATAATCAAACGATGAGTAATTCCCAAGTTTTATGCCTGGGCGAAATTTTATTTGATTGTCTGGCAGATCAGTTAGGAAAACCGCTTTTTGAAGTTGAGTCTTGGACTCCCTATCCAGGAGGAGCTCCTGCAAATGTTGCTTGTGCTTTGGTTAAGTTGGGGACTCCCGCAGGTTTTGTCGGTGCTGTTGGTGAAGATGAGCCAGGAAATACACTTTGTCAACTCCTTAAAGAGGTGGGTGTGAACACGAATGGCTTACAAAGGCATAAACAAGCCCCGACCCGGCAGGTTTATGTGGTGCGTTCAGAGAGTGGCGATCGCCAGTTTGCTGGTTTTGGTAAGTACGATACAGCAGAGTTTGCAGACACTCATCTAGAATCAGATAAATTACCAGAAAAGTTATTTGAAAAGGCTGATTTTCTGGTTTTGGGTACTTTAGAGTTAGCTTATCCTGAAAGTGAAGCAGCTATTCATCGTGCTTTGGAAATGGCTGATAAATATGACATTAAGGTAGTCATGGATGTTAACTGGAGACCTGTTTTTTGGAAGAACCCTGATATCGCGCCCCAGAAAATTCGGGATTTATTATCCAAGGTCGATTTTCTCAAACTTTCTAAGGAAGAAGCCGAATGGCTTTTTGATACTGCTGACCCTGGTGCAATTACTTACCGAGTCCATGGAATAGATGGTGTATTGGTCACAGATGGAGAAAATGGTTGCAGCTATTGTTTGGGTGAGAACGAAGGAAAATTACCTGCTTTTGCTGTGTCTGTAGTTGATACGACTGGTGCAGGAGATAGCTTTTTAGCGGGTTTTATTCACCAACTCCATCAACGCGGTATGCAAAGCTTGACTGACAAAGAAACAGTTAAGGAAATAATTACCTACGCTACTGCTGTTGGTGCATTAACTACTATTAAACCAGGCGCGATCGCATCTCAACCCACACCTGATGAAGTAGAGAATTTTTTGTCATCGCATCAACTTTAAATCCATTTAAAGTTAAATTTATCAGGCTTTCGATGGGATAACCTAAACAATTCCCAATCCAAAGTTGGATATTTCAGTACTATATGTGGCAAGGGAGCTATTCGGCTCCCACTAAAATATTTTTTGTTTTGTTTTGTTTTGTTGTGTTGTGTTTTACTTTATTTTACCCTTTACTTTTTTATTAGTATTTAAAAAATTTGAGGCTCTTCTTCAGAATTTGTATTGGTTTTAATATTTTTAACTATACTTGTAACAATATCTTCTGTTGATTTTGAGATATTTATTACTATTGCATCTAATGGTTCTTCAAGAGTATCAAATTGACTTCTGAGAAGTTTCTCAGACATAAAATGATTTTGACGTTGTTGCAAACGTTCGCGAATCAATTCAAAGGAGCCTTGAAGATAAACCAATTTGATATCTTTTGAAGTTGTTGAATCTAATAAAAATTGCTGACGATAACTTGCTTTCAGTGCCGAACAAGCTAGTACTACAGTTTTATTTTCTGTAATCCATTGTTGTATAACTGTTTTAAGGGATTTCAGCCACGGTATTCTATCAGCATCCCCTAAAGGTATACCATGGCGCATTTTCTCTACATTCTCTTGGGAATGGAAATGATCTGCATCTACAAATTCACAATCAAGAAACTGAGCTAATTTTTTTCCCACAGTGGTTTTCCCAGAACCGGAAACACCCATTAGAAGAATAATCATATTTGCTAGAAATACTTAGACAGAATTAATTACATCAATTATTTTCTTATTCTCCGTTGTCTTTTCCTTTTTTCACAGATAAATTTAATTTCAGTAGATCGAAAACTCATCCCTACAAAAAATGTAATTAAGTTTTTCATCCAATAAGATTTGATTAGATAAACATCAAAACCACCATATATAGCAACAACCAGGGAAGGTTAGCTCAAATCTTGCACCTATACGTATAAATAGTCAAACATAAAATATGGAGTAATAAATAATACTATTAATTCAAGATTTATTTAGTCCTCTAAAAGAGGAATTCGTTTATAAACCTGGGACTTCCAGTCCTAGGCGCTCGAGAATGCTGAGTATTATTTATTTACACGACTTTCTTGATACAAGATATGACTTAGGACGTTTTTCTTTTTCTGTCTAGAAAGTTTCCTTTTGAGCAAAACGTGATATTAACCATGGGTGTGAGTACCACCTGAAGTTATGAAAGAACTTTGAGTCAAATCAGTTGCGTTAATTCCCTTTAACAGAGCTAAAACTTCTTGTGTCTGATTATAGACAACAGAAGTATCAGTATTGCTTTGCTCCCAAGATATATCGGGAAATGTTAAACCTCCAGATAAAGCAATTACATCCTGAGTGAGGTGGAAGTCTGAGATAGTATCAATACCATTACCAATATAAATGTGGAACATATCTTTACCAGCACCACCATAAATCATGTCATTACCTAAACCACCAGTAATGTGGTCATCACCATCTTCACCTCTAATGAAATCATTACCAGCTTCACCGTAGATATGATCTATACCAACACCACCAAAAATGATATCGTCTCCACCACCGCTTCTAATATTGTCATCCATTGGGGAATTGAAGCGAGCTTGTTGATGTAGAACATCTCCAAAGATAATGTCTACATCATCACCACCAGTGATGTCATCGCTACCTCTTTTCCCAATAATGAAATCTTTACCACCTTTACCATCAATATTTTCATTAATATTACTACCGATTAAAAGTTCATTAGCAGTACTACCAATAACAGGTGTTTTTACACTTATAGAAAAAGTATCGCTAATAGTTTCACCACTAGTATCGGTAGCAATAACTTTGATATTGAAAATACCAGTATCGCGATCGCTGGGGGTACCACTAAATTCTTTTGTTTGAGGATTGAAAGTTAACCATGATGGCAATGGAGAACCATCATCAAGAGTTGCTGAATAAGTTAGAGTGTCTTGTGGATCTACATCAAAGAAGGTATCAATAGGAACTTTGAATTTAAATAGTTCACCTTGATTAATATTTTGGTCATCAATGGGAAGATCGATTTTAGGAGTGTCATTGGTGTTAGTTACCTGTAAGGTAAAGTTGTCGCTGATGGTTTCCCCACCTGGGTCAGTTGCAGTAACTTTAATATCTAAATCAACTACATCATTATCACCAGGGATACCGCTAAATTCTCCTGTCTGAGGATTAAAGTTTAACCATGATGGTAATGGAGAACCGTTATTGAGAGTTGCGGAGTAAGTTAAATTATCTCCATCTGGGTCTGAGAAGGTATTGTTGGGTTAGGTAGATTTAATTGATGGGTCATATGTTGGAGGGTGGTGTGGGTGTGGG
>JBCCDM010000528.1:0-3516 GCA_039030795.1 Cyanobacteria bacterium P01_A01_bin.84
ATTAGAACTTGAACGTGAGTCTGATGATGAATTTTTAAGTCTTTGGTAAGTTAGGGTTTGCTAAAGCCGGATGCTTGGTAACTTGCTTGTCCGGTTTGTCGGGGGGAAAGGGATAGCGATATCCCTGCCCTACCCACTAAACTTCTGATCTACGTTAGTGTCTACGTTCTGATCAGCATCTTTCCAAACACTTCCCCATGCCAGGGGACGAAAACATTTATAACTTATATGTAGTGAAGCAGCGAGATAAAAGCAGAGAAAGCAAAAAAATAAACGTTCTACCACGAAGGTAAAACGCTCTGGTTAATTATTTTACTCTTTAGTAGGTGTTGAAAAAGTGAAATAGAACTGCTGAAAATTACAATTCTTAATATTTTCTTAGTATTTGAAACGTCTCTTACGTTGCTTCGATCTAGCGATCGCCTTACGCTTATGCTTTTCTAAAGGTGTTTCAAAATGACGATGCTTTTTGATATCGGGCATGATACCGGCTTTAGAGACTTCTCGCTTAAAGCGGCGTAATGCTGATTCAATTCCTTCATTCTCACCCACAACTACTTGGGTCATTATTTCTCCCGCCGTTACTGGCACAATGTTTATTTCACTATCATTTAGCTGCGAACAGCTGAGCATAACTACCAACAAAAAGGACAGACAATAATAAATCTGTCCTTTTATTTAAACAGTCACTTGGCTCTGTGGGGTTTTTAGTAGCCTTGAGAGTATCCTCCCTCCGAACCCCATTTACCACCACCTGAATAACCACGTTCTGGCTTGGGTTTGGCTTTGTTTACTCTGAGGCTTCTGCCCATCCATTCTGCACCATCAAGGGATTCGATTGCAGCAGCTTCTTCTTCGTCTGAACTCATTTCCACAAATCCAAAACCTCTGATGCGACCTTTTTCTCGGTCTAAAGGTAGCTTAACACTTTTTACAGTGCCATATTCTACAAAAACCCGTTTGAGGTCTTCTTCCTGAACCTCATAAGAGAGATTGCCGACATAAACTGACATAGAACATCTCCAGATTTTACCAGAATAAAAAATGTAGAGATTCATATCCGGAGAAGCCTGCGATACAAATGTAAACGAAAACAAACTGAACAACCGAATCTGATCTTCTAGAGATACACTAGCATAAATTTAAGAAGTCAGGAGAAGCTGCCAGTTGGTCATTTGCAATTAAAATGGTAGGGGAGAAATTAGTGTTTTTTCATAAGAGTTGGTGATTGGGGATCGGTGATTGGTGAATGGTATTTTTTAAGCTTGTTTATCGTTATACCCGCCAGCATAAGTAATGACGCACATTTGTCGATATGTTTTATGAATGCCGAAACCTACCCCTGTTACTTTAAATTTAGGGTTAAACATACTAATTCTATGACCTCGGTCGGGTACTCCGTCGTCAATAATTAGCTGCATAACAATATCTCTGGCTGTATGAGAGCCGTAACTTATGTTTTCTCCGGCTGTAATTTGCCATGATCCGTAACGATTCATACGTTGAAATGGAGTGCTACCATCACTCCCGTCATGACCTGTAATTCCTTTTTTCCCTTGGTCTTTGACGTGGTCTTTGGCTGCTAGAGATAGCCCTTTTGATGGGTAAAGAACTCCAACTGGACGTACTTGTTTAAGATAAGCGATCGCTTCGTCAACTGCTTTGATTCCTTCTTTGGTTTGAAGGAAAACATTTGCAGATATTCGTACTCTTTTACCAACAAATTTTGTTTTATATTCTTCTAATATAGCGGCGTAAGCTTGGGGATTCGTTCGTGCTTTATTCATCTCTACAATTACTTCCTCTTCTAAGGGTGAAAGGAAATTTGTTTTGGTTTTACTGGCAACTTTGTTAACTTTGGATTTGGGGGGAGATGTGGATACGGGAACATTTTTCCCAGAAAGGGAATTTTGTTCTGGAACCGCATCATGTTCTGGAATCAGTTCGCAAGCTGTACTAATAAAAGCAATAGGAGCAAATATAAAATAAAGTATCCGGTGCATTTAAACCTCTAAGTTTATAAGCGAACTACAAATCATAAATATTTTTAGATCCACTCATCGGTTAATGCTTTCCAGAAAATTGGTAATTGGTAATTGGTAGATGTTACATGGTAGATGGCAGATGTTAGATGGTCAACAATCAATCATCTACCTCAGCAAAATCTATCTTAGGGACTCTATTACTACTGCTCCTCCAGCTAAAGCAAGTAAAATTACTCCAAAGCGCCAGATACAGTTAAAAACTTGTGGAAAAAGACCAAGTGCGATGTGTGAGGAACCAAAAATTGCGGCTAGAAATGCTGCAAAGGTAAATCCACATATCATCCAAGCAAAGTATTTGAAAACTTTTAAGATTAATCTAAATAGGGGATTATATTTCTTGGTAGTCATGGCTTTATCCTCTGATATCGTGTAAAAAATTTGAATTTGAATTTGAATTTAAATTTAAACTTGAACTTGAACTTGAATTTAAACTTGAACTTGAACTTAAACTTGAACTTGAACTTGAATGTAAACTTGAACTTGAACTTGAACTTGAATTAATTTGAAATATCTAATCCATCTAATCAAAAAGTCGGCAAGTGTTAGTAACACTTCACCGACTTTATGTAAACTTCTGGTTTATCGAAAGCCCAATGTCTCATATATTACAAATATTCAGTTGGAGTGATGAATCTCGACCGATTCTATTACACTTAATTTTTTGTTCTTGGTGTGAACTATTAATAACCCTCTTACCCTCTTCAGGGTAGAGCTAACGAGAAACTAAGTCCAAAGAAAGTTGGACTAGTAATGTGCAACTTCCGCCTAAACTGGTATTAGTTTTGAACTCGTAACTCTTAGCTTTGAGCTTCCTAACTACAGACTAACAAAATAATAACTTTTTAGTGAGATGAATACCATTTACTCCATTGATTGGTGATTTGATGATATGCATCTTTCATCGGTTCGATTTGATTAGGGTTTAACAAGTAACGGTCTCTTATGTGAGTACTTGGATAAACTGCAAATTGATGATTCTTTTTCTCCGAAATCATTGCAAACTCACCATGTCCAGTTTCACACAGACTTTGAATCAACAAAAAATTCATGTGGGAAAAAACTGGAGGTAAAGGTAACATAGCTTTGCTCGAATAATTTACCTGTTGAATAATTGAAGGTAATTTTTGGGAGGATGTATCTCTAATATGCAAATACATCTTCATTGTTTGAGAACTCTGCAAAAATTCTGGAAATCTCGGGAAGGTCATATCTTTTTTATTCTCCACAAGAATAATTGCTAGTTGTGACTTAGATAAGGGTCGCTATTGTTGCTGATATTATTCATAGCCTTTAGCTTTTGAAGAATTATTTTTACAGTGTCAATTTATTTTCATGTGTCAATCATATATACAATTCATTTTTTAAAAAAGTATATTTAGCGACGACGACGGCGGCATGCACAGCTATCCCGGAAGCTACTCGGCCAGCTATGGTAGGAGCTACTCGCTGTCGTTGAGGCACTTCTTCGACG
>JBCCDM010000529.1:0-3509 GCA_039030795.1 Cyanobacteria bacterium P01_A01_bin.84
ATAAAATCAGCCACAACCCCTATCATACAAGCTTTTGAAAGATTTGTACCCAGTAGTACAAGAGTTTTAACCTGCGAAATTGAAGTCCTGTAAGGCTTTGAAACTCCATAGTACAAACGAATGGGGGGAACTTCAGTTTAAACTATGTTTATATTTCAAAAATTCTCTTAACCATTATTCGGGATAAGCTGAAACCCTTTTTGTATCATTGCTTGATTTTAGTGTTTATAAACCTAGTTACGTTGGAAGGAGGGATTAATCAGTCGTTAAAAAGCAAAATTTGTTCCTTAACTCAAATCTTGCACCTATACGTATAAATAGTCAAACAGAAAACATGAGGTAACAAATAATACTATTAATTCAAGATTTATTCATTCCTCTTTTGGAGGACTTCGTTTATAAGCCTGGGACTTCCAGTCCTAGACGCTCGGGGATACTGAGTATTATTTATTGCATCACTTTCTTAGTGCAAGATATGACTTAACCCGAACTGAGCTTCTCTTAACCCGAATAATGCTTAAACACACCTAATACTTGTAGATTGAGGATTTTATTCATAACTTAGGAGATGTAGAGACATGGCAGTTGCTAGTCTCTACAAGATTGCTTCGGTCATCAATACACGCTTTGCCAGAGCGGGGGAAAGGGATGACCAACGAACACCACTGGTCAATCAATTGTTCGTACCTGAGCAGTATTGATTGAAGTGAAATACCCACACCTCCTGTATTGCTTCCGGTGAGAGGCTTCCCGCCAAGAAAGCTAAATCTCTAGAGCATTAGCCCTAGTAGAATGAAGTGTAAATAAGGCTGAACTATTACTAAACTATTGCTTAGCTATTTAGAGATTGTTTCCACATTCCAAGTGTAACAGCCTATTTTATCCGGAACCCTGTCAAATCTTCCTATTCGATAACCTCTTGATAGCTCATTCAGAACTGCGCTTTTAATCTCTCGTAGCTGCTCCTCAGTTAGTTCTCCGTAAAGTCCGGAGATGATTTCTGCTACAGTGAAGACCTTACCTGAATTTTCTTCTAATAAAATAGAAATGGCATCAATGAGAAACTTACCATCAAAGATAGGAAGCATTGGTATGCGTCTAGTTTTTGGTAAGACAAAAGGTTTGCGCTGATTTTTCTTCCCACCCTTTGATTTACCTTTACCTTTCTTGGAAGGTAACTTATCTAAATCAAAGGTATAACAACCAGGCTCGTCAGGAACAGCAGCCCAATAACTTTTTTCTTTACCATGGGTTAGAGAAGACTGAACCCTACCTTTGACCACTTTAAATAAGTTGGATTCTAGGTCTCCATATAGCGTTCGCACAATAAAATCTATGTGGCATACTCCCCCCACGTGATCGTGCAATAATTTTTCAATCGCTTGCATTCTAGTGAGATTGTGATAATCATTTGCCATCGGAATATCCGGAACCTGTTGGTTCGATTTATGAACCTTCGGTATTGATATTCTGGGAACTGGTGGGGTAGCGGTATCTTCTTCACTAGTAGATGATGGCTGAGTATCAACTTCATCAGATGTATCAGCCTTATCAGATATTTCAACTTCATCGGGTATTTCAGCTTCATCCTCAGATTCAGACAAATCAGGAGACAGTTCTTTAGGAATACTAGCTGGTGCGGCTATAGTCAGAGATTCTTCTACAAGATTTCTATGACTAATATCCGTTAGTTCTAAAGATTGATGACCATTCCGTTGGGTGTTGGTTGCAGACCAAGTCGCTAGTAATGCTTCGACATGAATCAGCTGATTTCGCGCACTTTGATATAAGACTTCATATTCTTGTACGAGACGAGCATAATGGTCTCGCAATCCTAATAAAGGTTGGATCAAGTCTTGAGGAGGTGGTTCTAATTTTCCTTGAGAAATCATATAGCTATCTGTTAGTTTTTCTGTCTATCGTCAGTTTCACCTTTGTAAGCCATAGGTACAGGCTTGCTACGTTTTTTGGGTTGTAAGCGAGATTTTTTCGGAGGTTGTGGGGGACGGCAGGTTTCACAATATAACGGTCTAGGTCCATAAGTTTCCCTTTCTGTAGGAGAATTACACTGCTTACAAATAAAATGAAATATCCTCGTCCGAATCAAGCGTTGATGCGCTCTAACTGTGTACTCTCTAATGTCAATATACTTAGTTGCCATGGCAGAAAATGATGAATTACGTTCTTACTACTAATATATTTATTCAAACCGAAAAAATTGTATCCAGATATAAGGAGATCCATATATGATTTTACGGTCGAATAAATTTAGCCTAAAAAAGGGGGAATCAATGCTGTTGAAATAAACAACACAATTTTCAATTTTAAACATATTTATGTCAGTATCGTACTAAGCAATCCCAAACAATCAGGTCAGCTTTGCTCGAAGTCGGAGTCAGTCTGCTTGCTAACATTACAATTTTCATCGTTTAACTTTCAGAAAAATTTCTTCGGAAGTAATAAGACTAGAAGCCATTAATATATATTTACAAGATTAGCCTCTAAGGGATTGGTTTAAGAAATTGTTTTAACAATCGAGGTCATCCCATCGAAGATAATACAAGTTCCTTATTCCCAGCAAATATTGGTAAATATCCAATAACTATAAATTAGTATAGCTTCCACAGAATCATTTATATGTTTAGCCATCATCATTGTTATTGGGCAATACAGGGTCAGCTTTACGATTCATCTAGAGAATTTATATACCTTCAAGAGAATAAGTCTTAATTTTTCTTCTGGGGGTCAGGAAATTGTCAATAAAACTTTTCAGTCCCTGTAGCTTTATACATTAATCTGGAATCAAATAACATTAAAATGCTATTCAAGCTTCGTTTGCTATAAGTCGAAATTCTTTGCCCCCTACTGCCTTTATAGCCCTAATCGTAGAAATATTTAAGGCAAAATATATAGGGTTAAAAAAGGTCGCTTTACCTTAAAAGCTTGTAATATTAATACTATCCGCTTTTTATCTATACAGAAAACTCACTCTCATATATTTTTCTCATACAGAGTTATTTTTCCTGCAATCGACTGATATTAATATTGTTAACATCTGCAAAACAGTCACAATATACACAGAAACTAATAGTATTACACAATTAAATCTACACAAGTTTGACGTACTTCTTGCCCTTTAGTCTACAAAACTCCTGTAAACTAAAGGGTAAGTCAGAACCGCTACATACACTATATAAAATAAAGAAAAAAATAATGAGTGTGGGGTATCACCCTTTCAAGACTATAGTTGTCAATTTTGACCAAATTGTTGAGAAATTCTTCAGGACTTACGCAAAAGCTACGTAATTCCGTCCGAGACGTTAACGCTTCCGGGTGTCCGTTAGGACTTTCCGTTTGTGACTTATAAGCCAATACCGTTGCCGTTAAGCCTGAAAATTCCAAATAGCGTAGGTTGGGTTGAGGAACGTAGACGCGGAGCGGCTTCTCGGAGAGTAACCCAACATTATCAATGTTTTGTTGGGTAACGCTCAAGCTCTACCCAACCTACA
>JBCCDM010000530.1:0-3485 GCA_039030795.1 Cyanobacteria bacterium P01_A01_bin.84
AAAGGCAATGTAATTCTGTCATTACGAGCGATAGCGACGTAATCGCAAAAACCTTGCGTTGACGTAGTCTGCTCGATAGAGCTTATGCTTCCCTACACTCCGTTTCGGTCGCAATGACAAATCTTCGTTGCGTAAGTCCTGTGAAAATAAAATGAAGCATCCCAATTTTATAAAAAGCACTCACAGGCTAGCAGCCTGGAGTTAAAATAATTATTATTTATGAAGCTGGGCTTTGTTTATATAGCTATACCTTTAAGCGGGTGTCGGACTAAGATATTGGTTCAAAATTGGGATCTTCCTGAAACAAAATGTCCCAATCAACCGTACCACTTATATAGTAATATAGTTGTTTGACGAATCAAGAAATAAATATGTAGTCTTCAATAAACTAATGTGGCGTTCAGAATATGAAAAAACTTAACTATACAACAACTATAAAACAGTAATTAAATTCAAAATGAAACTTAAGTAGTTAGGCACAAACAAAAGCAACTATGTAACTAAATGATTACCCAAAACCCTTGTGATTACTACTCTACGACAACCCTTTGAGGGAGCGCTACATTCGATTTCACTCGCAATGACATAGCTATAAATTTTCTCACTCATCTACTTATCAAGCTTGGAATTATTCTTTAAAAAAATCTAATAATACATTTGATAATAAGTTTAGATGGATTGTTATAGCACTCCTTAAAATACAATATATAACCACTTCTATTGCAAATACCTAGCTGGAATTAATTAAATATAACTTAGCGATCGCTATAAGGCTATAGCAGAAATAAAAAAAACCAGGTTGGAAACTAAGTATAAGATAAAAAAGCCTTGTTTTAAAGCTTTGAAGCGTCTTTATTTTCACTCATACTGTATTGACAATCATAATCCCAATATTAGTACTTCTACACCAATCAACAATCAACAACTCAAACATACCTACCACTACTCGATTGAATAACACCAAAATCTCAAAAATTCTCCAAGATTACAAAATAATACAATATAAATTAATCATGTTTACCTTCGCGCACAAATTTTTTGTATACATCTACCAATAGATAGATTAGTTCACAAACGCCTATCTATGTTGGTAGGTAAGGGTGAGAAAAGAATAATTATCAAGCATACACGAGCGAACGGTTAGAAGGTAATGCCTGAATCGCCCTCTATTCATAGCAGCGAGTGGCTCAACGTTTTCAGATAACAGGACTAATTAATGATTAACTTAAAGATAGATAAACAAAAATATCCCTAGTTTATGATAAATATAACTAAAGAATGTTTTTAAATAGCCCATAACTGTGGAAATAGCACCCCTTTTTGTTCGGTTCTACCACTTTCACTAGTGGACAAATACCGATAACCTCATAGTTAGTAGTAAAGAACTCGAATACGTCGCTAGTGAGTCAAGGGGTCAATCAGTGACTATGTGGATTTTACCCAGTCTACGGGACGTTTTAGCAAAAGATCAATTGTGGAATAGTGGGTCTTGTTTTGCTAAAGCTGAATCGCAATGGCGAATCAGTCTAGCAGCAACTGAGCATTTGCTGAAAAATCTGATTGTAGATAATAATAACGAAATTTCTGAGGGTTTGGTGTTAACTGCACCGACACCTGTATTTAGTCAGCCGGAAATTACTCAAAACCTAGATATACTTACTTTTACCACCCAGCCATTTAACCCCTTGGCGTTAATGCCCTTTAATATGTCAGCATTGGCTCAGAAGGAGCAACGTGAGAGTATTATTAGGGAACCGGTGTTACCTCTTTTAGGTGGAGATGCGATCGCAAAAGAGCAGTTCTGTTTGATATTTACCAGGCAATTCAGACTAGCTTTAGTTTTAGCAGAAGATGAGGCAGGGGAGAAAACCTTCTTATTTTCTTTTGAGCCAGAAATAGTCTTACAAGCTTGGCGATCGCTTGGTGCGCGGGTCATGTTAAACAACCCAGATTTATTTGCTCGTATAGAAGACTTAGTACAAACATATAAGCCATTAGGTCTAGATTCTCGCATCCTGATGCAGTTTAGTCAACAGCTACTGTCAAATTTACCTAACGATCGGGAAGAGACAGGAGCACAAATAAAAGCAGATAAAAAGCTAGGGAAGTCAGAAAAAATCAATCACAATGAATTTACTGTTGAAAATGTTTCAGTTGATAGTAGCAGTAGATGTGACGACATAGAATTGTTACAAGCTTTTGCTCATGAGGTTCGCACCCCATTAACAACAATTCGCACAATGACGAAACTACTTCTCAAGCAAAAAAACCTACCCGACACTGCAATTAAACGCTTAGAAACCATAGACCGCGAATGTACAGAGCAAATAGACCGCATGGAACTGTTATTTAGAGCAGTGGAGTTAGAAAAGTCTGTCACCGACAACGTCTCCCCAAAAACCCAACTGACAACCATGTGTCTAGAGCAGGTCTTACAGCAAAGTATACCTCGTTGGCAACAAGCAGCAAAGCGACGTAATTTGACTTTGGATGTAGTATTACCCCAACAAGTACCTATGGTAATCAGCAACCCTAATATGTTAGATAGGGTTTTGACTGGATTGATGGAAAACTTTACCCGTAGTTTACCAGCAGGAAGTCATATCCAAGTAAAAGTCATACCTGCGGGAAATCAATTAAAGTTACAGCTTTTACCTCAAACTCAAAACGAGGGTAGCACGAATATATCATCCTCATTTAATCCTCCTATTCGTAAAGCTATCGGCGAATTATTAACTTTTCAACCGGAAACAGGTGTTGTTAGTCTTAACTTAGCTGCGACAAAACATCTATTTCAAGCAATTGGCGGTAAGCTGATTGTACGTCAACGTCCTCACCAGGGTGAAGTATTAACCATTTTCTTACCTTTAGAAGGTATGAGAGAATCTAATTCTTGTTTCGACGAAATTGGCGTAAATTGGCGTAAAAAAAATAAACTGAATAAGTTAAAAACTGAAAAGTTGAGTGAGGGAGTTCAATCGGTTTGAAATACAACACGGAAATATTTTCCCAGTCCTAGAAGCACTACGTCTGGGACACTCTTTTTCCACAGATGTCTATTTACATTCAACCGAGTAAATGCGATCGCTGTTTCTGTGACTGAAATAATCAATCGCGGATACACTACTGGATGTTCTATGGTGTTTATATTTAAATTAAACCGAGAATCAGATAAAATTACTTTATTACATTCGCGATACAAAGCTAGTAAAAGTACTTTCTGTTGTTAGATAGATGCCCATGTCAGGGGGTTGAAGTAAATTATAAGTAACTTCTTGGTATTGAGAATGAAATTCTGGAATTAAGTAATTAAACCCACATTCCGCACCCCAACTGTCCTAGAACAGGAATCTGAACGCCCTACTATTAGCGGAATAGTTGTAAATGAGTATGCTCAGCTGCACAGTCGTGAACCCGCGGATGCCAGCCTGCAGGACTATCTAGAAAAACATAAAGTGGTAGGTATTGCCGACCTGGATACAAGA
>JBCCDM010000531.1:0-3471 GCA_039030795.1 Cyanobacteria bacterium P01_A01_bin.84
TTAAAGAAAAATCAGGGCGCAAACCTTGCACCCCTAGACCTTACAATATATATATTCGCGATATATATCCGCGGTATAATATTCTTGATGCCTTAGTGATTTCAATTGCGGGAAATTTTCTCAGTATTTAACTAGCGCTGTGGTTTCCAACCTGCAAGAAGGTTAGGGAATTTTGCTGGTTGAGAAAAAACCTTTCGTAAACCTCTCTGACGAAATTTTGGTCTCTCCTTAGTAAGATTCCACAGCGTCTCATAGAAGAAGAAAGACACTCCTGCAAAATCGCGATCGCGTACTGCTTGTACTTGCTGTTGAATTTGTTTTACAGGAACATATTTACGTTTCAAACCAGATAAGATACCGATACTTACAGGAATGTGAGTCCGTGCAGCTTGCACTTCCGGACGTTCCATTTCACTGGTAAATACGTTCATATCATTACGATACAGCTGGATAATCAATTCTTCTACTAGCCCCATTCTTTCCCATTTTTGCCAGTCAGCAAGGAAGTATTCATAGGAAAAACGTTGTGGATTTGGGGAGACAGAAACTATACAGTCTTTCTTGACATCTTTGATTGCAAAAAATAACTCCTTCATAAAATCGGTAATCTTATCAGCTCTCCATTTCACCCATTCAGGGTTTTTATTATCTCTCGGAGGTGCTTTACCGCCATGCTCTTGCTTATAAAGTGCGACTGTATAATCATCGTAACCTAGCTCTGATGGTAAACCAAAATGGTCATCAACTTGGATACCATCAACGTCATAATTTTTAACAACTTCGACGACTAAATCTTTAATAAACTCTTGTACATCAGGACGGAAAGGACTTAACCAAACCCTTTTGTGTACTCCTTCCATCCAAACTTTATTACCATCTCTCCGGGAGGTTAACCATTGTGGATGTCGCTTTGCAAGCAAAGAATCAGCAGGAGCCATAAATCCGAATTCAAACCAAGGTATCACCAATAAATTCTTCTTATGTCCTAATTCTACAGCTTCCTTGAGCATATCTCTGCGTCGTAAACCTGGGGTTGGGTCCACTGAAGAACCAATAACCTTTCTCGCTACTTGACTCGGATAAAGTGTATAACCCCAATTCCATATTGTCGGATAAACTACATTAAAGTTTAAATTCTTAAGTTTATTTAAAGCATTATTTAAAACTCTTTTGCTAAATAAAACGTTGCTATCAATATTAGTCAACCAGACCCCCCGCAATTCCGTATTTACCGGAGTCTGAGACATTTTTACCTGAGGGGGAAATTGAGAACCACTGGGAATAACAACATCCCCTGCATAAGCAGGTAACCAAGATAGTGTACTAGTTAATATTAGACCAAAAGCAAATAACCCTGCTAACCATGAACGCTTTATACCCCGTAATTTTCTAGGAATAATCGGTATAGCACCATGTAACCAGGAAAAAAGCAATGACCGACGTTCCTCAGTCAGTATTTTCAAACACCACTTGCTCAAAACAATCATATTCATCTCATTGGTGCAAAACTTCACACTGGTTCAATCAAACCATGAAAATCCAGACTAAGAAAGCAATATTAAAGTTGCCAAATCTTTGTAAATTAGGAAGATATCCAGAAAATAAAAATCAGTAGTCATCAAAGATACTTACGTATACACCGGATTCATCTACGTAAATATAGGGGGTCATACCATACATTTATATATTTTTAATATACATTTTTCAATTTATCTAAGTAAATGTGGGGTGATGCACCCTATGCTAATCTGATACACCCTGCATACAATCAACATAGGTTATCCCAAATCAGTGTCATCAAACTTACTCACTTAAGATATTTATCCCCAATTTAGCTGAGTAAGTTTGCTGATATTCCTTAGATATCCACACATTTAAAACTCAGTAATATTAATGATTAGCTTAGTTGATTCCCAAAGTAGTACGATTGATACCATTGCATTTGCTCAAAGATTAGTGAGGACTGTAATGTTCTCGTCAGAGCAGTTTTCTTTGGTATTAGCGTGTTGCAATTCTGGTATGAAGCAAAAGCAAATATTGAGTATGCTAGAAGAATTTTACCCTGCGGAAATTATGCAGATGAAGCTAGCATCTGACGCGAAACAACTATATACAAAAATTGCTAATCGCTGCACTTCTATTGAACCCCAGGCTTTAATGGTAACGGGTTTAGAATCGGTTATAGAAATTAATCAGTTGCTTATATCTGCTAACTTGATGCGGGATGAGTTTGCAAAACAGTTTAATTTTCCTGTCATTTTATGGGTGAATGATGAAATTATTCGTAAAATGGTTAGAATCGCACCTGATTTTAAAGATTGGTCTACAACTTTTAGATTTGATGCACCTTTACGGGAGCAAGTTAGTTATTTACCTTTGAGTGCCTGAAAGCATTATGAGATAGTTTAAAATTATCTTTGTCTTTCTTTTAAATCAGGAATTACGCAAGGAAAATTTGTCATTGCGACGGTCACGTATTACAGGGAAGCATAAGCTCTATCGGGCACGCTACGGGTTTGCGTAGCATAACGTAGTTAACGCGAGAACTCTGTGATTACGTCGCTTTTGCGTAAGTCCTGTAAATAAATTCAAATACATTCAAATATATTCAAATATATTCAAATATTTTAAAAAAGTTAGTTATTTAAGCCTGTTTGTTGGAATCAATCAGGTTTTTATTTTTTGTACTTTTATATATTTGACTACCCTTAAGTAATACCAGGTAAAGTTTCCGGATATACATAGATGCTCAGGAATACTAAAAGACAAAGTTACCGTTAATTCACTGTACATCGCCGGAATCTGCTCCCGACCGATATTCTCAAGTAAATTTATTTTTAGCTTATTTTTAGTTTATTTCCAGATTACTTTCAGAGTTTTCACGGTATAGGATTGATATTATTCATCTCGCGATCGCCTAGGAAACCCCAGTAGAATCATTGTAATTACTTTTAGTGGAAACTACTGAAAAAAAAATATATTTACCTATATTTACTAAAGTTTTTTGAAAGTATAAGGAACAAATTATAAATATAAGCGCGTCTCTTATTACATCTGCATTAAATCCAAAAATTCAACTTTCATCTAAGATAAATTATTGAAGATGAAGGGAGAAAAAATATTATTTTTATACCTAGCTATTAGATATTTTACTAATAACTAGTTACCGATTACTGTTGAGTGATTATTAATTATTTAGTTTGGCATGAGAAGTATCTTCAATATCGATTTTAACACCAAAAAAGCACAAGTTATGAGTGCTTTACTACTAACTAGTATGTTATCCATTAGCGGTAATGTCAACTTATTAGAAGCTGCAAGTGCATCCTCCGGGAAACTCTCTACGGAGACTACAGAAAGTATAGAGGGAGAGAGTAATAAATCATTTAAAAGTCTATTTGGTCAAAAAACTTTATCTAAAAGAGTATCAAATGCTGTAATAAATGATATTGCTCAAAAAAGAAGAATTAA
>JBCCDM010000532.1:0-3457 GCA_039030795.1 Cyanobacteria bacterium P01_A01_bin.84
TGCAAATTCTATTAATTTATAATATACACATATTACTTTAGAAGAAACATACTAACCATGCAAATTAAATAACTAATACCCAATTATATGTGAGGATGTATATAACGCTCTTACTCGCTTCAGAGTGGAGCTACTGAAAATAAAGTCCAACCTTCGTTGGACTAGTAATGTGCAACTTCCGCCTAAAATAGCATTACAACTTTGATTTAATTGGAAATTCTACATTAACCTGTGCAAACAGCCCTTAAATTGTTATATGATACCAATTTAATTATTCTGAGTATTTTGTAAGAGGTCTAAAGATAATGAAGTTTGTGTAGATGTAAAACATCTTAATTTTCAATATCTTCAGTAAGTGAAAAATTTTTTATTTGTAATTGAACATCTTCTCCATGAATTAAATATCTGCAATCTATAACTCTTGTTTAAAACATAACGGTGCTACATTTCCACATTCTTTTTCCAGAGATGTATAGTCATTTTTTCTCTATCTCCCATTGTGATTCCCGTTCTGGTGAGCATTCCCTAACTCAGGAAAGCCGATTGAGGTGACATTATTGAATTCTGATATTGATTCTTTAGATAATTCCGGAGTAGAATTCGATCTATTTACAGGTAAATTACGAATGCGGTTCATTTGAGTTAGAGCATACTTTGCTGTTTCTTGGACTTGTGGATCACTATCTTCTAATGCATAAGATAGCATTTGGCTAATTTGAGCCATAGTGTCATAGATACGCGTAATATCGCGGATTGCATTTTGTCTAACTTGTGGACTATCGTCCTGCATTGATATTGCTAGTGCCCGGTTCATTGGTTGCAAAGTGCGATCGCCTATTTCTGCAAGAGCTGCTAATATCAGGCTACGCTGTTGAGAATCGACGTGTACCATGTAATCTATCATGGGTTGAATCGCTCGGGAATCACCTTTTTGTCCTAAATCCCAAATAGCTTTACGACGTTTGTTTGGATCTGTACTTTGTATATCTTTAATTAATTTATCGACTATATCTACTTTGGTAAGACGAGATGTTGGATGGGTCTTTTGAGATTCAGAGTCAGATACTTTGTTGGACTGTGGGGTTTCCTGGGTATTAACACTGCTAGCAGTATTTTCTTCATCTGATCCTTGGGGTATATTTTCTTGTTTTCTACCAGAAAATTTGAGGAAATATAACCCCATACCCAAACTACCTAATGTTGCGATCGCAATTAATGACCAAACAATGATATCCCTTTTACTCGATTGTTTCTTTCCAGTATTTGATTGGGAATCAGGTGGTTTAGTAGAAGAATTTTCAAACTCTTTTTCTTTGATAGCCTTTAAAATAGCATTCTGGGTTGTTTCCCCAGCAATACCGTCTGCATTTAAACCTTTAGCTTTCTGAAATTTAGCAATAGCAGTACGAGTACTTTTCCGATATACTCCATCTACGACTTCACTGTAATGACCCAATTGTTTC
The DNA here is from genome assembly GCA_039030795.1 of Cyanobacteria bacterium P01_A01_bin.84. Classification (GTDB taxonomy): domain Bacteria; phylum Cyanobacteriota; class Cyanobacteriia; order Cyanobacteriales; family Nostocaceae; genus JBCCDM01. The sequence goes on from JBCCDM010000532.1 coordinate 1,464, forward strand.
AACTGAGTTTGCAACTTTTTGACATCATCTCCAATATTTCCAGGTTTCAATAATGCTCTGCTTGTATTGCTAGCCGAGTTTACTTGTGAAATTTGATAAGATTCTGGTAATAAATCATTACGGGCTATGCTTGCATAACTAGGGTTGAGTCCCAAGCAAGTAAAATAAGTAATTAAAATCGAAAAATGGCATAGCCTCATAGCTGCTAGTTTTAGAAATTAGGTATAGTTCTTGTTATCTGTGAGACAGAATAGCAAGTGGTTTTATTATCAGTTTTACCCATAAAAAGTGATTTTGAACACCCTACTTTCAACTAAAAATTGTTCTTAAAGATACCAATTAAAAAAATAAATATATTAAACGTTTACCCCGAAAGAAGAGATCGCACTAAATAGTATGTATTTAGAAATCTCCATATTTCTGATTGGGAGAGGGTTTGGGGCAGAATCTCTCCATTCTGAATTTTTCTTAAAAAACATTTTCACCTTTTATACGTATTACTACTTAACCTGAGTTAGGGATAAGCTTAAAGGCTACCATTTCTATCTTCCTTTATCCCTTTTCCAAGTTATGAATGCTTGGTTTATTTACGCCGACTTGTACTAGGGCTATGTATAAATAATTTACAGAAAATAAATTTATGGTTTAAAGTCTGTAGCGATAACACTAACAGGATTGAGTTTACCACTAGATTTAGAGACCTCAGAGCTTATTGCGATCGCGTCACAATTTTCTTCTCGATTATTACTTTTGCGCTCTGCCAAAGTATTACGTTGATTTATTAAATATATGCTAACTAGGCTTAAAGCAACTCCAAACCACTGAAGAGGAGTGAGTGTTTCCCCTAGTAACCAATTACCAAATGTTAAAGCAAACACTGGTGTCAGAAAAGTCAAAGAACTCAGACTAGTCAAACTACCATTAGAAGCAAAGTGGAAAAATAACCCATAAGCGATCGCGCTACCAAATATGGTTGCATATGCGAGTGCAAACCAATCAGAAGGTATCAAATTAGACCACTGTCCCGACTCTGTGACTGATGAAATTCCCCACAAAGGTAAACCACCTAAAATCATGTGCCATCCTGTAGCAGTCACAGGATCGACATAACGACATACAAACCTAATCATTACCGTTCCTACAGCCATAGACAAAGCAGCTAAAAACATCAACCACTCGCCACTTTGCCATAGAGAACTAAAGCTAGGTAAAGTAAAATCACTAACGGTCTGTGAGAATAAACCTAAAATCCACTCATCGGGTAAGCCAATTAAGCTAATACCAAATATACCTAGAAAAAGACCAAACCATCCCCAGAAGCCAATTTTATCTTTAAATAACCAAGCAGACATCACAGCGACAGCAAGGGGCTGGGAATCAATTATCACAGAACCTAGACCCGCACCAGTTTTAACTATTCCCTCACTTAAAAAGCCTTGAAATAACGTTCCATCAACCAAACCAAATAAAATAATCCATAACCAAGCCTTCCAACCTTGGGGCTGGGGTCTACCCATAATGGCTGCAACTATCAAAATCAGTACCCCCGCAGGAATTATCCGTAAACCTGCCATAAAAAGAGGTGTTGTATGGGGGATTGTTCCTTTCATTGCGACCATCGTTGTTCCCCACAGAAAGAAGGGAGCGATTAATAGTACTGATCCTAAAGGAATTCGAGATGCACTGATTTTCAGTTGCATAAGATTGCTGGAGCCTCTGGTTCACAAAATGAAAAAATTGCTTTAACTCATTTTAGCCAATTATGTCGTTTTGTGAAGGAGTAAATACCTATAAAAATAGAATAAGGTCAAAGGGAAAGGTGTAAAGGGTAAAAACGTTAAAATGAATCAATAAAATTCTAAAATCATACTCCCATCATGTCCTTAGCCAAAGAGTTAGAGACTAGCCCAGAAATCACAGAAAATGTTATCGTTCCTCCAGGTGATTTATATAGTGATGAACCTCCCTTGGAAACAGAACTACATCTACGACAA
>JBCCDM010000533.1:0-3429 GCA_039030795.1 Cyanobacteria bacterium P01_A01_bin.84
AACAAAAACGTTTAGTTTTTGAAAAGTTGATGATAGATCCCGTCCGAAGAGAAGTTTCGCTCAATAACCTACCAGTTCCTTTGACTGCGTTGGAATTTGACTTGTTACATTTTTTGGCCAGCCATCCTGGTAGAGTTTGGCGACGTGCCGAACTAATCCAAGAGGTATGGGACTATGAATATGTTGGTGACCAAAGGGTTGTAGACGTACATATAGGTCAAATTCGCAAAAAGATTGAAGCTGATGCTGCTCAGCCTGCTTTAATTCAAACAGTGCGTGGTGTTGGCTACAAATTTGAATGTCCTGCTCCAGCGCAGCAACCTGAGAAAGTTTAGTTTAATCGTCATAAACCTCCCCTTCACGTAGATGGGAGGTCGTGCCGACCTACTTATCAATTATCTAATTGTGGTTAAATAATATACTTCTGTATAACCCAATTAAATGCCTGAAAGCAGCCTGTAAAAAGATAATTTACCTTAGTAGAAGTGCGTGGTGCAGATGGCTCAAGAGTTTAGGTCAACGTCATTATAGATGAGTAGAACATAAGTTCATTACCTATAGGTAACGAGATATGAGTATGAGTGTGTGATTATAACGGGAGGCCAAACCTCCTTTTATGTATTCTCGGTCTTATATTCAGCGTTTCACTTGCCATTTACTTTAATTTAAGAAATCTAGGCTCAGGGAAAAAATAAACTTCACATTGTTGGCAGAATATACTGAATTTAAATTTTTATTTATATTTCAGAATACTTGTCTCAAAAAAGAATTACAATCTCAACTTAGTTTAAGCAACAAGCTACTATTTTACAGAATTCGTGATAATCAAAGCCCAGTATTTTTAATAGTGGGATGAAATTGGAATAGGTACTTTTAAGTGCTGCGAAATGAGATAACTATCATGTCAGTACAATAATTTAAAATCTGCCGAATAACTCTCGGTAAATGCACGCCCTAATTGTGAATTAAGGCAGCTAAGGAGATATTACTCCCTCTTTACAGAGAACAGAGTGAGCCTGGTAAACTGTTAGATTATAAAGAATGGACAATATGGATATTGTAAACTATTTAATGTTAATTCCACCGCTTTTAATGATGTGAAGAGTCAATCAGATAATAGCGTCACAGTTGAGTTAAAAATTATTTTTTAAATAACAGATAGTTTAAATCACAGCGTCTAATAAGAAATCCCTCTTTGAGAAGGATATTTATTTGTTTGTTTCTTGTATTCTATTTTTGTTTTTAAAATACCCGGCTTTTGTTGAGTAAAGCCGGGTCTTTTCTTATGGCTGATAAATTCTAGATAATACTTGTATCAGTTTTATGACTCTAGGTTCGCTCTTATTATCGAAAATTACCTATCTAAAGACACAGGACTAATGAAGGATACTATATCTATTCCCAACCAAACTCGCAAGCTATTTAGAGCTAATTGAGTACTAGGAATGATGAAATAAGGTTTCTAAATAAACCCGGGCTGCGCGGCGGTCACTATCTCCGTTCTGAAGCAAAAACAAAGACAGAGCAGCGGTAAGTACTCGGTCTTGATCCCAATCTGGATGACTTTCCAAGTAATTCTTTAAGGATTCGTGAAGTGTCTCTGGGACTGCTGCTAAAAGACTAACTGTGGCGTTCATAATTCTTCTCCTGAAAATCGGGCTATTAAAGGCGGATACAAGCATATGTTGGCTTTATCGCAAACACTTTGGTGAAATATTTAGAGCTATAGAAGCTTTGAATGCTTGCTACATAAACATATCGACAAACTGCAATATTACATTGCAAGTGGGTTGTTGATAAAAAACTTGTCGCATCATTTTGCGCTAAAGGGGGGTGGGTTTGTCAATGCTGCGAAATGTTACAAAGCCATGCATAAAAATTTAATGATTACGGAATAATCAAGTATATACGCCCTAAATTGTTACAATTATTAATAGTAACTCAGTCCTTGCGAATCTTCACTTTGCTTTATCTAAATCCCCAGCAGTATGTTCTAAAGCCTATCAAAACGTCAAAAGGCTGTGGAAAACTCACCAAAAGGCTGTGGAAATCGTGTGGAATTAGTGAGGAAAATTTGAGTTAATGATAAGAATTACAACTGATGTCATTTGCTTACTACCCTTTTACCCATGAAATCCTTTCCTCGCAAGCACTTACCGAATCTTGATGCTCAAATTTGGATTTTGGCATTCGGTCGCTTACTAAACGAAGTCGGTACGGGTTTCACTTTGTTTTACGCTCCCATTTTCTTTGTTAATCAAATTGGTCTATCAGCAACCACTGTTGGTATAGCTTTGGGTAGTCATTCCATCTCAGGGGTTATTGGACGAATTTTGGGAGGTTCTTTAGCTGATTCCCCCTTATGGGGTCGTCGTCGTACTTTACTGCTTTCAGCTGCAATTTCAGCAATTGGTTCTTTAGTTTTAGCTGCTACACATAATTTTGTCACCCTGGTTATTGGTAATTTGATAAATGGGCTAGGCATCGGATTGTATTGGCCAGCGACCGAGGCTGTTGTTTCGGATTTAACTAATACCGAAAATAGTCGTGAAGCGTTCGCTATTACAAGATTTGCAGACAATATTGGTCTGGGTTTGGGAATAGTTTTAGCAGGAGCATTAATAGCAAATACTGCCAGTTATCGCTTGCTATTTATTATTGATGGGGTATCATTCATTTTATTTTTCGTGGTTATTTATGCAGCAATTAAAAATAATCGTAATTACGTAGCAAAAGTAAATTCAGGTTCAATTCCACAACAAATAGCTTCTTGGAAAGCAGCGTTAACAGACAATCGTCTGCTTATTTTCGTTGTAGTCAATATTATTTTTACTACCTATATTTCTCAGCTACACAGTACTCTTCCAGTTTATTTCAGTAAGTTTATTCAAATTTCGGAGGCAAATAAAGGATTTACAGAAACAACTATCAGCGCTCTTTTCACCTGGCATTTAATCTTAGCAATAATTGCACAACTACCTGTCGCTCGCTTGATGAAGCGTTTATCTCACTCCGCAGCGCTGACTATTTCCGCCTTTTTATGGGCAATCGGTTTTATTTGCATTTGGGTCAGTGGTGTTTTCTTAAGTTATCCAATAGCTTGGGCTGCGTTAGCATTATCCTTATTTGCTTTGGCTATAGTTTCTTACACCCCATCAGCCTCAGCCTTAGTTAGCGAAATTGCTCCGCTAGATAAACGCGGCCTTTATTTCTCGATTAATTCTCTTTGTTGGGCTGTTGGCTATTTAATTGGTCCACCTTTAGGTGGTTTAGCGTTAGACCAATCTCAATTTGTAATCAATAGTTTTTGGTTGATTTTAGCTACAAGCGTTATTTTGACGACTACTATTTTACGCTACTTACATAGTTTGCTTTTAGTTAAAATGAATAGTGATTAGGAAAAAATATATTTGTTTTATCCGCTACAGG
>JBCCDM010000534.1:0-3427 GCA_039030795.1 Cyanobacteria bacterium P01_A01_bin.84
GCCAATTTGCTTACCCGTAATATTTCTTCCTTTGAATATATGCAGGAATCAAATGCACTATTTCCATCTTCAGATCGACCTCGTGGTTGGCCAAAATAGATTCCACCGGTCAACTTCTTATCTTTAATATTTTGATAAAATTTTAAATAAATTAACATAGGTGTAGATAATCTTTGGAATATATTCTATATCTATAGCTAATAATGCAATTAAACTATAGCAGCCTAGTTTTATTTTTGTTTGGGTAGCCTCAGCTTGCCCATAAAAAGCCAATAGCTCTCTCATCCATGGCTTTGTTTAGGGGATACCTTTACAATTGACATTGACAGACTACTAAGAAATATGGATTAAATAAAATACAGAATTAGGGTGTTGTTAACGCAGCGTAACGCACCATTCCAATGTTAAATCAAAATTGTAAGTTATTAAATTTGCATTCCTAAGTGAATGGAGAAAAATGTTTGTGTTACTGTGTCCGTATTGGCGTGCGCGGAGGAAGCCTTACAATAAATAGTGTTTGCGGAGTTTCTCCGCGCTTGAGAAGCAATTTCAAAGCCTCGTGCCTAACATATTAGTGAAAAAATATCAATAACAGTTATTTTTTAGTTGGAAAAGGTTGTAAGAAAATACCGATACCATTATGTACTCTCGCAGCAGTATTTGAAGAACGATTGATTAGTTCTCCCCCTAAGTAGATGCTGGTAGAACTACCACCATCTAGGTTAAGAGCATTAATACATCCCATATTCTCCATTATTTGGGCGTGTTCTAATAGGGTTGGACCGGCACCACCAGAACGATTATGAACAGCTGCAACTATCAACTTTCCTGACTCAGTAGTACAAATACCACTGCGAATTGCTTTTTGCTTACTAAAAGCACCACTAAAATTTTCGCTTTTAGCATCCAGAACTATTTGACGATTTAGTAGTAGTAATGGTCCGGCTCCCATAATATTCGGGTAGCGATTGAATATACTAGGTACGGTAGATTTGACAATTTTTATTTGAGTACCAGGAGAGAATTCCGAGACGTTATTAACCGAAAAAGCTCGTAAAGTTAATAAATAACCATCTCGGGGAATTGGTACTCGATCTTCAAGAGCTGTTTTTCCTAGGTACTGATTTAATATGCGGTTATTACGCACTACTAAAATGATTTCATTATCAGTTAGGGGGCTATAAGTAGAACCCCATTCAGGAGTATAACGGGCAATACCTTTTTGAACGTAACCACTATTAAGAGCCAAAATTGGTAATTTTTTACCATCAGAGGTAATTATTACTTCTTCTAGTTTCAGACGACCCATGTGAAAATTGCCAGAATTATCCCAAGCGATCGCACCTCGATTTAAAATTGGACTTGATAGCCATTTCCCGTCACGACGAATAGCCCCTAGGGGTAATAGATTTTTTCGGTTAAAAAATCCACCATTGATAGCTGCGTAAGCTAAGTATTTTTGCGCAGTTTTAATTAAAGGTGCAGTTCCAATCAAGGTACGAGTTTCTGATTCGATTGGTTTAATTTTTATTCCTGGAGACAGTGGATCGATTTCTAACCATTTGACTGCAAAGCGTTCTCGATCCAAGTCTAGAAATTGCTGTCGCCATAGTATTCCTGGTGCCCAAGCTATATTCCGTGCTACCATCGCATCCGGGCGAATATCTATTACCAAACGGTTGGGTTGAGGAAAACTACTAACCCGGGGAGCCATACCAAATGGAAGACTTAATCGAATAACTGTGCGGTTATTTACTACCTCTACTTGTTTTATTAATGGTTCTTGGGTTTTTATTATAACTGGTTGATTTGGCTTTAACTGACTTGGTTTTAACTGAATGGTCTCGGGTTGATTTGGTGTTAGAAGGGAGCGGATAGATGATTGTGGTGTATAAAGTTTAACTAATTCATCCCTTACTTGAGCATCAATAAAAATAGTCCAGTCTCGGTTGGGTGGTGATGGTTTGGGTACTGGTGTCTGGGGCTTAATATTAGATATAAAGACTTCTAAGGGCGATCGCGGTTTAGGTTTTGGTTTTGGCTGACGTTTTCTTGGCGCTTCTTGACGAATTTCCCAAGGAACGGGATTATCTAAATTAATAACTACGCGTTTCTGCGAGGATGTTTGAGTTTGAATAATATTTCTGACGCGAGCTTGTGGTGTGTTTATCCCTAATACTTTGCCATTAGATTGCAATTGCCAACCTGTTTGTTTGATAAATTTGGTAACATCTAAGTATCGATATCCATTCTTCATCAAGCTTGGTAAGGTCTGTTGTTGCCTAAACGAAGAAAACCATTGAACTGGTTGGTAATTCCAGTTACTGCTATTTAGTAGGTCTATACCAAATAGTTTTTTCAAAGCACTATCGCTAATGTAAGTATTGATAGTCCGATCTTTTCTTTCCTGTTGTAACCATGCTCCTGCAACTTGACGACCGTTCAAGTTAATCAAATCTCCCGTCAAAATATTTAATTCATTGGGGAAAGATTTGTTTTTCTGGGATATTTGCTTTTGTGAAAATTTGCTAATAGAACCCTGGACGGAATCTTGATGAGGATTAGCAGCAATACTCTTGGTTGTGAAGTTAAATTCTGAGAAAAATATTAGTAATACTAAATACTTTAGAGATTGGGAAAGATAATTCTTAGTCGTTAGTTGACGACATCTATGTAACTTGAGATAAGGCATTCTTACCATTGTTTGTAAATGACTTTGTATCGCTATGTGCCTACATTTAAACTGATTTAAGAATTACATCAAAAAACCATGACATAACTTTTAAACAATAACGTGATAGAGTTAATATAGATATTCTGTCCTAAATCAATTTCATTCAATCGAATTAAGAATTTAACTCATTAAAAATACTGCATTTGAATGTAACAGTTTGCACTAAGTTTATTTGCGGTTCTAGTTGCTTAGCTGGCAATTAAAATAGTACAACCGAATGAGATTATTATCAGGAAAGTAACTGCTGTCTCAAGTGAAACTAAGTCTTTCATCGTGAATTAATACAAGCAACAATAGTTTTAAATGTGAGTGTAAGAATAAGTGTGGAAAAGGAAATAATTGTCAAAGTGGTATATAGTGTAATACGCTAATTTTATTGCGAAGTCAAGAGACTTTTTAGACTTGCAATATATTATCGTCCTTAATTTTTAAACTTCAAGTAGGCTCGCTTATTTGAAGTAATTCTTGGGTTGATTTTTTAACTATGGATAAGCGATTGAGAGAAACATAGGTTCGATATATAGGAATCCGGTTTGATGAATGAAATTTTTCGTTTAGGTAGGAAACCCTTAATTAAGAACTCTTGACAAAGAGTGTAATGAAATTTTTTCAAACGTTGATTAGGAGTCCTATATAAATATAAAACTGGTAAGAAAAATTATTTAGCCTAAGTCAGTATAAATAAAAAAAATA
>JBCCDM010000535.1:0-3408 GCA_039030795.1 Cyanobacteria bacterium P01_A01_bin.84
GCCCGTCACCGCAGTCGCCAGGAATGTACGGATCTGCGGGTTCGCGAGCACCGCTGCGGCCAGTCCTGTGATCACAAAAATTGAAATTAGGTTGTGGCCTACAAAAAGCCTGCAGTGTACTTTTACTGCAGATTAATATCGTAACCAACGCTACCGGTATCACCATAAGGGTCAGGTTGGTAAGTACGCTTATACTAAAAATACCATTGTTATTTAAAAAATAAGTCGATACCAGTTGGTTTGCTAAAAGACTTATGCAAATACCATACATAACCAGTGGTGTTAGTAGGGGGTTTATAAACATAAAATATTGTTTCCTATCTTTAAATACTTTTTAGTTATCGTATTCTAAAGTTTTCATTTCTATATCAGCCCAGCAAGTATACGCTATTGTACACAGTATTACTAAAGCTGAGTAAATTGTTTGGGGGAGTAGAGCTGCGTTCATGGCTATAGGCATTAATAACAGAATCTCTAAATCGTACACTAACAAAAACATAAACACTACCGAGCCTTTAAATATTACGGACCCGTCGCCTAGTGAGGTGTTTTCAAAACCACACTCGAAGTTTGTCTGTTTATCTATGTTTACGTCAGGTTGGTTTATTGGTTTTCCTAGTAGGGATATACCCCATAGAAGCATCGATACTCCAATTACGTTTATTCCTGTTGTTAACAGTATTAAAATTGATTTCATATTTAAATACACACGTTGGTTGGCACTTAATGATACCACCGCCAGTCATAAAATTTTAATTTGTTCTTTTTAAAAAAAAAAATATTATTTTCGTTTACAAATTGGTCTCCATAATTTGCTATATAGCAATTACCAAGAGATCGTACCGCCTTGCTCTGTACAAATATTTGCGTGCGTGTAGGGTCCGGCAGGCCTATAGGTATGTTACACGAGTCCGTTCGGGGGTATATTTTTTTTTTGTATATTTTTTTACTCTGACCTCTGAGAATGTCTGATAGTATAGGGGGGGTGTGTTCGGTGTTTAAACCACTCGGTCCCACTTCTCGGACTTTAATGGTCGGTTTTTTCACTTTTACACACCGCCTATAGTTAACCAAGTGTCTGTTCCAATTAGCTGCGGCAAGTATTCGTCATTTCTTTGAGCGAGAGTAAAGGGCCTGTTTTAATTTTTTTTCTAACATAACCTCTTTCCGCTTGTGTACAACTTTATCGTGGTTTTTTTCTCAAAATTTAGTTCTATTTTTTTTTGATAATTTAAACATGTTAGGCAGTCTATACCTAGCTGATGTTCAAAGTTTACGCGCTTTTATTAAAAATGTTCTGTGAGCCTTATACGGCGAGCGGTGCACCTTAGCCCGCTCATACTCAATCCGCTCATATGTCTCTATGTAAAACCGACTCTTTGTAAGTCTGGTAGGCGGGAACCTAACCTTGTTTGCTTTATCTATTCGCAGGGCTGTAGGTTTTATAATCTTTTTTTGTGCTTTTTTTCTTTTTGGTACTGCCATTTTTATTTAACACCAACGTTTATTCTTAATACCGTTTGGTATGTAAATCAAATTGTCCATACCGTTGTGTTTTATTTTTTTTTTAGTATTTTATGCTAATACCCCTTCCTCCTAACCGTTATGTATTGGTATTATAGTTTGTTAAAAAAAGCCCCCTAGCACCTCTGCCTGCCCTTTACCCTTAGGTGTATATTTTACCCGGGCCTATGGGGGTTGTTTATATGAGGGGTTTAAAACTACCTGTCTATAGTAGAAACATACAGTCTATACTGAAGCTGAATTAACAAAAAAATATGACTATTATGAAGCCAATGGTAATTATCCACATTATGGCCATAGCAGTGTAATACAGTATAAGGTATAAGAGACCTATGTGGCCGTACCTGATTAATATGCATGTATCTGCATATTTCCTAGTCCATGGAAAAGATGTCAGTACTATCCAGAAGGTGTAGTACGGGAGTATTATTAATAGGAGTGGCGGGCTGTCATACAGTAAGTACTCAACTTTACCCTTCATATAGTCTCAACGAGACGTGAAGAAAAACTTAAAGCGGCGGGTAAGTCGTAGCATTTTATTAAATCTGACGAAAAAATCCCACAGCGATGTAAATTTGAATAATTTTTTTAAATTTTTTTTCATCTTTGCAACAGTTTTCTTTTGTATTCCGAAGTATTCATCCCATCCAAAATGCTCTAGTATTACAAAAGTAATCATTTTTATAAAATATATCATATTGTTTTGGTTTGTAGTTTCAAAAAATTTAATTTTCGAGTTGTACTCCCGTGCTGTAACTCCCGTATACTCGCTGTGCCGTAATGGGTAGTTTGTTGTATCCAGAAGGGAATCGTTAGGGTAGGTTTTTGTATTTGGAATAGTAAGTTATCTATCCCATAAATGTTAGTGGGGTGTAAACACCCCATACACCCATATGCGCACATCTAACGTCCGGGGAACTTAGTACATTTGGGTATAGTTTGGGTTTTTTGTTATACCATAAACTAATGCTTACGGTTTATGTGGTGGTCAAATCAGCTTAGCTGCCGGGTGCTGAACTTTTTTGTCTATGACCCCGTTTGTGGCTCTGGTAACGCCCCCTCACGTCCTTGGCACCTACCCACAGCCAAGTAGTTAAGCGTTACCGGCCCTAATAGCTACGGGAATCCTGCCGGCCAGCTTGTAATTCGCTAATCGTATGGTTAATTTAAATACCCCATATGTCATAGTCGTCGGTGGTGAATAATACCACTCGCTCTTTGTAATGACTGTCTGTCTATTTGCTAACCATCGAGTTCTTGGCGCAACGACAAGAGGCCCGTTGTGTTTGGTGGTTGGTGTTTTTTTTTTTTTGATATATTATCAACTTACTAACACAGTTGTTTTTGGGGGGGAGGGTGGTGGGAGGGGTATAATACCCCATTGTTTGTTACCACACCAGTAGTAGTATGGTTATACCGCCCCGTGTATTGTAGAACGCTGCTACCACGATAAAGATACGCGCACTGTTAGTTAAGTCCTATTTTTATAATAGGTATTTTTACTTAGAGTAATACGTAATTCATCTCATAGACTCTATTAGCAGGTTAAAACTCGTTACATAGTATCGGCTTTCTTTAAACACCCGCCGACCAAGTGTAATCTGTACAATCGTTGAGTTTGTACTTTAGAATAGGTCTTTGTATTTGGAGTAATATGTAATTCATCTCATAAAAGCTATTAGCAGGTTAAACATTCTTTTCATAGTGTAGGCTTTCTTTAAACACCCGCCTACCGAGTGTAACCCGTACAATCATTGAGGTTGTACTTTAGAATAGGTCTTTGTACTTGGAGTAATATGTAATTCATCTCATAAAAGCTATTAGCAGGTTAAACATTCTTTTCATAGTGTAGGCTTTATTTAAACACCCGCCTACCGAGTGTAA
>JBCCDM010000536.1:0-3404 GCA_039030795.1 Cyanobacteria bacterium P01_A01_bin.84
CATATTTTATGTCAAAAATACATAACTGGATGTTACACATCTTGCTCAATTAAAATATATCGCTAGACTTATTTACTAATTTCAACAAGTATCTAAAGTGATGATTTTTTGGCTTTCAGATTTTGGATTTTAGCTACTTTAGCTCGAATTTTACTTAACCCTTAAGCTAATAGCTTTTAGCATTACAGCTTCTGGGGGTTAAAATATCACAAGCAAGGAATAATTAAAAAAATTATTGAGAATGGAATATAATCAGCGACGATCAGAATTAATGTCAAAAATTGGTAATGGTACTGCTATTTTTTGCAGTGCGCCGATGGCAGTAATGCATAATGATGTTGAATATGCTTTTCGTCAGGATAGTGATTTCTTTTATTTAACTGGTTTCAACGAACCTGGTTCTGTTGCGGTACTTGCACCTCATCATGAAGAACATAAATTTGTGTTGTTTGTACAGCCAAAAAGTAGAGAAAAGGAAGTTTGGACAGGTTATTTAACAGGAGTTGAAGCAGCAAAAGAAAAATATGGCGCAGATGAAGCTTATCCAATAGAAGAATTAGACGAAAAACTTCTTCAATATGTGGAAAAAGCCGATAAAATTTACTATCACTTGGGACGCGATCGCAATTTGAATCATAAGGTTCTTGGTTTATGGCAAACTTTGATGAGTACCTATGCTAAACGTGGAACTGGACCAATAGCTATAGAAGATACCGCACCAACTTTGCATAGCATGAGATTAGTGAAAAGCGATGCTGAGCTAAAATTGATGCGTAAAGCCGCAGATATCGCTGTTGAAGCACATAAACAAGCGATCGCATTTGCACAACCAGGATGTTACGAGTATGAAGTAGAAGCCGAAATTGAATATATATTTCGTCGTCGAGGTGCAATGGGACCTGCTTACCCTTCTATAGTTGCTTCCGGTGTTAATGCTTGTGTCTTGCACTACATTGAAAATAATCGCCAGATACAGGATGGAGAGTTACTATTAATTGATGCTGGTTGTTCCTACGGCTATTACAATTCAGATATTACTCGTACTTTTCCTGTCAGTGGTAAATTTACACCAGAGCAAAAAATATTGTATGAATTGGTTTTGACCGCACAAAAAAAAGCTATAGAACAAGTAAAACCAGGAAATCCCTACAATTTAATTCACAACACAGCAGTCCGGGTATTAGTAGAAGGATTGGTTGAATTAGGAATACTCAAAGGAGAAATCGACAAGTTAATTGAAGAAGAAACATATAAGCCCTATTATATGCATCGCACTGGACATTGGTTAGGTTTAGATGTGCATGACGTGGGAGTATATCAACATGGTGAAGACAACCCACAAATATTACAACCCGGACAAGTACTCACTGTGGAACCAGGACTGTACATAGTTCCCGATACAAAATTAGCAGAAGAACAACCAGCAACAGATCCCCGTTGGATAGGAATTGGAATTCGTATCGAAGATGATGTTTTAGTTACACCCGAAGGTTATGAAGTTTTAACTGCTGGTGTTCCAAAAGAAGTTGCAGATGTGGAAAAGTAAAGTTTTAAATATTCTATAAATCTCCTGAAAAGATTGTAGAGATGTTAAATTTAATGTCTCTACAGGAGTTTCAGGTAGCAAATATTTAATTTATGGAGATGTCTTCTATACATAAGCGTAATATTCTATATTCTTACTGATAAATTTCTTGAGAAACTAATACCAATTTAGAAAATTTAGAAAAAGAATGGGACAAATAAATTTCTGTGAAGACGGCTCATCAGAACGTCTCTACTGAGATATATGTTGTAATCATTTCAGGACTTCAGAGACGTTTGCGTTTACGAAGCAAACGCGTTAGTTAACCCTACACGTAGTGACAGTCGCACTAACTAAATCTTTCTTGGGTAAGTCCTGCATTTATTAAATTGGTATAACTGTAAATTAATTCTCACTTTTGACTATTATTTTATACGAGAAAATATATTAATGATGAATGTATCCTTAAATTCACTAAACCAAAAAACTCTAGAAGCATGGGACGCTAATGCTCAAGGCTGGGATGAACATATGGGTGATGAAGGAAATAGCTTTCATCAGGTATTAGTTCGTCCAGCAATAGAAAGATTATTACAATTAAAACCTGGACAAAAAATTCTGGATATTGGTTGTGGTAATGGTTTAACTACTCGTAGACTAAGTAGTTTAGGTGCAAAAATACTCGGTATAGATTTTTCACCAGAAATGATTAAATACGCGCGTAAAAGAACAACTGAGAATCAAAAATTAATCGAGTACAAAGTATTAGACGCTACCGATGAACAAGCTTTATTATCATTAGGAGAGAAATCCTTCGACGCAGCTGTATCTGCAATGACATTGATGGATATGGCAGAACTCGATCCCTTATTTTTAGCTCTAACAAAATTATTGCACCCTGATGGTTGTTTTATTTTTGCGATCGCACATCCTTGTTTCAACAACCCTCATGTCAACACAATGTCAGAATTAGTGGAAAATGAAGATGGGGTATCTGTTAAGTACTCAGTGAAAGTAAAAGAATATTTACAACCCACTCATGTAAAAGGATTTGCACTTGCCAAACAATCACAGCAAAAGCAACATATCTATTTTCATCGTCCGTTACATATTTTACTTGGTAAAGCTTTTGCAGCAGGTTTTATTCTAGATGGTTTAGAAGAACCAGCTTTTTCCTCATCTGCTGACTCTCCTACAATCCCCCTTATTTGGGGTGCAAATTTCAGTCACATTCCTCCAGTAATAGTTGTGAGGTTGAAAATTAATTAAACGCACATCTTCTTCACTAGTACATTATTAGAACCTTATGTCCCAGCTTTTACTCTCAACTAGCACATTTCATAACCCTTATATGGTAAGGCTTTTAGCCAAATGATAAAAATGTGCTAGTTTCATTCATTGCGAGAGCGAAAAACGCACCCGTTGGGTCGCTTACATCTTGCACCAAGATATATGAATGGAAATTAATTACTCAGTATTAAGCTTCAAATATTAATTTAGCGATAAAAACTAGGTTAAATCATGTAGCTTTATCGCATACATTTTTTTATATTCCTGGTTTATACGGTTAGGTGCAAGATTTGAGTAACGGTATAATAGGGGTTTTAGCTTATTCCGAATAATAGTTCACCCCAAAAATGTAGTGACTTCCCAACCTACACTATTTCTATTTTTGAAGCTTAATTGAACCGTATTGAACTATAGAAGCAATACTTTACCAACTCAAATAGACTTTTTTAGATTTACGGTTCTTCCTGTTTTTGCAGCAGCTACCACTAAATCAGTTTGTCGAACCAAAAATGCAGGAATTTGTAAAATATCTACATATGCTGCCGCGATTGCAGCATCTTCATTCTCATGGATATCAGTAACCGTTGGA
>JBCCDM010000537.1:0-3398 GCA_039030795.1 Cyanobacteria bacterium P01_A01_bin.84
CACAGATTTTGTCTACAGAGCTATCTATAAGGACAAGCGGAAGTCTTTAAATCAAGTCAAGCTGCATTGGTGGGTACTTAACGCTGATGCTGTAGCGTTTGAGGACAAGAAGGAGTGGCAAACCAAATTAAAGCAATTTAGCAATGGTATACCATTTTTACCCGATGTAAGAACCTACAGTCCCAAAGTTAAAGCCATTCACGAATGTGGTCTTTTCGACTGGATTAAACCTAATGATTTTGAAACCAAATACAGTAACAGTTCGGATGGGGCTAACGAATTTTTAGACCGGGCTTTAAAAGTCAGAAAACTAATTAAAACCGCACTGGGTATTACTGTCACAAAAGACTCGGAACCAGTAGCACTAGCTAACAGAATCTTAAGTCGTCTGGGGCTGGGAATGATGTCCGCCGGACAGGTGAGAGAAGGGAAACAACGGGTAAGGTACTACACTTTTGACCCCCGCCCAATACATGACGAATTTCGTTCCAGCGTTTTTCTCGCCCAAAAAATTCGATGGGAGAAAGATTTCGCAAAAATGGCTACAAGCAAGTTAGAACAAGCCATCCCCGTGTCACAGAACTCACATCATTCTCTAATAAACAATCCAAGTTCTGTGACAGCCGAAAAGCCAAATAAGGAAGTTGATAAATCTTGTAGTACATCCGAGGTTGTAGTACAGAATCAAGAAGAATGGACTAAGCCAGAATCGATAAAAGATGTTGTCGATTTCCTGAATGCTGCTGAAGACCCAAGCGCTCTAGCAGCGCTGCGCGAATTTATCCCAGCAGATGTATTAAGACTCGCAAGCCGAAATTTAGCGAGGGATAAGCGTCAGCAAATACGAGAATGGGTATTAGAGGTGAGCTAATAATGGAGGGAGGTTTTATGGACGAACTCGAAAATATTGGAGTTGATGGAATATCTCAAATGAAATCAGTCAAGTATTTGGGGATATTCCCATTTAGTTACAGTATTATTGTACTACTAACCCTCTATTAGATAATTATTATAAATGACCTTAGCTGTCACGGATAGAATTAAAAGCTTTAAGGACTTACGTAGAAGTTTCAACTTGCAAAAGACCACAGACCCAGCATTTTTCAGTGAGTTGAGTGAGAACTTTCAAGAACTAAACCCTGAAGAGAAAGCCGGGGTCGGCAAGATAAAAAAGCGGTTTGATTATCACCGCGAAGACGGTTTCCTGCTAGAGGGAACAGTGAACTTGCTTGTAGTATCCCCACTCCTGGAACTAGCCGGATTTCTGGATGAACCATACCAGATTCGCTCTCCCTTCGGAGTTGAAATAGAAATTAATGATACTGTGGAAACCCTTAAAGGTTTCATTGATACTTTGGTAGTCAACAACAATCTATGGGTTCTATCCCTTGAATCCAAACGAAGCGCCATTCCTGTAGGTGTAGCCCTTCCCCAGTTATTTGCTTATATGCTTGCTCAACCAAGACAAGCTGATTTAGCTTTTGGTCTTGCCACCAACGGGGATGAGTTTATATTTCTCAAACTAGATTTTAGCGGTGAGAAGCCCATCTACGACTTTTCAAGGGCTTACTCCTTGCTGCCAACTAATCACGAGTTGGGTCAAGTTCTCAAGATTTTAAAAAGATTGGGTAATGCAGTTATTAATGTTCTAGAAGATTAGTAGAAGTAGTAAAAACGAGAAAGAAAAAATACATTTGACTCATAATTACAATTAATATAAGTAAAAATTGATTACGAACTGTCTTCAGAGCTATAGTAAGTCGGGGGTAGTAAGGGCAATAAAATCCAAAGCAAGAGAGCAAAAATAGTCCCTCCATGTTGGATTTTCAAAAATTGTGTAGTAAGTTCGCAAGAACAAATAAATAAACGCTGTCAGACGAAAATGTACAAATGCAAAAACTTAAAAATAGAACCCCCGTATTTTTTGATATTTTTTTAATTCTATACATTGTCTTTTTTCTTTATGAGTTCGATTTTTATTCAAAATCCTTACCCTGTGGAGACGGGAGTAAAAGATATCTATTAAATTCACTCAGTATCTACGGAAAAAGTTGGAGCCATCTGGAGCCAGCTTTAATTCTAAATAATCTATTTATAAATTAGTTTTTTTTATAACTAGGCTCCAAATGTCTCCAAAAACAGTATTAATTACAAAAAAAAGCATAGAAAAATAATAATTTTCAAGCCTAATGAAGAGACAAAGTACAACCAGAAATAATTTTGATTCTGCTCCTGTTATTAGTGTAGTTTTGGACTTTGGAGGTAGCGGCACAAAAGGGATTTACTCAAAATATGAAACTAGAACAGCGCACTCTCTGTTCATGGAACCAGAAGTAATTTCAGTTAGGGCAGAATCTATTCAGATTTATGAGGAAAATTGTATCGGAACTACTGATTATGAAAACAAAGCTTGGGTATCGGTAAAACAAGAAATGAAAGCCGTTGGATATTTAGCTGAAAGTGAATACCACGGGAATTCCGGGTTAACGGAATTAAAATATGAACGAGCAATTTACAAAACTTTAGCTGCTATTTGGGTTATTAAGGAAAAACTTAAACTACCATCCAAAATCAAAGTGGCTTTATGCACTTTACTGCCTCCAGGAGAATTTGAGAATAAATCTGAATTTGAAAAATTATTACGTACAAGCAGTACTGATTATCTGACACCTACTGGAAGAATGCATTTAAAATATGAGATTTTTCAATGCCTACCAGAAGGTGCAGGGGTATTTCTATCTCATCAAAAACGCTTTGGGAGAGATGCTCTTAAACAAAAGATATCTGCTGTAGTAATGATTGGATTTCGTAATGCATCAATTTTGATTTCTCGCCGAGGTGTCGTCTCCAGAGAAGGTAAAACCTCAGATTTAGGTATGGTGAAAATGATAGACAAAGTTCTAAACAGAAGTGCTGGGCAAGATATAAAAAACCTCACTAGTGCAATAGTTTCAAGTACTTCCACGGTCAACCTCTCTAAGATTCAATCAAGCCAAATAACTGACAATGATATAAATACTCGTCCTCTAATGAAATTATTACGCTCTAAAACTAAAGAAGGGCGAAAAGTTGAAATAAGAACTTTAGTGAGTGCGATTTATACTGCTAAATCTGAATATCTCAAAGGTGTGACTAATTGGCTAGATGAAATAGTTCCTAAAGATGTTGATGAAATAATTTTTTGTGGTGGTACAGCTCATTACTTAAGAGTTGAACTGGATTCTCATTTTCGGACAACACCTTGTATATTTTCTGAAAATAGCCTACCTAAAACCATAGACAAGGATTGCCTAGGTAATAGGCTTACAGATGTCTATGGTGCATTTCTATATTTTGATGAAATTTTGCAAAAATCTTTTAATTATGTCCAAACGTAAAAATTTTCTTTGGCGCTATCA
>JBCCDM010000538.1:0-3392 GCA_039030795.1 Cyanobacteria bacterium P01_A01_bin.84
AGGACATAGTATGCTAAACAATTAACAAAAAACTTTGAAACACTTATTATTAAAGGCTATTAGAGCATCAAGGTGAGTTATTGAATATATCTTTATTTTTTTATGTGACTCTTTCTTCTTCTGCCTTCTGCCATCTGCCTTCTGCCTTTTTACGACTATTTATTTAGCATAACAAGTACCAAAGAGCCATATTTTTATATATTTTGACTTATGAAATTACCTAAAAATCAAGTTATTAAATTACCAATTACTGATGTAAATTCGGAAAACATTCAACCTTATGGTTATCTTTTGGGTGATGATGTTAGTAAACCGGGTTTAGGAATTCCTTTCTATGAAGATAGGGTAATAGAGGGAGAAAATATTGACTTTAATTATCGGGGTAGGGCTACTTTTAGAACTGCTAAAATTATGCCAGGATATCCTCAGATAACTTGGTTAGAACGTCATATGTACATGACGCAAATGTTTATTAGTTTGGGACAAGCAGGTTTTATCATGGTGTTGTCAACACCTAATCATCAGGAAAACAAAAATTTACCAGACTTAAGTGAAGCTAAAGCTTTTCGTTTCCCTCCCGGACATGGTTTACTGCTACATCTTGGTACATGGCATGATTTTCCCATAGCTTGCGATCGCCCGGTCATAATTCTGACAGCAAATTCTGATGAGGTGGTGACTGCTTTGACTCAGATGAAGGAACCTGGTGAAATGAATCAAGGGGATGTTTATAAGATTTCTTTACCGAAGAGGTTGGGGATGGAAATTGAGTTGGTTGATAACGGATAATTGGTAATTGGTAATGGATTTAAACAATATTGAAACGTATTTAAGTCCGGGAAGTTTTGATGATATAGATATTCAAGATGTAAATATTCCAAATATTATTAAACTTAAACGCGATCGCAATAAATATACCTGGTTAGCTGGTGGGACTTGGTTATTTTCTGAACCTCAACCTGATATCACCGGTATTATTGATATTGGAGGTTTTGGTTGGGATGAAATTGAGGTAGTAGATGATTATTTGAGGATTGGTGCAACTTGTCCTTTGGTTAAGTTGTTGGAATATAATTGGTTTCCGGAGTGGAAAGGAACAATTGGATTTGAAAGCGCTGTTTCTGCTTTGTCAGCTTCTTTCAAGGTTGTAAATGTGGCAACCTTAGGAGGTAATATATGTTTAGCCTTGTCTGTAGGAACTTTTGCACCTCTGATGGTGGCTTTAGATGCAAGTTATGAAATTTGGAGTTTGGGGGGTAATCCCCGTATAATTAATGCTAAAAATTTTCAGTTAGGGCATCGTCAAACGATTCTAAAATCAGGGGAAATACTGCGGAGAGTCTTGATTTCTGTGGAACATCTAAAGTGGGAAGTTAATTATCAACGCTTTGGTATTGCTTATAGTGACCCTGCTTTAGCAATTGTGGTAATTACTAAGGATCGAGTTAATTCACAGATGGGTTGCGTGTTAGGTGCAAGCGTCAAAGCACCTTATTTACTTAAAGATTTTCCTAACTATGATGAAATACAAAAAATAGACTTTATCGAGGATACCAAAGCTAGCGCTAATTATCGTCGTGAAATTACTCAAGTTTTAATTCAACGTTTTCTGACAAAGGATTAGGAATTTTACCCATCCTTAAATTTACCTTAAACAGCAATTCATCATTATAATTATCGTGTTTTATTTCATGCAATATTAGCGTCTTTTCTGGCTTCCAGTCTCTGGCTGGAGACACATTCCAGAATGGAGGCTTTGCCTAGGCTGTGTACCTTGCCAGAGATAAGGAAAAAGCTATGTCACATTTTTTGCATGAATCTTTATCTCACGAAAACTCACAAAGTCAACAGCCTAGCCTAAGCCCCTAGGCAATATGTGGTTTTTAAAAACTTACATATTCAATTTCTTATTTTAATGAGTAAGTCCTAGGGATGTTTAGTTTTGTCTATTTTTTGTTGATTTGTCCCTACTTTGTCAATAGTTTGTCAACCGTTACACAGCCCTTACTCGTGGCTATAATTACTACAACTCGGCTCTTTTGCGCAATACTTCACCAATAGTCAAATCAAGACGGGCTTCTCCCTCAAATACCGTTCCTGCTTTACCTCTGGTAAAATGAACTTTCGCTAGATTGTAAGCCTCTTCAGGTAAAGGTACATACCCTACAGAACTAACTATTGTTGGAGCTTCTTTAATATATAAATTTACAAAGTCCCTAACTGCTTGGTTTTTTTGAGCAGACTGCATATTTACATAGATAAACAAAGGACGAGAAAGTGGCTGATACTCAGCTTTCTCTACTGTTGTACGTGAAGGTAATATTGCTCCTTTACCGTTATCTACTGGCAAAACTTTTAACTTATCTTGGTTTTTTTCGTAATATGCGTAGCCAAAATAACCTAATGCATTGCTGTCTTGACTGATACCAGCTACTAAAACAGTATCATCTTCGCTAGTTGTATAGTCCTTGCGACTTTCTCCAGATTTACCAACTACCGCTTTGGTAAAGTAATCATAAGTACCAGATTTCTTGTCAGCACCATATAACTTCAATGGTCGATCGGGAAAAGAAGCACGTACTTGCTTCCAATTGGTTATCTTTCCTTCAGATGCGGGTTCCCAAATCTTTTTTAATTCCGCTATTGTAATATCTTTAGCCCAAGTATTTTGGGGATTCACAGCTACAGTCAAAGCATCAAAAGCAATAGGAAGCTCGGTGAATATGACATTGTTGGCGGTACAGGTTTTCAATTCTTGCTTTAAAATTGGTCGTGAAGCGTTAGTAATATCGGTTTCTCCCTTGCAAAATTTCTCAAAACCTCCTGTGGTACCGGAAATTTCTACTTTTACAGGTACTTGATTCTGAGTTTTGAAGTCTTTAGCTACAGCTTCTGTAATTGGATATACTGTACTCGAACCACCAATTTTTATCGTCTTAAGTACCTCGGAATTACTAACATCAGCTGCTTTTCCCTGCTGTTGAGTTTCCCCAGAGGTATTGGATGGATCCGTACAACTAGTTGTAAAAACCAATACCCCTAACATAAGAACTATTTTCTTTGCTGTCCCTTTCATAGTAGCTGCATAAATGATGAATATATCAGAGAATATATGCATTATTTCAAAAGGAATTTATATTTGAAGCAAGCAATATAAAAATATAAAAAAATCAAAAAAAATCAAAAAAAATTGATGTATCTGTTAAGAATATTTAGTTAAGAATATTTACGCTCGATATGCAATTAGAGACGGGTGCATCCCAGTTTTTATTTTTTAATGAGATAATAACCGTCATTGCGTTGATGAAGTCTTCCCAAAGGCTGAGGAATGATGTTAGTTATAAACTTTGCGATTGCTTTGCTCCGCTCGCAATGACATTCAAAAAAGTGGG
>JBCCDM010000539.1:0-3373 GCA_039030795.1 Cyanobacteria bacterium P01_A01_bin.84
CGTGGGCAGGACAGCGCTACAAGCTCCGTCAAACAGGGGCCTTAAATTTTATCACAGGACCGTTGGGAAGTGGCAAAACGATATTTGCTCGCAAATAGTAATAATGTAAATAACATTGGAACTACTGTTAATAAAGGTAAAATTGATGCATCTAACTTACGAACAGGTACCGGTGGTAAAGTAGTTGTATTCGGAGAAAGAATTGGCTTATTAGAAAACTCCTTATTTGACGTTTCTGGAAGCAGTGGTGGCGGTGAAATACAAGTTGGAAATATTGATACAATTGCAACCTATATTGACCCAAAAGCATCGATAAAAGCTGATGGGTTGAATACAGGAGATGGCGGTACCATTACAATTCTGGGCAAAGAATCTATTCGTGCTTATGGAAGTTTCAGCGCTCGGGGTGGGGGAAATTCAGGAAATGGTGGTTTGATTGCAACATCATCAGCAAACTTTGTAGATGTTGCAGGTATTAAGATTGATAGTAGTTCCAGCAAAGGTATACCTGGAACATGGCTATTAGAGTCCAGCGATATTACTTTATTAAACGAGAATATATCAAGTAGGAATTTGAGTGATAATAACTCAGATATATTCACAAAAAGCACAGAAAATACAACAATCTTAAATTCAGATATTCAAAACTCTCTCAATAATGGAACAAACGTTACCTTAAGAGCAAAAAACGGGAATATTTTCTCAGAAAACTTACTTATTAATAAAACAACCGAACAAGCAGTTACCCTTGGCTTTGAAGCAGCCAAGGATATTATCCTTAAAAAAGGCGATATATTATCATCAAAAGGTAAATTGGGGTTGATATTACAAGCTGACAGCGATCGCAATGGTCAGGGTAATATTAATCTTGGTACCCGCGATGTTACCCGTAGTCTTGAAATTCAGACTAGGGGAGGAAAATTTAGCGCGATCGCACCGGGTTCTATTTCTATAGAACGCTCTGAAATTGAAAGCTTTGATGAGACTAGTAATCTTGATTCAGAACCCTTCACTATCAATTCTGGAGATAAAACCACCATCACTTTTAGCGGTATTAAGAAAAGAAAAGCCTTTGGTAATGGTGGTTCGATTAATATCGACGCAGATTCATTGTTTCTCCAAAATATTGGATTTGAAAATAATTCAATTAAAGATGCGACTTCAGATGCTATCAACATTAATCTGAATTCAAATTTTCAGTTAATCAGTGGAAGTATTAAGAGTAATACAAAAGGTAGTGGTAATGCTGCATCGATAAATATTAATGCCCAAAATATTAGCTTAAAACGTGCAGCTATTAATAGCATTACTCAAGGTAGTGGAAATGCTGCACCTATAACTATTAATGTTGATTCAATTAGCTTAGAACGTGCAAGAATAATTACCGTAACCGAAAATAATGGGAATACTGCAAATATCAATATTAATGCCAATTCAATCAAGCTAAATAATGGCGTTAATAATAGTGACAAAACCCGAATAATTACTAGAACTGAAGGTGATGGTAAAACTGGAGATATCAATATCAATGCACAATCTATCTCATTAAAAAATAATAGTGATTTTCGGAATGATAGTGAAAGTAATGGTGAGACTGGAAGGATAAATGTTCGTGCCTCTATTATAGATGCTGAAAATGGTAGTGGTATTGGCGGAGGTGGAATAGGTAATGGAGGACTAGGGGAAGTTAATGTCACCGCAGATTCTATAAAACTAATTAACCGGTCTGGTATAGGGAATAATGTTGAAAACGGTTCCAATGCTGGAACTATAAATATTACAACTGGTTCACTAGAAGTCAAAGATTCTAGTGGAATAGGTAGTGATGCTGGTACACGATTTACTAGAGGAACACCTGGAATAGGTGAAAGTAGAGGAAATGCTGGAATAATCAATATCGTTGCTGACTCTATCCTTCTTGAAAATAAAGTTGGTATCGGTGCTGGTACATCTGGTAGTGGTGAAACGGGGAAGATATTTATAGAAACAGATTTACTCCGAGTTAAGAAAAATAGTGGTATTAGTACTGCATCAGGAGTTAATAACCTCCGACCGACTTTCAATAAAGGTCAAGGTGGTGCACTTATTAAAATTAGTGCTGTTGATATTTACTTAGAAGATAGGAGTGGTATTAGTGGTTTAACTGGTGGTGAAGCTGACGGAGGAGATATTATTATCCAAACTAATTCTTTGGAGTTAAAAAATCAAGGTTCTATTACGACGAATGCTTTAGACGACACTAAAGGGAATGCAGGGAAAATTGAAATTACAGCCCCTTCATTATTAATAGAAAATGCTTCAGGTATCAGTAGTAATTCATCTGGGATAGGTAATGCTGGACAAATTAAATTAAATGTCGGTACAGCTTTATTGAAGAAAAAAAGCGATATTGCAACTAGTACATCTAGTTCTGGAAAGGGTGGAGAAATGAATTTCACAGTCTCATCTTTGACTCTTTTAGATAATAGCAAAATCAATAGTGGCACTACAGGTAGTGGTAGAGGAGGAAATATAAACCTACAGATAAAGAATTCACTTTCTCTAGATAACGAGTCTGAAATCTCTGTCTCCTCATCTCCACAGAATAATAATATTAAACCTGGAACAGCAGGTGATATCAACCTTAAGAGCGATTTATTATTACTCCGTCGCGGTAGTAAAATCTCTACAACTGCTGGAAATCAGCAATTTGGTGGTGATGGTGGTAACATCGATATTACTACGCCTTTCCTCGTCACTATCCCAGATGAAAATAGTGACATTTCAGCAAATGCATTTAGTGGTAATGGTGGGAAAATAAACATCACTACTGAGGGAATATTTGGCATTTCACCCCGTCAAAGACTTACCTCACAAAGCGATATTACAGCAAGTTCGGAATTGGGTGTACAGGGAGAAATTACGATTACAAAACCAAATGTTGACCCCTCTCGAGGAATTATCGAGTTACCAACAAATCTTGAAGATAAAAGTAATCAAATCGGTCAAATCTGTCCTAGAACTGCAACAGCTGCCCGTAATATTGGCAAATTTACTATCACCGGACGGGGTAGTTTACCACCAAGTCCTCTACAAGCACTTTCAGGTAGAGTAAATTTAAGTCAGTTAGCTACTTTAAATGAGGATGTAAATCAAACCCTTCTAGATAAACATAGAGATACCACACCCAGGAAGACAGAGAAAATTCTTGAGGCACAAGGGATCCTAAAGGGTAGTGATGGTACCATTTATCTGATTGCTCAAGCTCCAGGAGTTGTACCAAATTCTCGTGGAGGTACATCAGTCTGCTCTGATCAACATTGAGCGAAACAATTCCTCCATTCCTCCATTCCGGCATTAAAGAGAAGATAAATTACTATTAATTGATGAATTA
>JBCCDM010000540.1:0-3367 GCA_039030795.1 Cyanobacteria bacterium P01_A01_bin.84
CCTAATTCTTGCATCAGTCTATCTCTTTTCTTAGATACACCTCTAGATGTTAATAAAACAAAGGGAATATCTTTGACTCGATCGTATTTTTGTAAATTTCGATAAAGTTCTAAACCATTCATTTTGGGCATTTCTATATCGCAAAATATTACATGACATTGGAGTCCTTGTTGTAATTTCTCCCATGCTTCTTTCCCATCTCGTGCAGTTGCAACTTTGTAACCAACTTTTGTAAAACTCCTTGATAATAATTCTAAAACTGTAATCGAGTCATCAATAATAAAAATAGTGTTACTAAAAATAGCATTTAGACAATTAGTATCATCTAAAATTGTATTAGTTAAGTTTGCTCCTTCTAAGTTTGCTCCTCTTAAATCTGCTCCTGTTAAGTCACTGCAACTGAGATTTGTATTTTTCAAGTTTGCACCAATTAAAATTGAATTACGTAAATTTAATCCTTGTAAATTTTGTTCATATAAATCAAAATTACTCAAAATACAATTAGAAAAATTGGTTTCACCATTGGCAATTCTTATCAAAAAGTGGTCAGCTAAAATTTTGGTAAATACTCCCCGCAAACCTAATCCAGGAAATAAGCAATCAAACCTTCCATGAAACTCAATCCCATGAAAATTACCTTGATTATCTCTCCAGTTGAGCCAAGGCAGAGTTCCAGGTAAATTATCTAAGCTAAAGTTAGATTCATTTTGTTGATAAAAGTCTTGTCGTGGTTCGGATTGAGAAAGATGATAACTTTTACCTAGGCAGTTTCTTAACTTTTCCTCAGAAGCTGCGAACACATCATTGTCTGGATCTAAGCTGGGAATAAAACCAAATTCAGCCCAGATTGTTTGTAAAATTCTTTCTTGAGCACTGAATCCAAAATGTCCTTTGGAGTGTCTAATCCAAAGTAAATCAATTGTCTTTAAATCAGTTAAAGGTATTTTGTAAATGAAGCTCCAATTCAAGCAGCCAGAAGATACATCATAAAATGAAGAGATAGGAAACTCTTGTTGAATAATTTCCTGTAAATATTTCCGACAATCAGCTTTTTGTTGCTCTAACTGCTGATATTGTTGAATATTTGCTCTAGAGTTAATAGTCTGTAGAAGTTTATCTATTTCCTGCAAACGTTCTTGTGCTTCTACTCTGCTAATAATTTCACATAATAATCGAAATGTTTCTCGATCTGCTGCTTCCCACTGATGAGTTGTGAGAAATACCATTAGTTTTCGATAATCAACTCCAACAGCAGATTTTAATTGTTTATCTGTCACTTCATCTCGATCGAGATGACAAATAACACCTCGGGGAGGTGAGAAAGTTTGGAGGATAATTTGGGGAAAGATCGCGTCTGTAGTCTCTGGAGCGATCGCTCTCTGGGAACCCCTTGGAGTAATCGATTCTAGATTTCCTAGTTTTTCCCATAAGTGCTTAGGTATATAGTAGGGACAATGCATCTTTTGGTAGAGGGAATGTGCAAAACCCCCTGTTCCACCTACCGGAATAACCTTTGCACCCATAGATAAAGCATTTTTAACTTCCTTTTCCTCATCTGAGGCACCTTCAATCAGTAAGTATACTGGGTTGATTTGTGCTAGTACCTTTTGTCGGTCCTCAAGACTTTTCCCAACATAAAGATTGTTACCATAATCTAATGGTTCGCAACCATGGGGTTGGATATGAAAAACTTTATTTGCTATTTCTTTAGTGTTTTCCCAAAAGCTATGAACAATATCTCCTGGAAATCCCGATCTACCACCTGTGAGTAAAATTAAATTATCAATGCTTGCTAAGGACTCCCCTATTTTTTGATAAATGACTTTGCGATTTTCTTTATTACAAGAATTATTGCCGATAACTGCTAATCGTAAACCATTAGGTATTTGCTCAGATAACTCCTTAAAAGTTTGACGAAATTCTTGGTTCTCTGTTTGGTATGTTGAATTGAGGGAGTATGGAATACTATAGAATTCACTATTTTGTGACTTTAAATCTTTTATCAGTTGATTAATTTGGGGATTACTGAGTTGTGCTTGATATTGTTCGTAGTCTTCTAACTGACGGCATACTATATTAACTTGCCAAGGAAAAGAATGACTTTTCACGAACAGTAAAATTTCTTTAAGAGCGATACATGCAGCCCAATCTTTGGGAAATCCCCGCAATCGCGTTCCAATACAAGGAAAAGCTAAGGTGTGAATTTGATTATTTGCAGCTGTTTCTAAGCAATTAAGATAACACTCTCGCAACTTTTTCCATGATGCTTGGCTATGTTCTTTATCCCAAATTGGGGCACAGGTATGAATAACATGAGATGCTTTTAAAGCAAAACCTGGAGTGATACAAGCATTACTAACTTCAAGCCACTTAATATCTCTAGTAGCTTTACGTAAATTATCTCCAGCAATTTTGTGAATATCACTACAAAGCCCTATATGATTTAGGATGCTGTTTGTGGGATTAACAATTGCATCCACAGGCTGAAAAACTAAATTGCCCTGGGTAATCGATAAGCGATGGATATTAGAGACTATAGGAGTTCCTGAATTTACCACTTCTTGAATATTCCCACAATGGTTACGATCTTGACTGAGTTATTATTCCCAATTTATCCACATATCCATAAATATGCCAAGTATATTTTTCTACTCTATGTAAAGTAAGGACAATACTCTCAAAAAAGTTGGAGATTTGCCTAGTACTCTACCAAACCAACATTGCCGGGTGAGGGTAAGCAGGGAGAGCAAGGGGAGCAGGGGAGGCAGGGGGAGAAAATTAATTTTTTTTCTTACAATTAACCCCGCAAAGTTGACTTGGTGAAGCACTAGGATAATAAGTTCAGGAACCGCAATTGATTATAACTGCCTTCTTCATCTGCATATCGCTACTATAAGCCTGGGACTTCCAGTCCTAGGCGCTCGGTAATACTGAGTGTATTATTTACATAATTTTCTTGGTGCAAGATATAACCTGTCCCAAACTCCCTCCAGATAAGAAGTATTTAGATGTCCTTATATATACCGGTAGTGCTATATAAAGACGATATTTCCACAAGCGATCGCAGATGATATCAGGATTTACTACGGACTACGTATTTACGTCCGAAGTGACGACCGTAGGGTTCGCTGAAAGCACTCCGTAGGAAAGACTAGTAATCGCACAGCCTTATTTCTCGTTACGAATGCGTAAGTCCTAAATATCTTGAAACTGATTTATTAAATGTCTATTTAGTTTAAAAATAATTAAGTTATACAAACTGTTAGAGATGACAGGAGCAAAATCGATAGAGTACTACTTATCTCTAAAGTAAAATTTTAAAATACTTGATACTTTTTTTACTTTTACTTAGCTGTAAAATTCCTAG
>JBCCDM010000541.1:0-3357 GCA_039030795.1 Cyanobacteria bacterium P01_A01_bin.84
ACGTTACTGGTTGCACCGAGGTAAATTCTTCCTCTAACCCTATATAGGTATTTATGTAATATGTTTCAGTGAATTGACCTTGAAAGTTACTTGGGTATTGTTGACTATTGATAGTAGTTATATAAGGAGAAAACATTTTCTTTTGAATCAATTTATCAACTTTTTGTTTAATAAGAAGCAATTCTCGTAAAGAAAGAGATTCTAATTGTTTAATAAAAGCATTCAGTATCGAGGTTTTAGCCATATTTATTAAAATACTTTAGTTTTATCTATATACTATCTGAAACCAACAACGTTGTGGTATAAGCCTTCTGATAGAGGAATTGAGAAAAAGGCGTAAAAGTAATCGGTAGTTTCAGCCACGTGACATCTCCGGAGAGGGCGCTTGCTTCTCCACTTTTCCCCCGAGTAATCTGGTAGATTGCAGGACAGTCTTTATAGAATATAAATCAGCCAGTAAATGAAGAATAACCGTCAACGACCCCGCGAAGACCGCGACGGGGCATCCAGCCTAAAAACTGGTAGCCCTGAGTTGACCAGACTTTAGTTAGCGGCAAGTGTTAAAGAACCTACCAAGGGATACGTAGCTAGTCCCTTGCTCTAGAACTAAACAGTTAAACATCTGTACAAGGGTTAAAGAAGTGCTGTTTGGATAGTTACCGACCGCTAACAATGTCGAAGCTAACATAACCAATTGAGGCATTAACAATGCAACAAAATTTCGTTTTTATAGTTAATAAAAACAAACAACAACTAAACCCAGTAACACCAAAGCAAGCACGTAGATTATTAGAAAAAGGCAAAACTGCGGTCTACCGAATGTACCCTTTTACCTTGGTACTAAAAACTGAGATTGCCAATCCAACAATTAGACCGTTAACCTTAAAAATCGACCCTGGCAGTAAATTTACAGGTATTGCATTACTCGATGGTGAAAATGTTATTTGGTGTGCCGAATTAGAACATCGAGGTTATCAAATAAAAAATGCTTTATTGTCTCGTAGGCAATTAAGAAGTAGTCGTAGAAATAGAAAAACTCGGTACAGAAAACCACGTTTTAACAATCGTAAACGCGGTGATAATTGGCTGCCACCAAGTTTAGAACACCGTATCTTAACAACTCAAACTTGGGTAAAGCGGTTAATGCGTTATGCGCCGATAACTGAATTGTGGATTGAAAAAGTTAAATTTGATATGCAACAAATGCAAAATCCAGAAGTTTCTGGTGTTGAGTATCAACAAGGAACCTTGAAAGGCTACCAAGTACGCGAATATCTTCTGGAGAAATGGGGTAGAGAGTGTACTTACTGTGGCAAAAAAGATGTTTCATTACAGATAGAACATATTTATCCTAAGTCAAAAGGAGGTAGTAATAGAGTAAGTAATTTGTGTTTAGCTTGTGAAAAATGCAATCATAAGAAAGGCAATAAGCTAGTTGAAGAATTTTTAAAAAAGAAGTGTGAGCTACTTAATAAAATAAAATCAAAAGCTAAACAACCACTAAAAGATGCGGCAGCAGTCAATGCAACTAGAAATAAATTAGTTAAAACTCTTTCTGATTTATTGTCAACCAAAACCGCAACAGGAGCGCAAACAAAATTTAATCGAATTAGGCTAAATTTTGATAAGCGACATTGGATTGATGCGGCTTGTGTAGGCGATGTCGATAACTTGAAACTTCTAACTAACCAACCATTAAAAATTAAATGTAATGGTCATGGTACACGTCAAATGTGTCGAACAAATAAATATGGTTTTCCTACAAGATATGTTCCTAGATTTAAGTTTGTCAACGGTTTTCAAACAGGAGACATTGTAAAAGCAGTCGTGACAACAGGTAAAAAAGCTGGTACTTATTTAGGTCGTGTTGCAACAAGAAGTACAGGTTCATTCAATATTTCAACTAAAAACGGTCTAGTACAAGGCATTTCTTATAAATACTGTAAAACTATCCACAAAAAAGATGGATACTCTTATGCGTTTTAAAGTTAGTTCACGGCAGATAAATCTGCAAAGTCTGCCGGAAGAAGATTCTTCCGGCGAGCTTTGCGCTCATGTCGTTTTTCCTCTTCGCTCTGTTAGCGAAGCGTGTCCACAAGGACATAGAGACGAAGTTTCCAAACTCCCGGAGGTCTTTAGATGAAAAACAGCAAACCAATTTTTGCTATTCAACAACGAATGCCTTTATCCCGTTTTGAAATAAAGTATTATCTCAAAAGATTGCTAGGCACCCCCGATTGTTCTGACCAATTGGTTGAGACGGTTTTAAATAGAGACATCTACCTTATGTGGGAAGGAATAGATATACTTGGTGAGTTCTGCGATTCCACTGGTGTAGCTCCCTTTTTGTTGGAGAGAACCTGGTTTTTCTTGGAATACCGAAGTTATGTGCGTGTGGGCATCGTTGAACTGGGACGCATTAAGCAAGTGGCTCTCAGAAAAAAAAATGAAGAATATTAACTCCGGGAAGGCAATGTAAACCAATCAGGAATGCCGCAACCAGTCAACGGGGATATCTTACCCGACCGACGACGGTAGACAATGTATAGACGGGCGTATAGATGCAACTGCTCGCCTGCATTAATAGCCCAAAAGTCAACAGTGTGAGAAGTGTTGCCAACAAGACGAAATAAACAGCGGTTATGGGAATTCCCTTAAATACTGATTCTGTCGTGCTGACTACAAATAAGTAAATTAAATACACTCTGCTGGTAAAATAAGATTGCACGTTTTGACAGGGCTTTGAAGCGGTTTATACACGATATGGGTCTAACGTGTAATAAGTAACAATAATACTCGGACAGCAGGGTCATGAAGGTAAATGGCAATGGGCAAGGAAAGATTTTAACTCCTACTGAAATGCAAAGATTGTTTACGCACGGGTTTACAAAGACCCGCGATAAAGCTTTGTTTGCCATTTGTTTGTTTACTGGCTGTCGCATTTCTGAAGCCCTGGCTTTAAAAACTACTGATATCAAAAATTTAACTATTACTTTCCGCAAGTCTACCACTAAAGGTAAGCTAAAAACTCGTGTAGTAGACATTCAGCCTGCTTTAGCAACTATTTTAGAAGATTATACTCCCCGTAAAACTCCCCATAAGGCTTTGTTTCCCGGTAAGCATGGTGTCAGCGAGCATTTGAGCCGTTTTATGGCTGATAAGATTTTGCGTTCTGCTTGCAAGCGTATTGGTGTTGATGGTGCTTCTACCCATAGTTTCCGCAGAACTGCTTTAACTCAAATGTGTAATGCTGGTGTCCCTTTACGCCACATACAGGATATTAGCGGGCATAATGATTTGGGGGTTTTACAAAAGTATTTGGAAGTTAGTCCTGAAGACCGGAAGAAGGCTATTTCT
>JBCCDM010000542.1:0-3346 GCA_039030795.1 Cyanobacteria bacterium P01_A01_bin.84
ATAAGAACCTTCTTTAGAGTGAAACGCATTAATAATTTTTTGCCGTAGGTCTTGGTTATAAGCTTTCATAAAAACATAATTGATATACCCCTGTTTATATTTTACAGTTTTTGTATTGTACTCAACTGAAAACCGCTATATCTAAACAAATAACTCTCTTATCTTTTAAAAATGATTGAAATTTATGAGATAGTTTTCTTTTATGGGATTGTTCCATCACAAAAATAATATCAGCCCATTTAATTGCTTCTGTGGAAATGGGAGTATATGCAGAACGATCTAAACCAGCAGAATCTACTTCTAAGCCTTCATATTCCGAGAAAATTGCTTCTGCTGTAGGGCTGCGCAATTGATTTTGACTACATATGAATAAAAGTTTTTTCATGATGTAATTTATATCATATGTAGCAATTCAGTTTGATTAGTGTTGCATCGCACCAGAATATACCTACTTGAGTACTAGGACTAAAAGTCCCAGTCTCATAGACAAAGTCCTCTTTTAGAGGACTAAATGAGTAACTATATTATAATGCCAGTAATATTCATTACTTAGTGTTTACTTGGTGTTTTCAAGCAGGGTTGGTTTGCATCCTATTTTGAAGTAAACGCATAATTGCAGCTTTTTCTAAAATTCCTACTAATACCCCATTTTCACGAATCACAGTTAGTACAGATAGCTTTTGTTGCTCTATTAACTGCACTACTTCTAATAAAGGTCGGTCAGCTTGTACTGTGGTAGACTCTACAATTGGTCGCGTTACATCTTTAATTTGGGTTTCTGACCATAATTGTGTTGGAATGGAACGCATATTATCCAGAGATACTGTCCCTAACAATTGTCCATCATTGTTGGTGACTAGAAAGCGCTGCCATTTTTGTCCGCTGACAATTTGCTCGTCGGCAAAGTCTCTGAGGGTAAGATGAGCAGAAACTATTGGGTTTTCTAACTCCACCATATCACCAGCTGTTAAACCTGCAAGCTGTTCTTGCACCCTGGCAATTTGGGCTGCATTACCAGCATTTTGCAGTAAAAAGAAACCAATTAGTAAGTTCCAGAAGTTAGCAAAACTGCCCGTTAATAATAGCGGAATTAAACCAGAAGCGATCGCTACCCAACCAAAGATTTGTCCAACTCGGCTGGCAAAAACTACTCCTTTATTGGGATTTCCTGTAATTTTCCAAACTATTGCTTTCAGTATATTCCCCCCATCCAGGGGTAAACCAGGAATCAGGTTAAATGCAAATAGTGCTAAATTAACAGAAGCAAGCACTCCTAAAATTGCTGAAAATACGCCAGATACCGCAGTACCAAAACCTATCGCTACAAAGATACCAAATAATAATAGGCTAACTAAAGGACCCGCGATCGCAATCCAAAAAGCTTCAGCTGGAGTTTTTGATTCTTTTTCTAAGCTTGCTAAACCACCAAATATAAACAGTGTGATAGATTTAACATCAATTCCTTGACGGATGGCAACAAAACTATGTCCCAGTTCATGGGCTACAACAGAGCCAAATACCATCAAGGCTGTGATTAAACCCAGCAATAAAGCAGACCCATATCCTAAGGAAGGAAACGCTGTCGCTAGTCCACTGCCATAAGTCCAAGTTACTAAACCTAAAACTAAAAACCAGGATGGATGGATATAGAAGGGAATCCCGAAGAGGTTGCCAACACGAATTGTACTATTCATGGCGTTTACCTTTGATTTCTACATTGAGAGGTTTGTTTTTACCTCTTTTATATTTTTATAGTAACGAAATGTTAAGCAGTTTTAATATTTGTAATGGTAGTGGTGTCCGTCCGTAGGGGTGCGGTTATGCGACCTGAAGGGTAAACATCGTGTCAGACCTCTCAAATCAGGTCTTCAGGGGTTCCCATTTTGAGGATTAAGATATGAGAAAGTTTAGGTGTAAGTGTAATATTTTTATAGGAAT
Source organism: Cyanobacteria bacterium P01_A01_bin.84 (assembly GCA_039030795.1). Lineage (GTDB taxonomy): Bacteria > Cyanobacteriota > Cyanobacteriia > Cyanobacteriales > Nostocaceae > JBCCDM01. The sequence goes on from JBCCDM010000542.1 coordinate 1,939, forward strand.
CCGGTTTGAATATCTCAATAATTTATTGAGAGATGGAACAGGGAGCAGAAAATATACGCTCGTTTTTTCGGAAATCAGTAAGGATTCCTATATATCCATTGCTAATTAAGGTGATGTCTGACAAAGAATATACCCAAGTTGACGAGTTTCGACTTCGCTCAACTCTTGAGACCTTGGTTAACGATGGTAAATTTATTCATGGAAATCACCTAAAGATAAATAACAATGCCACTAAAAATTATTGATAACTTTGACAGCAGTTTTTTACTTGAACCAGATGCAAAAACAGCATTATTTGAAATGCTACACAATCAGAGCTTTTTGAGCCAAGTTGCCAGTGAAATAGCTGATCATAAAAAGAGCGATCGCGTCGAATTTACAGAACTCTTATTCCAACCAGTTCCTTATAGCACATCAACACCCAAAGGAATGCCCGCCGAATTTGAAAAGTATCATAATTCGGATAATTACTTTATTATTAATGTGCCACCCAATTTCATGTTCAAGGCTAAAATATTTAAGCCTAGTCGTCTCTGCGCTATCTATAAACTGAAGGATGAGCATAATTTTGAATCCAGTTGCTAATAACGGTTTGATTCTTACATCTTTTCTAGCGATCGCGACCCTCTTGAGTTTGGGGTTTGGTTGGTCGGTTAAGAACGGAAATTTACCCTTTAGAACTGTGATGGCATTTAATGAGAGACAATTGCAGTTTATGCGGGTTTGGGTGAAAATTGCTTTGGGTATTGGGGTAATTTTGCCACTGGTGATGTTAATCCTATTGTGGGATCGTTCAATTGTTCGTCAATTTCTAGAAAGTTATCTCGGAGTGGTTGCAGTCCAGTTAGTTTGTGAAGTCAGCTTTAGTCGTTGGTTTGTTAAAAGTGTTGTGGTTTTTATTGGAACAATTTACACAATTTTCCGCCTTTGGCAACTTTGGGAAGGTTTACACTTAATGAATTATCCTCAACCCGAACTGGGACTATTATGGCTGGTTCTCTTATTTTGGGTCGCAAATCTAATTATGCTAACTTTTATGGCTATTCCCAGCATTTTTCCAGAATCAGAGCAAAATTCAGTTTAAGGTTTTAGCGCTGCTAAACCCCGACTCTACTCTACTAATCGGCACGCTATCAAAATAACTCTTTATCAAAGCCTGAAATGATATATATTCGCTTCACTATTAATTGGCAAAGTCGTATAAATAAATAATACAATACTCAGTATTACTGACTAGCTAGGACTGAAAGTTTCTGCAGTTGCTCATGGGGGAAACCCCCTTTACCTGCACAGGGCTGTTTCATTCTTTGGAGAAAAACCAAAATCAACAGTCAAAAATTGTTTTTACTTGCTTATCTGGAGGGGGTTTGGGGGACGCAGCCGTCCTCCCAATCGGGGGTTTGGGGGA
>JBCCDM010000543.1:0-3346 GCA_039030795.1 Cyanobacteria bacterium P01_A01_bin.84
CTCTAGTGGTGGGTTGAGTTCTCGGTTGAGTCCATTGGTGACTTATGGTTGACTTATGGTTGACATAGGGTTAAGAAAATAAATTGCTAGGATAGAGCTACATAAATTTACTGATATCTAAGTAATTATGGCGCGATCGCTCAAAGTTTCTCCTCAATACATCGCTCAAGTAAAACAAGCAGTTAAACGCAATGGTTTCCCAAGCCAAAAGGCTCTAGCTATAGAATTAGTATTAAGTTTGTCTACTGTCAAAAGTTTTCTTAATGGTAGACCTGTCGATTATCTTAATTTCGTGGAAATTGCGGAGAAATTAGGTCAAAATTGGCAAGAAATCTCTCAAATTAACGAAAATAATCAACAAGCTACTATCCCCGACAATTTTTTTGCTTATGACTCTTCTTGGGTAGGTAGAGACAAGTTAATAACTGAACTCAGCCAAAATTTGCATAACTCCTGTCGTTTCTTGCTGATTCTCGGTTTAACAGGTATTGGTAAAACAGCTTTAGCAGAAAGATTAGCTATAGAATTACAAGATTTAATTGAAGGTGATTGGGATAATAAGCTACTGAGAGTCAATTTTGACAATGAAGACAAAATTACTGACTTTGCCAGTGTTGCTGCAAGATGGTTAGAGAGTTTGGGAGAAGTACTTTCACCAGCAGAGAAAAAGCCAGAATTACTTCTCAATCGATTAGTTAGACGCTTACAAGATAATCGGTTTCTCGTACTGATTGATTCAATGGAAAGACTTCTAACAGAAAATGATGATGGTGGCTGGGGAGATTTTAGCGATAAATATTGGAAAAAATTCTTTCTCGGATTATTATCAGCCGAATCTTGTCAGAGTAAATTAATTGTCACATCTCAAGATTTACCTGTTGATTTGCATAGCAAAGCTTCTCGTTACAACAATTTTTATCACCGTCACATCCTCTATGGATTAGATGAATCGGAACAAGAAGCACTATTTGAAATAGAAGGATTAGATATTAGTCAAGAATCTGAAGATAGACCGATTTTATTACGAATAGGAAAAGCATATAAAGGTCATCCTTTAGTTTTACGGGTAATTATCGGGGAAATTAACGGCGATCCTTTTAATGGAAACGTGCAAGCATATTGGAATGATGTCAATAGCAAAATAGAAGAAGTAGAGAAGGATTTAGCTGAAGCTGAAGCAGGAAAAACTGAAGGATATGATGAGTGGGAATTACATAAACTTACTCGTGAAGTTATAACCCAAGTAAATAAAGCACGTTTAGAAGCTGTATTTAATCGCTTAAAAACTCAAGTACCAGATGCTCATATTTTGATTTGTGTTGCTTCAGTTTATCGCATTCCCGTACAAGAAGAAGGTTGGTTGATGCAGTTAGCAGCTTTAGTAAGGCGTGTAGAAAAGCAAGCTTGTAGTCAAGAAAGACAAGAACAAGCCTTAGAAGAACTATTAAATCGTTTTCTAGCTGAAGAATCAGTTAATCACAATAATAAGCGAGTTTTCGAACAACATAATTTAGTTCGCAGTGTTGCTTTAGAAAGTTATAGAAATTTAATCCAAAAGTTACAAGCAGAGGTTAAGTCAGCATAATAAGTTACTTTTAAATTCTTTTGGTATATCTAGTCAGAATATTTGAATAAAAGACAATTTTATAGAGTAGTTATCAGAGGTAAATAAAGTATTACTAAGGGAGTGAGATTCTGATTCGGGAATATCTAAAATCGAGTGTCAAGTTGATTCGAGAAACATATCTCAAAAAGCCATTTCCCAAAGGTAATGTTGCAGTTATTGAGGTACATCTTGCCAACGGTATATCCTTTGGTACAGGAGCAACTTCTAGAGCAAAGAGTCCCACACCTAAACCTAAATCAAAATCAGAAGGAGGACAATTTGAACCAATTATTGACTCTTATTCCAATCGTATAATGGACACTGATGCCGAGTATAAAGCATTATCAGCGATCGCAGACACTCTCGATTTATTAGATGAAGATAAGCTAAGAGGAAAGCTTTATTTGTACACTGAAAGAAAGCCCTGTGAAAGCTGTAAGTATGTTCTCCAACAGTTTAAAGATAAATATCCCAAGATAGAAATAGCTGAGATTTTTTGGGATTATCCCTATCCTTCAGTCTTTTAGTAGGAGTAATTGCTAATGACATTATCTGTTGAATATTCTAATTTTCAAATATCCTCCTCTTATGAGATACCTAAATCTCTTCGTCAACTTCTTTATAAGGCTTGGCAAAATCGCTACGAAGAATTTTATGAAGAAGAAGCAGATGGAACTATAAGCCTAGAAGAAACTTTATTAGAAATTCTAGATGCATTAGGAGATCGAGACGATTCGCTGTGTCATGTCCGTTACGTTTGTATGGCAATAATCCTAGCATTAGCAGTTGAACCTACAGTCAAAGCTTATTTACCTAATGAGCAAAAAACAGAAAAAATTTGGAAATCGATCGTAAATTGGTCTAAAAATAGAGAATTACCGACAGAAGAAACTATCAATCAATTATTTCCTCAAAAATCACTAGGAAGTCAGTCTATTGACGAAGCTTTAGATGTTTTTAAAAATCTACTACAAGCTCTTAACCCCGCTAACGCAAAAGAAGCACTCTTAGAAATTTTAGATGATTGTTTGGAAGGCTATGCAATTTTTCCAGGTTCTCAGGGAAGAAGAGATTTATTTAACTGGTGGTTATTAGAAGTTGTTCCTGCTGCTTGGTGTTTACAATTTCCTGAAAATGTTTACACAATCAAAGGTATTCAATCTTTAGATCGCAATTTTTTACAAGACGATCTTCCAGACATCTTTAATAACTACAAAAATCAATTATCAAGATTATTACTTTTCAACAAATTAAATATTAATTTGGACGAAGTTCCTTTTGAACAGCTTGTTCATTACACAGCAGTAGAATATTATCTAACTATTGAAGATGAACTTCCTGCTGATGCTACAAATTTAGAAAAAGTAAATAAATTTTTAGAGTCATTCAATCATCTTTGTCAGGCAGAAGCGTGGGAAAAGGCAAGTACGATCTTTCGTACTCGTTTAGAAACTCCTACTAATGATGAATTGCATCGCCAACTTAGACTTTGGGGTTACTATAAAGAACAAATTAATATCTCTCTGCGACTATTCAGGAAATTAGATTTATCGATAGACGTAATTTGTGCAAATAGTTTGGGAACCGCTTACGGCTTTGTGGGGCAGTACCAGGAGGCAATTAACTATCACCAGCAGGCTTTAGAAATTGCTATAGTAATCGGCTCTCGCGATGTATTAGCGGTTTACGTGGGCTGTTTGGGCGAAGATTACGTCTCTTTGGGGCAGTACCAGGAGGCAA
>JBCCDM010000544.1:0-3327 GCA_039030795.1 Cyanobacteria bacterium P01_A01_bin.84
AAATCTTGCACCTATAAGTATAAATATTTAAATATGAAATAAATGGTAATTAAAATTACCTTGTTACAAGCACTTTTTCAGTTCTCTTTTAAAGGACTTTATTTATAAGAGTGGGACTTTCAGTCTCAGGTAGTCAAGATTACTGAGTATTTTTTCAGTATGTTCTTTCTGGTGAAAGATGAATTAAGAGATTTTTGATAGCATTTTAAATATACGTAGATTTACAATAGACATCTCCGAAAAAATATATCAGGACTTACGCACGGACTACGTGTTTAGGTCATTACGACCGTAGGGAAGTAATCGCAAAGCCTTATTACTCGTTACGAGTGCGTAAGTCCTATATATAAAGAAGCTACTTACAGGTTTCTTATACCTTAGAATATATGAAGATAGCTTTATAATTTGCCTATATTTAGCTGTGAATTTAGTTGTGAAAACATCTGCACCAGCAGTTCCCCTGTATAAAGAACCAGAACGTCTCGAAAGTCGTCTAAAGGAAATTCCCCCAGAAGCGGGAGTTTATTTTATGCGGGACTCTAGCGATCGCATTATCTACATTGGTAAGTCGAAAAAGCTGAGAACCCGGGTTCGTTCATATTTTCGGGAGTCGCAAAAACTCAGTGAGAGAATAGGGACTATGGTAAAACTGGTGACAGATATTGAATTTATCGTCACCGACACGGAAGCTGAAGCTTTAGCATTAGAAGCAAATTTAATTAAGCAGCACCAACCTTACTTTAATGTGTTGCTCAAAGATGATAAAAAATATCCATATGTGTGTATCACATGGTCGGAAGAATATCCACGTATTTTTATTACCCGAAAACGACGATTGGGAAAGGAAAAAGATAGATACTATGGTCCTTATACTGACTCTCGTTTATTAAGACAGATATTGGGTTTATGTAAACGTATATTTCCTCAACGTCAGCGTCCCCAACCCGTACACAAAGACCGTCCTTGCTTAAATTATGACATTGGTCGTTGCCCAGGAGTTTGTCAGCAGTTAATTTCACCAGAAGAATATCGTCAAACCATTCAAAAAATAGCGATGGTATTTCAAGGTAGAACTAAGGAACTGATAGAAACTTTGACCGAACAAATGCATTCAGCAGCAGAGTCTCTTAACTTTGAAGTTGCAGCCAGAGTCCGGGATCAAATTAATGGTTTACAATCTTTGAATGCCGATCAAAAGGTAGCCTTACCTGATGATACAGTATCTCGAGATGCTATAGCCCTAGCGGCAGACAAACAACACGCTTGTATTCAACTATTTCAAATTCGTGCCGGACAATTAGTTGGTCGTTTAGCATTTTTAGCTGATGCTTATGCCGAACCTGGTGCAATTTTACAAAGAGTTTTAGAAGAACACTACCAAGTTGTAGATGCAGTAGAAATCCCTACAGAGATTATCGTACAGCATGAATTACCTGATGCTCAACTTTTAGCCGAAGCATTAACTCAGCGTAAAAAGAAGAAAGTTAGTATTATTGCTCCTCAACGCCAAATTAAAGCAGAATTAATTGAGATGGTGGAACGGAACGCTCAATATGAACTGCAAAGAATGCAAAAATTGAGCGATCGCAATAATCAAGCAATGGAAGATTTAGCTAATATTGTCGATTTACCTGAATTACCCCATCGTATTGAAGGTTACGATATTTCTCACATCCAAGGTTCTAATGCTGTAGGTTCCCAGGTGGTATTTATCGATGGTAGTCCTGCAAAGCAATACTATCGTCAATATAAAATTAAAAATCCTACTGTTACTATCGGTCACTCCGATGACTTTGCTTCCTTAGCAGAAGTCATTCAAAGACGCTTTCGTAAATATCATCAAGACCCAAAATTACAGCGTCTTGGTAGTGAAGATTTCCCAGACCTGATTATGATTGATGGTGGTAAAGGTCAATTATCTTCAGTAATTGCAGTTTTACAAGAAATGGATCTGTTAAACGACTTACGAGTCGTTAGTTTAGCTAAACAGCGAGAAGAAATATTCATACCAGGAGAATCCTTACCCCTCCCTACCGAACCAGAACAGCCGGGAGTACAATTATTACGGAGATTGAGAGACGAAGCACACCGCTTTGCAGTCAGCTTCCACCGTCAACAACGCACTTCCAACTTAAAGCGATCGCGTTTAGATGAAATTCCGGGTTTAGGTCATCATCGACAAAAACAACTTTTAGCACACTTTCGCTCTACTGATTATATCCGCCAAGCAACACCGGCTCAACTAGCTGAAGTTTCGGGTATTGGTTCTCGTTTAGCACAGGAAATTTATGATTATTTTCATCCTTCTGAAAAGGTTGTTTAACAGATAGAATTATTAGTAGAACAATAATAAACCCGACCATCTTTGATAAAAAATAGCTTTAAAGTTATAGAAAACTAGCCATAATCCCGTCGAATTCCATAAATCGCTGCATTCAATCCATCGCTATGAATCCAGCCCACAAAACCACCGTAAACCATATTGTCGTTTCTATCAGCAATAAAAACATGATCCACACCAAGAGGATTTTTCCAAGTTCTCACGGTTGAACCGTCTCTGAGTCTAATAACTGGGTTAGAACTTTTAAAGTCTCGATGATGAGCACAAGTCATACCGGAAACCCGCTCTAGGATGGCTATAACTTCTTTAGTATCATCTGTTGTATTTTCATTAACTACGGTTGTACAACCACACCCATCTGTCACGGTAGCTTTGAGTCTTCCTTGTAAATCTCCGTCAAATAGGGATAAAGTATCTATCTCTTCCAATAATTTGCCGTGAGGTTCCGATTGTCGTCTTAGACAATAAACCCCTGTTAACAAATCCTCTAAACCAACTTTAGCTAAAGCATCGGTAATCAACCCCGTGAGTCCTAAAACTGCAATTCCTCCCAACATTCCCCCAGGACCACCTAAAAAAGCCAGAGCAGCAGTAATTGCAGCAGCACCGCTTAAACCTGTACTAGCCATAACTACAACTAAAGTAACCCCAGGTAGTCCTAGTGCAGCAATTTTTTTAATAAGCTCATCCATTAACTTTTATTTCCAGTTTTCCACCTGAAGACTTTTCTAACACTTTTCTGCCTTAAAGCGCTTCCTTTTATATACTTATCGATTTTTGACCGAAACAATTCAAAATTCAAAATGCAAAATTCAAAATTAAAGAGAAAATAAATAATTTTTAATTGATTAATTAAGGATACAAGCCTCCCCCTTCAGGGGGAAAATAAAAAAATATATTCCTTTTAAGGGAAGAGTAATAATTTTGAATTTTGAATTACTAATTTTGAATTGGAGCGTAGCAACTGACACTCCCCATGTTTAAAA
>JBCCDM010000545.1:0-3324 GCA_039030795.1 Cyanobacteria bacterium P01_A01_bin.84
CAGCAGAAACTGGGGGAATGTCTACAACTATTTCACAGTTATTTTTCAGAGCATTTCTTGCTGAAGCGATAGCACTGCGACTCAAACGGATAAAGTCTACTATACTCACATCACCAGAGGCTAATACAAGGGAGCTAAGTAAATCTCTTTCAATTTCATTTCTATTGGATAAATCTGGTAGCAACTGCTGTAACGATTCGCTGAAGTCTTCCGGATGAGCTTCTACTGCTGCATCTAAACCTTCCCAGAGTTTTTCTAATTTTTTAGTCCCCAAACTAGATTCTATTTCTAAATGTTGTAACTGTGCGATCGCTTCTGCTTGGATATGTTGACAATGTTTATCTCTACCTAACAAACCTTCTAAAGCGGATGCTGTTTTTCGCAATCGTGATAATTGTTCGATGACGGATTGATATTGCTGCTGTAGTTGAGCGGTAATAGTGTCTAAGTTGTCTGGTTCGGGATTATTTGCTAATAATTTTTGAATGTGGTCTAGTTGAAAACCCTGTGATTTTAATGCAACTATTCGTCTTAAATATTGCACATTTTTATCAGTATAAAGGCGATAGTTACCTTCAGAGCGTTCTACATCAGGTAATAAACCTAACTTGTGATAATGTCTCACCATCCTAGGAGTCAAACCACCACCAACTTCTTGAGTTAGCTGTTTGATTGTTAGGTATTGGTTTTTTATATTTTCGCTCGGATTTAGATGAGCGGTATTATTTTCAGATTTGTTATTCATGCCAATATTTTAAACCTTGACATTGATGTTAAGGTCAATATTGATCTTATCAAATTAAGAAGGGCTAAAGCCCAACTACAAACCCTAATATTCAATAATTTTAAAAATATACGGAATATTACTTATGAGTCATGTATCCTGTACAGTAATTTCCTTTGATAAAACTAGTTATGGAACCTTTAACAATTGGTGCAATGTCACTACTTATGTTCCTTGGTGAAAAATTGATTGACTGGGGTATCAGCAAAGCTTACGATACAGCTTTTGAGGAACTGAAAAAGACATCCCCAAATACAGCCGAAAAATTGGCGCTACCAGCGGGGGAAAGAGAAAATATCGGTGAAGCGGTATTGGTTGAGATGGTGAAAGATACCGCTTTGAATCAACCAGAGTTACAACAAGCTTTGGAAGTTTTGGGTAAAGAAGTAGAAACTAAAGCCAATCAACATCAAGAATTAGAAAATAATTTTAATCAATTAGCAGAGAAAATCAAAGCTCAAAATCCCACAATTGTGAATGAAAATTGGCAGGGAATAAATATTAAAGGTGGAACAAATACCGTTTCAGGTAACACTTTTACCTTTGGAAAGTAAGTTATTTGTCAATATATCAATCACTTGCGGGTTGTAAACCCCTTTCTAATAGCGAAAGTCCTCTAAAGAGGACTAGTGATTTTCAGTCCATTTTAATGGACTTTAGCTATGAGACTGGGATTTGCAATCCCAGGTGAATGAGTAGATAAAACAATTTAATTTATCATTAAAATCTATTCAAAATGACTAACGAAAACTGGCAAGGGATAAATTTTAAAGACTCAAATCCCACTATTAAAGATAATACTTTTAATTTCCACCCACCAGAAAAACCTTTTGAACCCATCAAATATATACCAAAAGCTGGTAATCCGAACTTTGTCGGACGAACTGATGAACTTGAAAAAGTTCACGAGGAGTTATATCAGCACAACAATAATAGAGTCGCCATTTCTGCTGTGTCGGGTATGGGTGGTGTTGGTAAAACTGAGTTAGCGATACAGTACGCACTAAAATACTACAATGATTATGCTGGGGGGATTTGTTGGTTTAATGTTAGAGATAACAATTTAGCGGCGGAAATTATTCAATTTATCCAGCAGCAGATGGGTTTGGAAGTTCCACAAAAGGATAACCGAGAAAATCCCCTGACTCTGGAGCAACAAGTAGCTTGGTGTTGGGGAAATTGGCAGCCATCGGAAGGTTTGGTGTTGGTAATATTAGATGATGTAACCGAATACAAAGACATCAAAAAACTATTACCAAGAACTGATAATCAACGTTTTAAGTTATTAATCACAACTCGTCAGCGACGGTTAGATACTAATTTAATTGATGTACCCCTTGATGTACTTTCAGAAGATGAAGCTTTATCGCTGTTGAGAGGTATTTTAGGTGAGGAAGATAAACGGATAGAAAGGGAATTTGAAATAGCGAAAGATTTATGTCAATGGCTGGGTTATTTACCTCTCGGTTTGGAATTAGTGGGAAGATATTTGGTAGAAGATGCGGATTTATCAATCGCTGAAATGTTGGATGAGTTGAAAGAGGAGCGATTGGAATATGAAGCTATCAATCCCGATTCAGAAGATTTAGAAGACACAGAAATGACAGCCAAGTTAGGGGTTCAAGCTGCATTTAATTTAACTTGGGAAAAGCTGGATGATAAGACTCGGAAAGTTGGGGAGTTATTAAGTTTATTCAATCCCAATGGAATTGCTTGGGAGTATGTAGAGTCTGTTAGCAACTTGTTAAGCTGGAAAAAAAAAGATATTAGAAACGCTAAAAAGCAACTTCATGGACGCAATGTCATTAAAAGATTAGAAGCAGAAGCAGCTAGCTATAAAATTCATCCTTTGATTCGCGAGTTTTTAAAAATTAAATTAGAAGTATCAGTACAAGTAAACGAGTTAAAACAAGCATTTACCGACACTTTTATTGAAATTAGTAAAACAATTCCCTATACAGTAACCTTAGAATTTCGTAATTCTGTTAAAAATGCGATTCCCCATTTAACAGAAGTTGCAGAAAATCACCTTGATGTAGTTAGTGGTGAAAATTTAATTTGGGCTTTTCTTGGTTTAGGGAGATTTTACGAACAACAAAGTTATACATTAGCACAACCTTGGTTTGAGCAATGTCTATCAACAGTGCGATCGCGTTTGGGAGAAAATCATCCCTCCACAGCAAGCAGTTTGAACAATTTAGCTTCACTCTACAACAGTCAAGGAAGGTACGAAGAAGCAGAACCCCTTTATATCCAAGCTTTGGAATTATATAAACAACTACTCGGAGAAAATCATCCCGACACAGCAAGGAGTTTGAACAATTTAGCTTCACTCTACAACAGTCAAGGAAAATATGAACAAGCAGAACCCCTTTATATCCAAGCATTGGAATTAATCAAAAAACTGCTTGGAGAAAATCATCCCCACACCGCCTTGCTTGGCAAATTCCACGATCAAGATCGCGTTTTTGGACGCTAGACCGACAAGAACCACAAGACCGATCTGGGTCAGAATGTTGTTGTCCATGCCCCGCCACAAC
>JBCCDM010000546.1:0-3310 GCA_039030795.1 Cyanobacteria bacterium P01_A01_bin.84
ATATACATGATGATGAAGGTTCTGATGATATGCCAGCACATATCCGTACTGCGATTACTCACACTTCAGAACATATTCCGATTAATCGAGGACATCTTGTTTTAGGAACTTGGCAGGGAATTTATATTTGGGAACACCGACAACGCAATCACTCTAGAGAGTTGGTTGTTCATATTTCTGGATAAGATGAATTGAGAATAGGGAGCATCTAAAAATACGATAAAGCTTTTCTTGCAAGGAAAACTAAGTTTAATCATTAATATATCGATTGATACTATATTTTATTGTGTCTCCCGTTCCCTTTTTTATGTGTAATTCAATGCAAAACTAGCTTAATTATTAAGATTATTTATTGTTCTCAATTTATAATTAATTTTTCAATTAAAGTAATTATATAAATTGTTTTTTATGTTAACTATACAAAACGAGTTATTATTTTTTTATGAAGCTAAATTTTACACCAAGTAATTCTTTTCAAGTTTTAGATGAAATTCTTGCTCAGCAAGTTGTAAAACCTTTATCACTCAATCCAAATCAATCTGTAATTACTAGTTTTACTGAATTGGAAGTAAAGATTATTCAAAAAGTATCTGATACCAAATTGATAATAATTATTCGGGATAATTTAGAAAAAATACTTAATGCTCTATTACATAATTTCCCAGAAAACATATTTTGGGATTTTGATTTTGTAGTTAGTAGCATGCTAAGTCAAGCTTTGTTAACCGATTCTCCTGTAGATATCTTAGAAGATTTCAGTAACAAAATAGTTTTGCTCATGGATATGTTTGGTCGGGAATCAGAAATCCGTTTCCGATACATCCATGATTTTATGTATGGATTTGATTGGGCTAGATGGGTAAAGAAAAAGCCCCATTACAGAGCTAATACAGAACCTTTCTGCTCTAATTTTCTGGATAATTTACTTTGCAAAGGTGAAGAAATCTTACAACGTATCAAGAAAAATGATGTTAGATACCCTCATATATCTGAGAAGCGTTATCGCAATCCTTTCTGCTTTTCCCGAGAACCAGAAGATGAGCGTCGTCTGCTGACCTATCTTGCTGCTCGCGAATGTATCCCAGTTCCAGCATGGGAATGGAATAGTGTCGGGGTATGGGATAAACCTTTTTACCAAATTCGTGAAGATGCTTCTAAACAATTAAATATTGATAAAAGGATTAATTAGAGAATTTAGAATTTAGAATTTAGAATTTAGAATTTAGAATTTTAAATCTAATTAAAATAAAAGGCTTTTCTATTCCATATCCCCAAGATTAAATAATTATTTATTTATATTTTGGATTGAGAGTAAAAAACGAGAATCTGGCAAAAATTCCCTATTCCCTAGCTTGAAAAGTTGCTCTTGGAGAGAAGTTGGGGGGGAAGCAATACTGCTCGGTTAAGAAAGGGACTCGTGAAGGTAAGAGTCGGGAGACAGGGAGCCGAGGAGAAGGGGAGAAAGAGCTACTCCCCAGACACAGAGTTCTCCTCAGCCCCTCAGCCCCTCAGCCCCAGTAGCAATCTCAGTAACACCCTTTCAGTCTTAACCGAGCAGTATTGGGGGGGGAAGATATTCTTCCCCCAAACTGAGCCGCACCTCCGGTGAACGGAGGGAAACCAACGTTGCTGCACTTGGGGAGACCCCAAGACTGCACTTTCCGCTGTTCCCTATTCCCTACTCCCTATACAATAAATAACCGATGCAAAATATGACAATTTAACTGATGAAAATTACCGATTTAATTACGTGGTTTGAGGAATGGGCCAATCCTGCATGGCAAGAAAAATGGGATAATTGCGGTTGGCAGGTGGAACCGGGGGTGTTAAATGAAGATGCAGGGGTTTTGGTTTGTCTAACTCCTACTTTGGCTGTAATGGAAGAAGCTATCAATTTGAAAAATTCCGGTCATCGGATTAATTTGATTTTTGCTCATCATCCTTTAATTTTTAATCCTCCTAAGTCTCTTCGTACTGGTGACGCTATTGGAGAAATGGCTCGTTTAGCATTTATTCATAATATTGGCATATACAGCGCTCATACTAATTTTGACCAGGTAAATGATGGTACTGCTGATGTTTTGGCTCAAATTTTAAAGTTACAGGAAGTTTCTCCTATTATTAACACTCAACCGGGTCTGGGATATGGACGTGTTGGTGTTCTTCAACCTCGCTTGAGCTTACAGGAATTACTTAAGAAAATTCAATCTTCATTAAAACCACCAAATTTAATTTTTTCCCCTACTACGGATTTTAATGTGTCTGTGGAAAAGGTTGCTGTTTTGGGTGGTTCGGGGGCTGGATTTATTCAGTCGGTAAGTAAAACTGGTGCGACGGTATATTTAACTTCTGATTGTAAGTTTCATCAGTTCCAAGAAAGCCGCGATGCTGGAATTATTTTAGTTGATGCGGGACACTATGCTACTGAGCGTCCTGCTTGTGAAGCTTTAACAACTAAATTCGCTTCTTTAAACCTAGCCTTCGTTAAATTAAGCGCTCAAGATGAAGATTTTCGCCAATTCAACCTTAGTCTTTAAATTTTAATAATCATTTTAGATTGTCCAATTTAAATTATATTTCCCTACATTTTTATGAATTTATGATTTTTCCTGGAATCACTCATACGTGTATAGATACAGGATAAGTATTTAAAGTGACTCGTTATTTTTCGCTCTTCAAATTTACTGAGTTCAATAAAAACATTCTAATCAGTATTTTTTGAGAACCTGTATGGAATGCGGAGGCGGAGAAGAGGCCGTGCTGGCAGCGGCTCTGCTTCAAGCCCAGCCTTCCGCCTTTGCTTGTCTCTTCTGAGCGGCACTAAACCTCGATGCCCTCGTGGGGTACTAGTCTCCAGCAGCACATGAGGAGGGGTGTATGCCCGCCAATACACCTCACGAGGGGCGAGCGGCGAGGAAGACAGCGACAGCGACGGCAAGGGCGATGGCCACTGTGCGCGCGACTGACAAGGACAGAGGAGGGGGGGAGAGGCCCTTAGAAGAAGAAAGCATCCGTGCGGCGCTGCATTGGAGAAGAGCGGAGTAGAGTGAAAGCGGAAAGCGCAAGCTCGACGCTATTTGTTGGCAGATGAGGGGAGTAGGCGCTGTGTGAGAGTCGTGCCCTGGGTCTCTGGCCGAATGATCGGTGGTCTGCATAGGCCTCTTGCATTGACGCACACACTGACACAGAGAGAGAGAGAGAGAGAGAGAGAGAGAGAGAGAGAGAGAGAAGGCAAGGGGGAAAAAAGGGAGAGAAAGCGTGCGCTAATGTGTGTGCATGTGAGTGTGTGTGTGAGAGAGAGACAGGGGAG
>JBCCDM010000547.1:0-3259 GCA_039030795.1 Cyanobacteria bacterium P01_A01_bin.84
ATACTTTTGAATATTTCTAAAATCCAAATAATGAATACTATTCTTAATTAAAAATTATCTTTTTAATTACAAGATAATCAAACTCATGTATTTAAAATATTCTTGATATAGATATTTTGCAAAACAAATAAACAGAAGAAAATTTATTTTGTAGTTTGTGATTCTACATTAACTTTGAGGGAAGATAAAATTTAATAATAAAATTTAAGATTAGTAAATCAAGATTTTATTATTTTACGTTTAAAAATAATTTAGGTTTCAGATAAATCTAGCGTAAAGTATAGAATTTCAAGATTTGGGGTTTATCTCCAAAAATACCTTGTAAATGTAGGCTTTACCTAAAGCCTTATAACTATAAAGTTGGTTCAAAAAATGATGATACAAATTATTTTTATAGATACTTTTATTTGAAACAATAATTTTTTGATACTCGTATAAACTCATTATTGGTCAATAGATACTGATTACTAATAATTTAGTTTTTGTAAGTAATCTGTCAGTAGTCTGTAAATAATTTGTAAGCTTTAACTTGTTTTAGTTCCATCGACACAATTTAAATCTATAGCAGGGTAAATTATGTCCAGGTTGAGTGAAAGTCCGACACAGAGCGAACAGTCTTTAACCAAATCAAGATTGTGGTGGGGTATTCTTTTGGCTCTACCAATCGCTATTGCGGCAGGGTTAATAGCTACAGCCAAAATAGAGCAATTACGTAGAGTCTCTAATCCTTTACCGTCAAGCGCTCCAGCCCAGGTTAGTATCAATGCGTTAGGACGTTTAGAACCTTTGGGAGAAGTTATTAAATTGTCTGCTCCTTCATCAGGTTTAGAAGGTGTGTCTCGCGTGGAAAGAGTTACTGTCAAAGAGGGACAAAGGGTAAAAAAAGGCGAAACAATTGCTGTTTTAGATACTTTACCTACTCAACAAGCAGTATTAGAAGAATCAAAAGCGAAACTGCAACAGTCCCGCGCTAATTTGGCTAGTGTTAGGGCTGCATCACCACGAGACTTAGAAGCGCAACAAGCCGTAATTAATCGTTTGGTATCACAACTGAGATCCGAAAGAGTAGCTCAACAAGCAACTGTCAATCGAATAGAGGCTCAATTACAAGGAGAAATAGCTGTTAGACGAGCCAATGTTGCTCGATTGGTCGCTGAATTGCAGGGACAAGTTAGTGCCTTAAATGCTACAGTGGCAAGGGTTAGAGCCGAACAAAATAATGCCCAAGCAGAAGTTGAACGGTATAAATTTTTGTTTGAAGAAGGAGCTATTTCCAAACAGGAGTTTGAAAAAAGAAGGCTAAATGCTCAAGTTACTACCCAACAATTACGAGAAATTAGAGCTAACCGTTCTCAAGCTATAGCTACCCTAAGACAGCAGTTAGCCGAAGCTAGAGCGAATCAAATTCAAACTGTGACGAGCCTACAGCAACAGCTGGCTGAAGCTAAAGCGAATCGAACAAAAGTGGTAAGTAGTTTGCAAAGTCAAATCAACGAGGAACAAGCCAAGCTAAATAGACTTCGAGACGTTAATCCTAAGGATGTACAAGTCGCACAAGCTCAAGTCAATAATGCGATCGCTGCTGTGAAAAGAGCAGAAGCATCATTAAGACTTAGTTTTATCAAAGCACCTATTGATGGAGAAATCTTACAGATAAGTACTATGGCTGGAGAGAGTATCGGTACTGGTAGTATTGCCGAAATAGGTAGAACAGACAAGATGATAGTAGTAGCCGAGGTACCTGAGGATAGTATTAACAGAGTACGTCTAGGTCAAAAAGCAACTATTACTAGCGATAACGGTACCTTTCGCGGTCAGCTACAGGGTACTGTAACTGAAATTGGTAGAAAAGTTGGCAAGAAAGATGTACTAAATACAGACCCAGCAGCAGATGTTGATGCGAGGGTCGTATCTGTAAAAATTGCTCTTTCTCCTAAAGATAGTGAGAAGGTTTCAGGACTAACTAATGCCAAAGTGATAGCGGAGATTGATATTTAGTCAGGTGATTGGTGATGGGTAACTGGTGAATAGTTATTTTTACCGAAATATTCGGAGAGATTCGGATCGAATTAATTTATGGGACATCTATGGAACAGAACATCATATTAGGTATTGGGTAGTTGAGAATGCTTGGAAAAATACCTCTAGCTTGGCTACAGTTAAAACGTGAAAGAACTCGTCTACTAGTAGCATTGGCTGGTATAGCTTTTGCTAATATTCTGATATTTATGCAGTTGGGTTTTCGGGATTCTCTGTATTTTAGTAATGTTCGTTTTCACCAGAGTTTGCAGGGTGATATTGTCTTAGTTAGCAGTCAGTCAAATGCTTTGCTGGCTATGGAAAGTTTTTCTCAACGACGCTTGTATCAAACCTTAGATTTACCAGAGGTAGATTCTGTACACCCGATATATTTGGGTTATACCAATTGGAAAAATCCTCATACGGGTCGTCAAAGAAGTATTTTAGTGATTGGATTTAATCCAGAAGGAAATATTTTAAATTTACAAGGAGTGAATGCAAATTCTGCAAAATTGAAGTTACCTGATGTTGTTTTATTTGACCGTACTTCTCGACAGGAATATGGACCGATTGCTCAAGATTTTGAAAGAGGAGATATTGTCAGAGCTGAAGTTAGAAGGAGATTAGTTAGGGTTACGGGTTTATTTACTTTAGGTGCGTCCTTCGGAGCTGATGGTAATTTAATTACTAGCGATCTTAATTTTTTAAGAATATTCAGTTCTCGTAGACAGGGACTAATAGAAATAGGTTTAATTAAACTCAAACCTGGAAATAATGCTGACTTAGTAGCAAAGAAATTAAGAACTTATGTTGGTGAAGATATTCGAGTATTAACCAAGGAAGAATTTATAGAAAATGAGCGAAATTATTGGGCTACTAATACAGCTATTGGCTTTATCTTTTCTCTAGGAACAATTATGGGTTTCATTGTAGGAATTGTAATTGTTTATCAAATTCTTTATACAGAAGTTGCAGAACATTTATCTGAATATGCAACTCTTAAAGCTATTGGTTATACACAAAAATATTTATTACAAGTAATTTTACAGGAGGCGTTAATTTTAGCTGTACTAGGTTATTTACCTGGGATAATGGTGACATTATTTTTATATCAACAAGCAAGAGCAGCTACTTTATTACCGGTTTTCATGAGTGGTTCTCGTGCAATTCAGGTATTTTTTATAACTATTATTATGTGCTTTTCTTCTGGCGCGATCGCTGTACGTAAGTTACGCCATGC
>JBCCDM010000548.1:0-3222 GCA_039030795.1 Cyanobacteria bacterium P01_A01_bin.84
CTTGAGGAAGATTTTTTTTAATAGCTTATATGATCCTTTACCTGTAGGTTTTAAATATTTTACATAAAACTCAAAAAAACAATTTAATGTATGAGTTAACTGACAAAAATTAAAAATGTGATAATTTTTTTACAAATTTTTACCACTACATACTTTGTGGGCGAAATATACATCTCCATTTAGGAAGATTTTATAAACGCTGTTGTTTGATTTAATGGGCTGAAGTATTAACTTGAGGTGTGAGTAAGTTATGAAAGGAAAATTATTAACCCTAGCTGGAACAATCTTGACCTTGTTATTAGCTAACAACGTCGCTCTTGCTCAGGAACAGGAAAAAGAAAAGCCATTAAGACCAGACGTAATGGAAATCCTGTGTAAACGCTTTCCTTTGAACTCTCGTTGTGAAGGTAAGACTGAATCTCCAGATTCTAACTCTGATGAGAATACAGATACTCAGACAGAAGTCAACCCTTCTGATACAGAAGTTAAGCCTTCTGAGAATAACGTAAATCCTGAAACCAACACTTTACCTAATCCGGTTCCCGATTCCAACGACCCAACTCAAATTACTCCATTACCAGGTACTAATACTCCGGATCCTAATAATCCAACTCAAATTACCCCGGTACCAGATTCTAACACCCCTGAATCTAACGAACCAACTCAAATTACCCCGGCTCCAACAATTACTCCTGAGCAAGTTAATCCAGACAGTAATAACGATCCAAATTCTACAACCCCAGGAACTGATACTCCTAGCAACACAGAAACTCCTACTACTGAAGATTCAGATACAACAAATCCTGGCAATATAGAGACTCCCAGAAACGAAGACTCTGATACTACTAACCCAAGTAATACAGAAACTCCTACTACTGAAGATTCAGATACAACAAACCCTGGTAATATCGAGATTCCTGAAAATAAAGTTCCCGATACTACTGAACCAAGTAATACAGAAACTCCTACTACTGAAGATTCAGATACAACAAACCCTGGTAATATCGAGATTCCTGAAAATAAAGTTCCCGATACCACTGAACCAAATAATATAGAAACTCCTACTACTGAAGATTCAGACACAACAAATCCTGGTAATATAGAGACTCCCAAGGACGAAGTTCCTGGTAATATTAGTCCCGAAGAAATGGAAACTCCTAAGAAAGACTCTCCTACAGAGTCCCCTTCTGAATCATAGTTAACAAGTAATTTTGATACTTGAGAAAATAAAAAAACTCTGGTTCTTTTATTTTCTTAGGGAGCATCCCAAGAAAGAATAAGCATTTTAACCCAATACACCTCGAAGGGTACCGTTATAGAAACAGAGGCTACCTTCGTGGGTAACAATTATTGTAGCCCCAGGCTTCTAAGCTGAGGGCTTTTTTTTTGCACAATTAGGATGCTCCCTTTTCTCAATACACTGGAATTTAGACTAGTACCTGAAGTCATAAGTTTGGCAAGGGTAAAATCTACGGAAAATCAATGCTTCTATACCATTAGACCCTATCTAAATTTACGAATATATATTGTAAATAGCCTTAGTTAATAATTATACTAATACTCCTCAGTAGGCGTTTAGAAAAAGCTAAATCCCTACTGAGGGATATAATTTAAGAATATATAGTAAAAAAACACTCATCGTCTTTGCGAGCTTGGTTTACTACGCCAATAACCAATTATCAGACAAACTAAACCCATATTGATAGAGATATCAGCAACATTAAAGACTGGAAAATCAATTAACTTAAAATGTAAAAAATCAATTACATAACCCAGCATAAAGCGATCTATTCCATTACCAACCGCCCCACCTAATATGAAACCAAAGCCTAGCTTTTCCCAAAGATTTAACGCTGGACCAAATAAAGCTAGTACAATTAACGCTAAGCTTACTAATAAAGAAAGCCAACGCAGCCACCCTTCTCCACTAAAAATACCCCAAGCAGCCCCTGGGTTCTGAACATATGTAAAATGAAAAACACCTGGTATTAAGGGCTGAGTTGGAGCACCCTTTTCAGTTCGCATCACCCAATAATCTAAAACATTAATTACCCATCTCTTAGTCAGTTGATCGAAAATTAGCGCGATCGCTGCTACTATCCAAAATAAACGATTTTTAAAGCTCATACAGGAAATAGGTAATAAAAAATATAGGAAGGATTAATATTTGAATTTAGAATTTTTGTAGACAGCTATTAGCTGTCTGCATAACCCACTCAAGCAGTTAAATTACAGTTAACTTACAATTACATGAATTCCAAAAATATTCCCTTTCATTAATAAAACATTAAATGTCTTAGTACATATGCAATTACGGTAACAGCACAAACAATAACCAATTGCCCAGGAAGGGCAAACAAAGAGTATCTTTGAATCGCCTCAATCAAAGTTAATGTTTCAGTAATTTTCCAACTGAAAAAATAACTCACAATCAAATAAGCAATACCACAAGTGTGAACTGCCAACAAACCACAAATACAACTAAATGCCAAAGTTTCTAATTTTGGTCTAGCTTTAAAAGCTAAAAACCCACAAATCCATGCTCCTGGAATAAAACCAAGCAAATAGCCGAAATGTACGAGTTTGACGTAACCAGGTCCACCACCTTCAGCAAATACGGGTAGTAGAGTTAAACCCATGACCAAATATGCAATTTGGGAGAGAACCCCAGCATTTTTACCACCTAAACAACCTACTAGCAATACCGCACCAACTTGATAAGTTACACCAACAGAAAAGGTCTGAATTCCGTGTTTACTCCAACTAAAGGGTAAGGTAGTGAAATAGGCTTCTAAGAATGTTCCGCCCATAGTTAGTAATAAGCCAATCATGGACCACAATAATTGATTGGATGCAGCCAACATTTATAAACTACTCATGCAAAGTTGTCTTTTGCTACAGAAAAATACAATATTTGATTCCTTAATCTGATCAAGAAATACACACACTCTTTGAATAAACCCGTAATTTTTTACTCCTAATAGTTAGAGTTAAAATAGTACAAGCCAATCTATACATCTCAGATATATGAAAAATAAGTCTTAAGCTTAGTTCTATCCGTTCGCAGTATAAGTCGAAATACGATTTGCTGGGCAATTTATCCTATTGATTAATTAGCTTATATAATTTTTTCTCAATATCGCCAAATACAATGCTGTTTAGGTTCAGCCGCTCTTGGTTAACTGGAGAACATATGATAGTTAGGTAAAGGTTTATAGGAAA
>JBCCDM010000549.1:0-3215 GCA_039030795.1 Cyanobacteria bacterium P01_A01_bin.84
GAGAATTATTTGTTCTTTTTTGAATCATGATGACTCAATTTTAAAAAAATTACTATTTAAGAATATTTAAAACTATTTAAGAATATATTCTGAATATGTTCAGATTATGTTCAGATTATGCTCAGATTATGTTTAGACTAAGAAATTAGAGAATTCAGCATTTGCAGCTGCTACATACTAAACTCTAGGTAAACACCCGTTCTAAGATTATCGCTGTTATATAGCGTGATATTAGCAATCTGATTCACAAAATTATATTTACCAGGATTGTAATTCAAAAATAATCCTCTTTCTATTCCCCAAGCGATGAGACTATTTTTCCAGTTATCAGATTTTTCTTGAGATAATTCTTTACGAAGGCTAGTTATTTGAATACAAAGTGATTTTCCTTGCCTACTACTCACTATTATATCAGTCGCCATAGAAAGGTCTGCAACATAACGCCATAAAAAAGTTCCACCACGTTCTTTTATATTATTACTAATAGACTGAATTATTTGTATATTTTCTTCATCCCATTCTTCTGCCATCAATTTTTGTCTCCAAATATAAAATTTGGGGTCGTTCTGATTTAACCATGTAGGAAATAAAGTACTATACCAATACTTTTCAGTTGGTGTCATACGCTCATAGTAAACCTCTTGCTCCGTCTGGGAGCCTAAAGTTTTGATGTCAAGATAAATCTGAGCATCTTTGACTATTTGTTGTAGAAACAAAATCACAAATTTTTTTGCTGTTAAGGAGCCAGGCTTAATATCTTTTACCCAACGGTCTATCTCATCTAATCTCGCTGCTAAACTTGAGTCTACTGTAGATGCTTCCTTGATAAGTAATCTTAGTTTATTCTTAATCTCTTTTGCTTGCAAAAGCTACCCTACCTCAAACTTTAACAAATAGTGCGTTAGGCAAGAACATAACGCACTAAATATTTTATCCTTATGAGGGTTCCGAATCGGATTTTTCTGGTTTGAGTAAGGGGAAAGCAATAACATCGCGGATACTAGGGGAGTTGGTTAGTAACATGACTAATCTGTCAATTCCAATTCCTAATCCGCCTGTAGGCGGCATTCCATATTCTAAGGCACTTAAGAAATCCTCGTCTACTCCTTGTGCTTCTAAATCCCCAGCAGCTTTCTTCGCAGCTTGTTCTTCTAAACGCTGTCTTTGTTCTATAGGATCTGTTAATTCTGAAAAACTATTAGCGGTTTCCCGTCCTACCATAAACAATTCAAATCGTTCAACTAATCCGGGTTTAGAACGATGAGGTTTAGATAATGGTGAAATTTCTACAGGGTAATCAATAACAAAAGTGGGCTGAATTAATTTTTCTTCTACTTTTTGCTCAAAAGCTTCGTTTAATAATTTGCCGATGGAAGAAAATTTGTCAACTTCTTTAATACCAGCATTTCTACAAGTTATTTTGGCTTCATCAAGATTTGTAAAAGTATGGAAATCTAAATCAGTATATTCTTTGACTAGATCGTGCATAGTTACTCTTCGCCAAGGAGGTGTTAAATCAACCTCAGTTTCCTGATAATTAATTTTCAAGGTGCCAATAACTTCCTGAGCAACAGTGGTAATAATTCCCTCTGTCAACTCCATCATATCGTTATAGTCTACATAAGCCTGATAAACTTCTATACTGGTAAACTCTGGGTTATGACGGGTAGAAATACCTTCATTACGAAAAATTCGTCCCAACTCAAACACCTTTTCAAATCCACCTACAATCAGTCGCTTCAGGTGTAATTCCGTAGCAATTCGCAGGTAGAGATCCATCTCTAAAGTGTTGTGGTAAGTAACGAAGGGACGTGCCTCTGCTCCTCCTGCTTCCCCTTGTAAAACAGGTGTTTCAATCTCAATAAATCCACGTTCATCTAAATAACGACGAATACCAGCAGTAATCAGAGCACGACGACGAAAAGTTTGCCTCACTTCCGGATTAACTATCAAATCTATATAGCGCTGACGGTAGCGTTTTGCAATATCCGTTAATCCGTGCCACTTATCGGGTAAAGGTAATAAAGACTTAGTAAGAATAGAATATTCCTGGACGTAAACTGATAATTCACCCTTTTCAGTCCTTTTTATAGTTCCTTTCACCCCCATGATGTCACCCACATCACTAAGGTTTTTGAGATTATTAAAAGCATTGGCATCAATCTGTGCCATACTTTCGGCGATACGTTTTTTATCTAAATAAAGTTGAATACTACCGGTCTCATCTTGCAAAGTGAAGAATGCTAGTTTACCAAAGACGCGACGTGCCATTATTCTTCCGGCGATCGCAACTTCTAAATCAACTTCTTCACCGTTAGCTAAGGAGGCAAATTTTTCTTGTAACTGTTCTGCTTTATCAGTTACTTCCCAACG
Organism: Cyanobacteria bacterium P01_A01_bin.84; assembly: GCA_039030795.1. GTDB lineage: Bacteria > Cyanobacteriota > Cyanobacteriia > Cyanobacteriales > Nostocaceae > JBCCDM01. The sequence goes on from JBCCDM010000549.1 coordinate 2,374, forward strand.
ATAAGCATAAGGGTTTGTTCCTTGTTGACGTAGTTGTTCTACTTTCTCTAACCGCGTAGCACGAATATCTTCTTCCGACATAATAAAAAATTGTTCCAGAGCAAAGATTAATTATAGGCTCTGGAAAATTGTACATTCATTTTTTTCAATCACCGACAATTATCTTTAAAGAGAACCATATTCTTGCTTGCTGGTTTTGCGGTTTAATTTAGGTAGCTTACAAACACTTACCATCTCCTAGTAGAATTTATATTCGTCAATGTTATATTTTACTGGGTCAATACTGAATATTTAGATAAGACAGCTTTCATTTTTAAGTCAGCAAGTTGTACTATTGCTTGTATCAACTCAAGTTGAGTAGGCTGCAAATCCAATTTATTTATTGCTTGATTCAAAGTATCCCCATAACGCAAGCTATGTTCTAACTCGAGAAGTTGAGATGAAGTCAATACAGCTTTAATCTCTCTGCTTCTTCTATGGCGAATTCCCTGTAATTGTTGACTAATTTGAGGAGTTAGTTCTGTTGCAAAATATGAGTTAAGTCTACTGACCCTATTATATGCTTGGGTATTGACCGCGAACAATCTGCTATTAACTTCAACAGGTGCTGCTACACTAACTTTAGAGAAGGAAAGAACAATTGTTAGGATGGCAGCTAAAAAAAACAGATGTCGCTTACATTTGATAAACATTATCGAATCATTCTTAATCTAGTTATCAAATATTTTATTGCTAAGAGCATACTATTACTTCAGTATGTAATAAAATATAAGATATCTAATTAACATTACTCACCTATGAATCACGAATAAAACTCTATCTTTTTTATCGTATTAGCAATA
>JBCCDM010000550.1:0-3205 GCA_039030795.1 Cyanobacteria bacterium P01_A01_bin.84
AGAGCGGTCGGCGAAGGCGATGGCGAGGACGGTAGTAACGTCCAAGCGCACGTCTTTGCAGAGGTCGGCGGCGAGATCGCGGAGGGCGCGGTTGTCGAGGAGCGAGTCGGGGACCAGCTTGTATATGCTTTGTGAAACTATAATATCCCTGCATATTTTCCCATCAAATAAACGAGCAAGGATTTCCAAAGAGTTTATAATTCTGCCCCACAATAAATTCTTCAGGACTTACCCACAGACTACGTGTTTATGTCCGGAGCGACCGTAGGGTTTTTTTAAAGGGTTGTCATCCCTGAAAGCATTCCGTAGGAAAGATTAGTAATTATAAAGCCTTATTTCTTGTTACTTTTGCGTAAGTCCTATTCTTATTTAAGCTCTCCGAGCCATGTCAGTCTCCTTCGGAGGAATTCAAAATTCCGGCATTCAAAATTATTACCCCATCGATAAATCCAGGGGCTTGAAATAAGGAAAATATTTTTTCTTTTTTCCACGGATAAATCCGGGGGCTTGTATCCATTTTATTTTTTGGTCATAATCTTTACCTATTTTTATTCCTTCATATTTTGTTACATCATTTATTTTATTCGTATCTAGCAAGACTTAGATGTTTGATGGCAAAGGTTTAGTTGTTCGAGATGCTTAGTAATAAGAAACTCTAGCTTAATGCAATCATAACTTACCCAAAAGTAACGTAATCCCGTCCAAGACGTTAATGCTTCGGCATTATGCGTGTTTAACGTTATGCAGAAGCAAACGCTTCCGCGTGTCCGATAGGACTCATGGGAATCCCACACGTAGTGACCGTCGCTTCGGACAAATTCTTGTTGCGTGGAAATAATTAAAAGATCTATTCGGGGTCTTGACGCTACTATTAGCCTCTGCTATGTTCGATTTATATCAGCTTGCGTATTGCTAAAGTAATTCTTAGCAATCATTATGTTTTTACATATTGAAATCAGCCTGCAAATCAACTTGTTTCTCTTTTATTAGTTGATTATTCACCAGTAAAAATCAAATTTTTACGAAATTGCAGGAAGAAAATCTGTATTCTTGTTTTTAAGTTCAATTTATTTTTGAGTAATTCTTGATTCCCATGACCTACTTATCCCAACTATTTTACGGTTTTTACTTTTGGCTCCGAACTAGTTCTGGGTAGATAGTGTCGTGTTGATTAACAACCTTTACCCGGAACCTATAAAGTTCCGGGTTTTTTTATTGCTTATCAAAACAAACCACTCAACATATCTGGAGAATTAGAAAATGAAAAACGCTAAATTAGCAAGTAAATCTTGTCCCCAAACACAAACCAAAGTCCGAATCAATCAACAGGTTATTTTCGGTGGTAAAGAACTGCCAATTATAGGAGGACCCTGTGCTGTAGAGAATTATGAACAAATGAATATGATAGCTGAAGAACTATCTGAAGAATTCATTCATGGATTGCGAGGTGGTATTTATAAACCTCGTACTTCTCCCTACGCTTTTCAGGGAATCGGAGAACCTGGACTAGAAATTTTTTCACAATTGAGGTTGCAACATAACATTCCTGTTGTTACAGAAGTAATGGCTATTGACCAAATAGAAGTTCTATCTAACCATGTTGATATGTTGCAAGTGGGTAGTCGAAATATGCAAAACTTTGATTTACTCAAAGCATTAGGAAAAGCTAATAAACCTATACTACTCAAACGCGGTTTAGCCTCAACGATAGAAGAATTTGTGATGGCAGCAGAATATATCCTTAGTCATGGTAATCCCAACGTGATTTTATGCGAACGGGGTATTCGTAGTTTTGACAGTTATACTCGCAATGTTCTAGATTTAGCTGCTGTAGCCGCACTTAAACAAATTACTCACTTACCAGTAATTGTAGATCCTTCTCATGCTGTAGGTAAGTGGGAATTAGTCGCTCCAGTAGCAAAAGCAGCTGTAGCTTGTGGTGCTGATGGATTGATTATTGAATGTCATCCAGAACCAGAAAAATCTATTTCTGATGCTCGTCAAGCCTTATCCCTTCCACAAATGAAAGAATTAGTAAATGCTCTCAAACCTATAGCAGAAGCAGTTGGCAGAAAAATATTAGACAAAAATGGGGTAGATTTCAAGTCTACCCCTATTTGTTATCAGAACCAGCGGATTGTAGCTTAAGAATAAAAATATATTTAGTAGAGACGTTCTAGCAAAACATCTTTACAATGTATTAAGTTTTTACTACCACACCTCAAAATTAATTGACCCCATACATTATTCATACAACTTGAGTCGTTATATCATTTCCGGTTGAGCACTTGTCATTACGTTAGCGGAGCTTGCCCATGACGTACACGTAGCGATAGCGGAGTGAAGTAAATCCCCCCAGACCTTGCGATCGCGTCGTTCCACTCTGTTCCATACGCTTCGGACATATCTTAACTGATTATCCAGACTTGATATTATTTGAGTAGATGGGAATCACTGTCCTTCTAGCGCAGCGAGGATGTCAATGAAGTAATAAATCCCTAGCTATATATTGATACTAATGGAGCGCGATCGCAATTAGTCAATAAGAATACTAAAATGAAACTTCCTTGGCACTAAAATTCGATAATTTTGATAAAAATTCGTCATAACTAATATTCGTCACTATAGCTTGATGGAAGTTAGCTATGGAGCTATCGATATTAAATAATATCTGATTAATTTCTTCTAAGTAATTTGAGTATGAGTTAACGTGTTGTTGCTCATAAATAATATCAACAGTATTAATACCTTCAATAATTTGCTTGATACTATTTTGGGCACTATATATACCCATGTCAAGTAAATCATTTTTAGCTTTATGCAAGTAAAAAGTTGCTTGAGCAAAAGATTCTTCTTTTTCAGAGGATGTAACGCTGCTTTCCAATGTTTTTATACTTAATGCAGCATTTTTGAGAGTTAGAATAGTTTCTTGCAATACATCTATTTTGATATTCTCTAGGTTTTCGGCATCTGTTCCTATTTCAAATGCTTTACTAAAAAATATGTTTGAAGAGGGTTTTTGTAAATTGGAGCTATTCTTGAACCCTCTATTTATCTTTGTTTTTACTTGATTCGTCAAACCTAACCTCAATATCTCAAAATTTGATATTAGCTTTTTGCTAAGCAGTCGGTTTAATTTATATTTATATTTCATAAGAAATTAGACTAACAAATGTATATAGTGCGACGGATGTATTAGTAGTAA
>JBCCDM010000551.1:0-3202 GCA_039030795.1 Cyanobacteria bacterium P01_A01_bin.84
GTTTCGTACTTATCTACAGGAGACTCTAGAATAGCTGTTTTAGCTTCTCCTAAAGAAGTGAGTAGGTCTTCATTGTAATACGTGAATTGGGTTGTGGGGATGGTTTCTATTGTAGCATTATGCTTGATAATCCTCTCATTAAAAGCCACTCCTCCTAGCCCTGTTATTCCTACACTAATGAAAAACATTACTAGAAGAGATACGCAAATGAAGATTATTCTGCCTAGATTATCTGCGTTAAGCTTTAAACTCTTTAAAGTAGTAAGGAAGTCTATCTTCCAATGCTCTAGGCCAGTTAGAAAAATTGAAGCTACAATAATTAAACCCACTACTGCAAATTTCGGTAGGTCTGAATTTTCTAGTAAAGTGTATACATAAAATATACCTAGCGTTAGCGATGCTAGAGAACATACATATAGTAGAGCCTTAGATGTGAGTTCTTTGATAGTGTTCATATTTGTTTTTGTTTTAAGCATAAACAAATATGAACACTATCTATGAGAATACCAAATTTTTAATTAAAAATTTTACATAATTTATTTACTCTCCAAAATTCTTCTTCAAAATGTGGTGTAAATTCAAATATTTACCCCTAAGAATGTAGAATAAATCAGCAGTTACATTTGAGTTGTCATAAAAGTTTAGAAAATCAATATGCTCTCTAAAATACATTCTCCCCTTATTAAGGTTTCCTTCTGCAATGCCTTGAGTAATGTTACAAATTCTATCAGCCATTTTAACAACTGAAGCGTTAGGACAGGAAAAAGTTTTCGCCAGTGTAAGAGACTTTCTTTCTTTTCTTGTAGGAGCATCTTCATCCGTAAGTCTCCAAACAACCTCACCCAACTTTTCCCCGAAGATGTGCTTACAAACTTCAACTTGATTCATAGAAGGGTATTCTTTACAGATTTCAGGATGGTCTTCTATGATATCATGCAGAAGTGCTGCCTTATATAAAAATTCTGTATGTTCTTCGTCTACTTTAGCTGTCAAACATGCTTTCCTTAGCGTGTTTGCTACATCAAATAGGTGATACACATAAGGGTATCTTCCATATAAATCATCTTTATGGTAATGATTTACAAATTCTAAAGTTTCGTGTAATGTTATATTAGGTTTCATAGTTTAACTTATTAATTGTCTTTGTTCTTGAAAATCCATTTGAGTAAAGAATTTTTTACCTGCTTTTGTTAATGCTTCTCTCCATTCTATGGAGATTCTAATCTGAGATATAGGCCTTCCTACTTTATATTCTCCTCCAACTATGATGTTAGTATACTCTCCACCTTTGATAGTCTTAACTATCTCTATAAACCTTAATTGTTCAGTGTTAGAATCATTCCATAGGTTAAACGAACTCACATCACACTTAATAATGCTTCTACCTCTTTTAAAACCAAACTCACTAATCAAACGCTCTCTCCATCGAATGTAGACACGTTTTAGATTGGTAGGCTGAATAGGAATAGGATGGGTTTCATTTCTTACTTCCGCAGCAAGGATTTGATGTCTAGTATAAAACTTGTCCTGTCTTCTTTTCATTTTGAGTAATTATTGTATACTCAAATATGAGAAAAAAACAGGACAATTACAAATTTTTAATTAAACTTTATTTGCATAGATAGCCCCTGAAAGAGTTTTACCTGTCTTAGAAAACTCAATGCAATCTTCCCACCCAATTGTTAGGTGAATTTTGCAAGCTGTTAAAACTATCTCAGCAGCAGAGCTAGGATATCTACAGTTAGTATAGATGTATGAAGGGTCTGATTTCTTTACTATATTGAAACCCTTCTCCCCTAGTTCTACATGAAGGTTTGTAAGACGTAATGCGTCATTGGCTTTTTCCGCTATTGATTCTTTCATATAAACAAAGCTATAAAATTAATTGAAAAAATGCAATCTTATTTAAAAAATTCTTTCATTTTCTCTAGCACATCTAACGGAAGATTTCTAAAAGAAACTTCTCTCTCTATAAAATCACCCTCTATGATATGAGCCTTGTAAGAGACTCTATGAATCTTTTTTACCAACTTTTTAGGCATTTTTGTATATACTTTGTTAGTTTGTAGATTCTCTACATAAAGTCTTATCCCATATACTACTAAAGGTTCTTCTTTGGAGTTTACGCCTTCTACAGGAGGACTAAACCCTAGTTCACCAGTATAAGCAGGAGAGTTTTTTCCTTTAGAAGTATCTGAAAAGACTTTAGATACTAATTTAGTAAGTTCTCTTGCAGACTCTTCACTTTTATAAGCATTAAGAGACTCTTGCATCTCTTCTGTGGAAAACGTTTCATTCTTTATTGTGAGTGTTTGGTTAGCAGGAACTTTCCAACTCTCTACCTTATTTTGTCTAGCTTTGTTTATTGCTTGTTGAGACTTTAAATATTTGAATCTCCTTAAATACTCTTCATATCCTCTAGTTCTGGAAAACAGCTTTAATGCATCAGATTTGTAGTAGCTCATTTCTACTCTACATCCTCCATCTTCAGTCTTAAACTTACCGTCTACTCTTCTTCCAGTTCTTTGTCCCTTTTCATTAAGAATTTCAGTCTCTTTTTGGCTCATTTTTTTATTTCAAATTGTTCTCTGTATCTATTCAACATTTTCCAAGCTGACATCCAAGAATTGTAGTTTTTATTTCCATCTTTAGTATCTGTGCTTAGAAAAAACTCATAATCTCTTAAGTACCTAAAGAAATTTTGAGATTCACTAACGGGTATCTTTAGTTTGTGTCTTTGTTGAGTATTTACATCATAGAAGTTAACATAAAAGAAGGAATGAAACTTTTTTATAGTTTCAATAGAAGTAGTTTGAAGTTCCTTAAAACGTTTTTCCATCTCTGAATCTACCTCTTTTTGTTTATACTGCCCTGAACCATAAAAGGTTTGGGTTAGCCGAATCAAATCAGCTAACCCTAGTTCTTTAATATCCATCCTTTAGATTTGTATAGGAGTGCCTTTTATTCCTTTTTGGGGAGGCTCTATGTCGTAATGTACTTGAGCAGGTTTAGATAGACGTTTCCTAACTTTTTCTACCCTATCTGGAAACTTTCCACTTTCAGTATACCTGTCTAGTCTGAACTTATTCCACCTGTCTATACATTTAACCGCTTCTTGAGAATTTTGATGAAGAGAGTGAAGTAGGTTTATATCTTCTCCGTATTCGTATCCTTTATTGAGTTCTTCAGACCTAAAAGTAAA
>JBCCDM010000552.1:0-3197 GCA_039030795.1 Cyanobacteria bacterium P01_A01_bin.84
TGAGAAACTAGTACCGCTTGCGTTCGTAAGAAGTAAGAAGTAAGAAGTAAGAAGTTAGATTTTCTAGGCTTTTCAGCCATTTTTAATGGTTACCTTATTTACGCCGACTTGTACTAGGTGAACGCTAACGCTCTACTCGCTTCGGACAAATACACAATTAATTTTGCCTAAGTACTTAACAGAACAAGTTATTCTTAATTCTGAAAATATAGAACTATTAGAGAACTTTCAGATGAAATAGAAAATAAACTTATAAAAGAAGGAAGAAGTTAGGACCGAAGTTGGTTTGCTTCTTCCTTCTTCCTTCTTCCCTCTTCCTTCGTGAAATTTTTTATAACAGTGAGATATATTTGTCTTACGTTTTTTATTGCTTTAAAGTACCTGATTTTATCCTATAAATATTTTTTTTGATACCTGATTTTATCCTATGGATACATTATCTAATCTACAACAAAATAACTAATATAAAGCTGTTGGATAAATTTTGATTTACATACAGCTTGATGTAAAAAATAGATGCTTAATTATCATGAAAAGACTTCTAATTTCAGCACTTTTGGCAACAGTTTTTGGTTCCGCTGGTATGGCTGCAGTCCAAGCTAATTCTGTTAGTTCCGGACGCAGCAATGACTTAGATAAATACAGAGCGCTGTATAACTATAGTATTACTGCGGGAAAAACAGCCTCAGACATTGTAGGTATGGGTATTGCAGGTTCCAACGACCATGTTTATGTATGGTACAAAGATGGAACGGTAAGTTCAGGACGTAGCAATGACTTAGACAAGTATAGAAAACGCTATCGCTATAGTTTACCTACAGGAAAGACACCCTCGGACATTGTAGGTATGGGTATTGCAGGCTCTAACGACCATGTTTATGTATGGTATAAAGACGGAACAGTTTCTTCAGGAACTAGCAGAGACTTAGATAAGTATAGAACGCCTTATAACTACACTTTACCGCCTGGAAAATCATTCTCTGATATTGTAGGGATGGGAATCGCGGGTTCTAATGACCATGTTTATGCTTGGTACAAAGACGGAAAGGTTTCTTCGGGTAGTAGCAGCAATTTGGATAAGCATAGAGCACCTTATAGATATACTTTGCCTATTGGAACCAAAGTAAATGACATTGTAGGTATGGGTATAGCAGGTTCTAACGACCACGTTTATACCTGGTTTAAAAATCCGTAATTGATGTCGTAAAGACTTAATACAGAAAATATACTCTCTCTAAATTCATAGCTAACTCCATGCATGGGTTAAACAGCAGCTTTCCTATCTACCGAAAAAGTTACGAATAGACAAATTACCAATAAAAAAAGCCGGAACAAAACCAGATATTTGATGGTGTGTTACGGCTTTTTTGTATACTTAATAAACATGTTGAAAGTGATGTAATTTATGAAGCTATAAGGCATAATATGAAAGAGTATTACAAACAAGACTTAGCATATATTCACGATGTAGGTTTTAGCGATTATTGTCTCAAATCAGCACCTGGTATTTTAGAAATTTTAAATCAAAACATTATCAACACAGGTTTAGTCATAGATTTAGGCTGCGGAAGCGGATTATGGATACAAGAATTACTTAAATCTGGTTATCAAACGATTGGGATTGATATTTCTGAAGCATTGATTAATATCGCTCGTCAAAGAATTCCAGAAGCTGATTTTCGTGTTGATTCATTATTTAATGCAGAAATTCCACCCTGTAATGCTGTTACATCTATCAGTGAATGTTTTAATTATCTGTTTGATTCAGAAAACAATCATCAAAAATTAATTGATTTATTTCGTAGAATATATAATTCATTAACTCCAGGAGGTGTTTTCATCTTCGATATCGCTACACCAGGACAGGTGAATCCGGGAACTACAAACAAAGGATTTACAGAAGGAGAAAATTGGATAGTACTAGTTGAGAAAGAGGAAAATCTTGAAATATTAACTCGGAGAATAATTACTTTTCGTCAAGTAGGAGAATATTACAGACGAGACGAGGAAATACATTATCAGCAATTGTATAAAGAAAAAGAAATAGCAAAATTACTTCATCAAATTGGCTTTCAAGTTACAACTGTTTACAATTACGGTAAGTTTAATCTACCTCCCAATCATGCAGCTTTTATTGCTAATAAAACAAGACAATCTACCTAAAGTTACTTGCAAAATCATCTCAAAATATGCATAGCCATATATTAAGAATTATCAACTAGCCATTATTTGTAATTGCGTTTATCTTTGAAACTGGCTGTTTTTTATCATTCATACATGAGCGTAACAACATTTTCACCCCAAGAAGTTCTCAAGCAACTAGAATGGCGCTATGCTGTAAAGGAATTTGACTCGGGCAAAAAGATTCCAGAAGACGTTTGGAAAGTCTTGGAACAAAGCTTGGTGCTTTCACCTTCATCCTTTGGGCTACAACCTTGGAAATTCTTCGTGGTTCGCAATCCTGAAATTCGTCAGCAATTGGTAGAACATTCCTGGGGACAAAAACAGGTCGTGGATGCTTCTCATTTAGTAGTTTTGACTATTAAAAAAGATGTAAATGAAAAAGATGTTAATACTTATGTTCAGCGGATGTCGGAAGTCCGAAATGTTCCTTTGGAGAAGCTTGAAGGTCTTTCTAATATGGTCAAAGGTTTTCTTACAAATCCTCCATATCCTCTGGATAAAGATGCATGGTCTACCAGACAAGTTTATATTGCTTTAGGGTTTTTTATGACTTGTGCGGCAATGCTGGAGATTGATACTTGTCCGATGGAAGGTTTTGTTCCCGATAAATATGATGAAATTTTGGGATTGAAAGATAAGGGGTACAGTACAGTAGTTGTTTGTCCGGTTGGATATCGCTCAGCGAATGATAAATATGCGAATATGGCGAAAGTTCGTTTTGAGACGGAAGATGTAGTAGATTATATCGATTAAGTTTTATATCTCCCCAATCCCCCTTAAAAAGGGGGCTATTTTTCTTGCAATCTAGTACCGCTTCGCGGAAGTAAGAAGTAAGAAGTAAGAAGTAAGAAGTAAGAAGTAAGAAGTAAGAAGTAAGAAGTAAGAAGTAAGAAGTTTGATTTTATAGGCTTTTCAGCCATTTTTAATGGTTGCCTTATTTAAGCCGTGTTGTACTAGTTATTGATAAGTTATTTTCCGTCATTATTGCTGATGTAAAGCTAATGTAAATAAAA
>JBCCDM010000553.1:0-3195 GCA_039030795.1 Cyanobacteria bacterium P01_A01_bin.84
AGTTTGCGAACGTGAGTATAGTTTTCGAGTTAGGGGGTTTTGTGCAATCTTAAATATACCTCGCCCTCTGGCTCCAATAGAATTACGGCTGCTCGCAACAAAGTTTTTCAGAGGTTTATTGAAAGTTTTGATATCAACTTTCTCAAATGCGATTTCACCAGTAGGTTTTACTACCCAAATATATAGCAGTGAATCATCAATAACTAAATGCTCGCCACTATCAATCACTGAATATTCGACAATTGTGGCGTTTCTTTGTTTAGCTATCCGCTTCATATCTTCTAAAGAAGGGGATTTGCTATATACTTGATTATTAGAATCTGCGGATTGCTTTGAGGCTAATAAATCTATTAGCGCTCTGGATCTACTTCGCTCGGATATTTCTAATGCTGTTTCTACTTTATTCTGTGCTATAAGCACCCTTTGCATTAGTCGGAAAGTAGACCTTTTATTATTAGCTATAGTAATTTTTTGAGTATCATTTAATTTTTCTTTTGAATACTCCCATATTGTGATTGTATCCCAAAGTGCTTTTTCTGCATCAGAATATCTACCTATGACAAAATAAATTTCTGCCATATCATCAAGAGTCCAACCTTGTCCATTTAAACTCCCTATCCTCTCAAAAACAGTTAAAGCCTGTTGAAAATATTGTAATGCTTTATCATATCTTTTTAATTTAAAATTGCTTTCTGCAATATGTTTAAGAACCCAGCCTCTTCCACCCCAATGATCTATCTTTTCAAATACGTTCAAAGCTTTGTTAAAATACTCTAGTGCTTTAGGATAATCTTTTTTCAGCTTGAAATAATGTTCTCCAATATCACTTAGAATCCAAGCAAGTAGTTGTTTATCTTTGATTTGTCTAGCAATAACTGAGGCTTGCTTGCCGTATTCTAATGCTTTTAGAAAATTTCCTTGTCTAGAGTATATTAATGCGATGTCTTTAAGAGTTACACTTTCCCCCAGTTTGTCATTAGTCTTCCTCAAAACAATTAAAGCTTCCCAAAGATAATCTAATGCCTTACTATAGTTTTCTTGAGAACCATATAAAGAATAACCAATATCTTTGAGAGTCCAACCTTCTTCTACTCTATTGCCAATTTTTTTGAAAATATTTAAGGCTTGTTGATATGAATCGGATGATTTTGAGTATTCTCCCACAGACGAATAGATGTTCCCCATGCCTCTAAGGGATTTAGCTATTCCTAATTCATCATCAATTTCTTTGAAAATAGCCAGAGCTTTTTGGTATGAATTAAGTGCTGTGGCAAAATCTTCTGTATAAAAGTAAGCTTCTCCAATTTTCTTGAGAATATAGCCTTCCTGAGCGCGATCGCCAATTTGTCTAAAAATCTTCAAAGCTTGTTGAAATTTCTCAAACCCTTCAATTCTCAAACCTTTCCTATACAACTCTGAACCAGATTTGTATAGCCGTAATGCTTCTTCTCCAAGTTGTTTCTTCGTTTGTACCTGTGCAGTAATAGATTTTTGAGAAAGTCTTTGAGAAATACTCCTCCTCTTTGCATCTGCAACCCCCATATCAGATAAAGCTAATCCTGTCGGCAATATCAAGGAAAGCACCGTAGTAGTAACAGCAAGATATTGAACACGGTAGTGCATCATCAGCGAGCCTTGAAAGCATTTTTAGCATTGCGATTATCTATACTTTGGAACTTGTATAAATAAAGATGCAATACTAGGAATTATCAAACCATTACTTTTGTTTTGTTGACTATCCCTCTTTCGATAGATGTGATTATACTTCTTATAATTTGAATCAATTCGCAATGCCTTAACCCAAGTTTTTAATACCCATTCGGCTGTTTCTGGAGTTAAACAGAGGTTTTTTTGCAATTGCTGAATAAGCTCTTCATGACTATATGATGATGTGATTAGACTAGCTACTACTCCCGTTTTTAAAGCATTGATTATGACTGCAACTTCTCGCCGGTTTTGACGGCAATTGTCTAACAGTAAAGTCTCGCACTCTTGATGTTTGTGGCATACTGATAAACCATAATCTTTGATAATTTTACAGAGTTTTTGCTGTGGTAATTTGGTAAATTTTGGCTGTGGTATATAATGACTTGGTGCAGGCTGCCATTCTCCTTTGATGAGAATTCCTAAAGCTACAGCCCATGATTCTATTGCCCATCGAGCAGATATTTCGGTTAAGTAGAAATTGTTTTGCAAGCTGTTACTGAGTCGTTCTAGCAATGTTTCTTTGGGAATATCATTTGATGACGTACTCAAATAAGCTGCTAAACCTTCTTTTACGACGCTAACTAGGAGAAAAACTTCACCGGGATATTTTTGGGAGTAGTTTTGTAATAGTTTCTCACATAGTTCAGCGTCTTGACATATAGACTGTTTATGCTTGGCAACTATTTCACAAAGCTTGCGCTGTAGCAAATCGTTCATTTGATTTACCTTACTAGTTTTATTTTATTCTTTAAATACTTGAAGTATATTTTTAGCCCAACAGATGAATTTACACCTTAAGATTGCTCTAGTCAAGCTTGTTGATTATTGATGACACACAGTTATTTTCTTGTAATGGATTGGTTTTTGGGCTGCTGTTATATATTAAAAAAATCATCAATAATCTGTTATAAATATTAACAATTTATGCAGCGCCAACATACACTCAGATTTATTTATAATTTCTATTCACCCAATATTAATAAATTTTTTCCATTTGTTTCAGCCCTACACTTCTGTATATCTTGAGTTTGGTAGAACTTATGTAAGATTTTTAGAAAGATGTTGAACATAATTCAGGTAATTTACAAACCATTACCAATTAAAATGAAAGGTGCCCAATAATAAGGATGCTCAAATTTTTTGCCATTTTGAGTTGGTTCCGTTTCTGCTGCTAAAAGCTCAATTGAAAACTGACTTCTTTGTTTATCACCAACTACTGAATCATCATTCTTTATTAATGCTAATTGAGCCTGTCGTAAAGCTTGGGCTTTGGTAATGTTTCCTTTCAAAGCACTATAAAAAGCATTCATTAGCACTTGCGTACCACCATCTGACACTTTCCACAAAGAAGCGATAGTTGCTCTGACTCCTCGATTTTGAAATTGATAACCTAAACCGAGAATTTCTTCACCGTTACCAAATCCTCCCAATCCGGTTTCGCAAGCACTTAATACCACTAAATCTACGTTATTTAGTGTCCAGTTACCA
>JBCCDM010000554.1:0-3174 GCA_039030795.1 Cyanobacteria bacterium P01_A01_bin.84
GGGGTGCTGTATGATAGTTGCACCATTTGCTCCTAAGCTCCTACTGCTACAACAGATTGTCTGTGCCTTAAAATTGATATCACAAACATTCCTAAGTATTCTAGATTTTGTATTCTCAGAGTAATGATCTAGTTTTGTCCAGCGATCGCTTGCCGTTTCAGTCAAAATATCTCTAATTACTAAGCCTTGATCAATGGGTTGTTCAACATCCCAATTAAACCAATAGAGTCTTTTCCTTCTTTGAGCAGTAAGTAAGGCACTATCTATCATCATTGACTGAATTCCAAGAGCATCATTGATGATTTGCTGGCACTGTTTACTCATGCCGAATACATTTTCTGCCAGGAAGTATTTAGGTTTGACAATATCAAGTACTCTTTTAAACTCCCAGAACAGCATCCCTCTAGGATCATTGAAGGCTTTTCTCAAGCCACCTCTAGAAAATGACTGGCAACTGAATCCAGCAATGCAAATGTCTATATCACTTGGTAGATTAGACTCATTAAGCTTCCTAATATCACCCAATTGAATGATATCTGGGTAGTTAGACTGCGATACTTTGATTGCATAGGGATCAATCTCTGCTGAGTAGTATTTATCTATTTGGATTCCTATAGATTGCACTGCATGGTAGCCAACAGAGATACCGTCGAAACATGAAAAAATTTTCAATTGAAAAAGGCTCTAGATATGTCTTCTAGAACCTTTAAAATTATTTTCTTAGATAGGCGATCGCTAACTTGAAAAGTATATTTCAGCAAAAAATACCGATATCTAAGCTTGACTTGAGAATTTAAGTTTCAAATCACTTTTTCCATCTCACTATCTGATGAACCAAAGAGAAATATTACCCAAAATACTATCTCATTCATAATCCAGTTCAGCAACGTGTCCAATTTGGGTAGAATCCACTTAAATAGATGTAGACCTGCAATTCCAATCCTTAAACTAGCCCAGAAGCAAGCCACTATGAAACTAGCAATTGTAAAGGCTATTGAATGAATGGAAAAATTTTTCTCCGTGGGAGTTATTAACTCCTTCTTTTTCAATATATACTCTGGATTCTTAAAAACATTTCTATCAAACTGAACAGAATTGAAAACCCAGCATTCATCAGAATCAGTACTATTCTCTTTAATTAAGTTGGGCAGAAGACAAGTGAAAGATTTTTTCTGGGTAAAAGCGATTTTCTTAAAATCATTTATTTTGGCAATCGATTCTGTGTAACCTTTGGCATTCCAATAAGATTCAATAGCATTAATGTAGCTAGCTCTTTTTCGGAGATCGCCTTTAATATAAATCTGATGTTCAATAGAATATGCTTTCAATTCTTTAAGATTCAGAGTTTGAAGAGTATTTTTGTTCATTATTTTATTTTCACTAGTAGTTGCAGTAAATGTGTAGGGGAAACAACTGAAGTTTTCCTTTGTCAAGAAGTGGCTTATCTTGTTCTCTGTAGGCAGTGAAGCTATGAGTTAGAAGTTATTTACCATGAAACAACCTAACTAAATGAAGTGAGATAAGAGCTATAGCTTAGTATGTAGATTTGAAGCTTCAATTTGTCCTTTTCTCAGTTAAGAGAGGTATTTCAACCTGATAGAAATTACTTGCTAGCAAAGTAACCTATCTCATTCTGTAAATTAGAGATTTGGTACAGAAGAAACCAGAATAGGAATATCACCTATTAATTAGTAGTAAGTTTTTAGCCTCTAGTTTTCTACTATTGGGCATTAACTGATATCTAGTCTTTCCTAGTAGTCAGGTCAGTTATTTAGTTAATACATTAAGTATTACATGGGGGTGTACAAAATGTCAACCCTCAATAAAACTTTTTTTTACTCTTTCTCTGGGAGTCAATTGAGAGTTAGACTTTGGATTCTATTTTTCCAGTTTCAATTCAATTTCATTCCTATGTTTTGAATTGAATTCTTCCAGTGCGATCATCAAAATATCAGTCTGAGAGTAATTAAATCTTTCTGCTAGCTCTTTCAGTAATTCCCTTTCTTCTTTAGTCATTCTTATCTTGAAATGATAATCTCTGTTAGCTCTATATTTGTTTTTTTTGTTGTTCATAAGTCAGGGTGTATGAAATGTCAACCCTGGCATTATAATTGTAGCTCCACAAAATCGTCACTATTACTAGTAAATATGCTTCATTAACTGATGATAATTCTTCTTAGGTAGAGCGTCCAATATCTGTGATCAGTTATTACTGGGGTTAGCATAAACACCCCCCCTCAAAAATATGTGGGACTCCTGAAGAGCAAAGGCATAAATTTCTGGTTTTTTTACTGTACTAACTTTGAGTAGATAGTACATCAGTATGTGAAATTTATTAAACTATTAATATGCGGTATTTGTACAAGTAACATCAAATTACATGAATTATGAAATAGCAGTGGCTTTAAGAAATGCTCCTGAAATGTATCAAGATATCCCTAATTATTCAAAGTACCTGGTTTCTAATTATGGAAATGTAATGAGTAAGAAGACGAAGAAGATATTAAAGCCTTATTTGACTAATCGAGGCTATTTGACAGTAGGATTTTGGGTGGACAAGAAAAAGAGAAGATTATCTATACATAGATTAGTAGCTAGTGCTTTTCTAGAAAACCTCAAGAACTTACCTGAAGTTAATCATCTAAATGGTACTAAAACAGATAATAACTTGTGTAACTTGGAATGGGCTTCAGGAAGTACAAATGTTTCTCATGCATTTCAGACTGGATTACATCAGACTAAGTTATCCAGAAAGATGGCACTGAGAGTTAGAGAGTTAAGAAGTCAAGGTAATACTCTTAGAGAAACTGGAAAAATTTTAGGTGTCTCTCACTCGACTATTTGGGAGATTGAGAAAGGCTTAATTTGGAAGCACATAGCTTGAAACTTTGCTTAATCTCTTCTTTAACAAATGGTGAACATTTCATGAAGAGTCATCCCAAAATCTAAATTGGTGTCATTTTTGTGTCAGACTGTTATTACCAAATTAAATAAAGAGTGAAAGAAACCTCTGAAAGGTATATATATCAAGGGATGGGCGATACTGGATTTGAACCAGTGACGTCCTGCTTGTAAGGCAGGCGCTCTACCGCTGAGCTAATCGCCCGAATATGCTTAATTTTGGCACTCGGTTAGTATAACAGCTTAGACGTTTGTTATGCAAACAAATCTTGA
>JBCCDM010000555.1:0-3147 GCA_039030795.1 Cyanobacteria bacterium P01_A01_bin.84
AGGTTGGGTAGAGCTTGAGCGTTACCCAACAAAACATTGATAATGTTGGGTTACTCTCCGAGAAGCCGCTCCGCGTCTACGTTCCTCAACCCAACCTACGCTATTTGGAATTTTCAGGCTTAACGGCAACGGTATTGCCTTTTAACTACATTTAAAGTAATTGGAGACAGTAAGGATTGATGGGAAATGCACCTGAGAGAACATTGAGTTATATCATGTCCGAATAATTAGTTACGATATGTCATTGCGAGTGAAACAGAGTGAAACGAAGCAATCGCATAGACTTTGCGATTACGTCACTTCGCTATAGCTGCGTTCGTAATGACAAGTGTTTAACCGGACATAATATTATTACACCCTAGAGATGTAATAACATATTTTTTTCGCAACAAAAAAATACAATGATGCAAATAAACCTTTGCACCATTGTATTAGAAGCACTTTATAGTGTAAAAATCAGTTTTGGCTTTTATTAATATTCTGGTACAGATGGATCTATTTGCTGACTCCAAGCGGTAATTCCACCTTTGAGGTTAGTCCCTGCAATACCAGCTTCATTAAGAATTCCCAATGCTTTTGCAGAACGCCCACCCATTTTACAATGGGCAATGAGACGATGACCATTGACGAGTTCTTTAACTTTAGTAATACCAGAACCAGCTTCAAGTTCTGATAGCGGTACTAAAACCGAACCGGGAATTTTTGCAATTTCATATTCGTGGGGATTGCGTACGTCAAGTAAAACAAAATCTTTGCGATCGCTGTCTATTAACTGCTTCAATTCTTCCACAGTCATTTCTTGAATATCCATCTGTTTTTTTTCCTCTTCTGCTTTCGCTTGGGGAATACCGCAGAACTGTTGGTAGTCAATCAATTTTTCAATGACTGGACGTTCTGGGTTTGGACGTAACTTTAACTCTCGGAAGCTCATATCAAGGGCATTATAGAGCATTAGTCTGCCGCTAAGAGTATTACCCTCTCCGATGATAATTTTAACGGTTTCAGTAGCCTGTATAGTGCCGATAATACCGCATAGTACGCCCAATACACCACCTTCAGCACAGGAAGGAACCATTCCTGGTGGTGGTGGTTCTGGATAAAGATCGCGGTAGTTTGGTCCACCTTCATAATTAAAGACAGTAGTCTGTCCTTCAAATCGGAAAATAGAACCATACACATTTGGTTTATCTAGCAATACGCAAGCATCATTGACTAGATATCTAGTAGGAAAATTATCAGTACCATCAACCACTACATCATAGGGTTTGAGAATATCAAGAGCATTTTCTGAACTCAAGCGAGTTTCATATAAATCAACTTGACAATGGGGGTTAATTTCCAAAATACGGCTTTTTGCCGATTCTATCTTTGGTTTCCCGACCCAAGATGTTCCGTGAATAACCTGTCGTTGTAAATTAGAACTGTCAACAATGTCAAAATCAACGATCCCGATACGTCCAATACCAGCAGCAGCTAGATATAGTAACAAAGGCGAACCTAAACCACCTGTACCTATACATAGTACGCTAGCGGCTTTCAGACGCTTTTGTCCAGAAAGTCCTACTTCCGGCAAAATTAAGTGCCGTGAATAGCGTTCGTAATCGTCTTTAGTCAGTTGGATATCATCCAAATTCGGATTAAGCATAACTATCTGATGAGAAAGCCCGAATTCATTATCGTATCGAAAAATTATACCCTTTTGATTAACC
Organism: Cyanobacteria bacterium P01_A01_bin.84; assembly: GCA_039030795.1. Classification (GTDB taxonomy): domain Bacteria; phylum Cyanobacteriota; class Cyanobacteriia; order Cyanobacteriales; family Nostocaceae; genus JBCCDM01. The sequence continues at coordinate 1,710 of JBCCDM010000555.1, forward strand.
CTTATAGATAGCTAACTTAATTTTTCGATATCTTCTGCTTGAAACTGATGATTATCATTTAAAATCCAACTTCTAATATTATCAACTTCCCCTTGCAGTACAGAAACAATGATATAAGAATATTCTTGCCAAGCACAGTTACGGTCAAACTCTGAAGGAATGGCTTGATAATCGGGATGAGAATGATAAATGCCAATGATATCCATATTGGCATCCCGTGCAAACTTTTGAGCCTGTAACATATCTAATGGTGCGATCGCATATCTTCTTGTTTTACCCATGCTTAGACTCAAATTTACATCGTCACCAGGAAAGTTTGCTGTTTCATCAGGGTTCCAAGCATTTTCTGTAGATATAATTTTTACTACTATCTTGCTATTTTCCTGACGATGACCGAGTATAATTCCGCAACATTCTTCGGGATAAATGTTTTTAGCTTGATTATAGATTGCTTGTAAATGCTGACGATGGATTTTAATCATTCTTTTATTCTCGTCCCTAAATCAAATCCGATACAAAAGCAATTAAACTGCTTAGAAATAAACCTATAAATAAAGAAAATAATATTCCTATAAGTTTTCCACAGGAAGTACTCTTAGAAAGATGTTGTTTTGCTCAGGACTTACGCACGGACTACGTGTTTAGGTCATTACGACCATAGGGAAGTAATCGCAAAGCCTTATTACAAGATTTATTCAGTCCTTTTTTAGAGGACTTAAAATCGTTGTTTGTGAGTAATAATTTTCATACACTCATCAGTCTTGCGATGGATACTTTATTTGTAACTTCTAGCTTTCGATACAGAAGAGCGATCGCAAGAAACTGGATAAAATTTAGCAATCAGGACTTTTTCGTTGAGTTCAGAGGTTTCCCAATAATTGCTCTTCCAGCGATAACCCCAAAGGAATCTTGTCAAGGAACGATCTCTATAGCTAATGATTGCAGAATAAGTGTATATTCCACCAAGCAATGAATAAGGAACAAAAAATTCTTGTCGAATACAGGATATTCCTTCAGATGACTCAATCCCAGTGACTTTTCTTTTACTCAAAAGATGCTTTATAGCTTCTATTGCCATTTCTGCTGCTAAATAATTTTCCCAAAAGGTTGGTTTATCGCGTAAGCTTAAAGGATTTCCAAAAATCTCGAAAAAAGAACCGTAGACAAATTCTACATTGTAGGTTGCCTCTCCAACTTTTAAATTAATAATTTTCTGAGCGATTGGTCTTCCCCATGAGTCAAATATAATTACAGTTTCACTTGTAGAGTTTGTATTTTTTATATTTTTTTGAAATAATGTATTTTTTAATATAATTAATATTATTGCAAATGTACTTTTTATCATTTAGAACACCAACAATCATTTTTATAGGACTTACGCACTCGTAACGAGTAATAAGGCTTTGCGATTACTTCCCTACGGTCGTAATGACCTAAA
>JBCCDM010000556.1:0-3133 GCA_039030795.1 Cyanobacteria bacterium P01_A01_bin.84
ATTTGGTTGTAGCATTAATGAGATTAAATCCTAGCAAACGAGATTATTACCGACAAGGTATTAATGCTATGAAGCTTATAGAATCTACGTTTTAGTCGGTATCGTCGCCCCTTCAGCAGAAATACAGGATTATTTAACTAGGTTAGAGTTAGAACACAAAGTCAGAGTTCACGAAGGTCGTTTATCAACAATTAATTTATCTCAAGGACAGCGTAAACGTCTGGCTTTACTAACAGCTTATTTAGAAGACCGTCCAATTTATGTTTTTGATGAGTGGGCATCAGACCAAGACCCTGTTTTCAAGAAAGTATTTTATCAGAAACTACTGCCTCATCTGAAGCAACGTGGTAAAACTGTAATTGCTGTCAGTCATGACGACCGCTATTTTTCAGAGTGCGATCGCCTGATTAAATTAGATTATGGTCGTGTAGTTGAAAATAGTGTAGTTAACAATATTTAAAAAGAATTTCAAAAGAAAAAATATATTAGGTATAGATAATGAATTGAGGGTATTGCAAGCAATGTTATTCTGATTGAGATTATCATCAATCCTTAATTATGCCATTTAACTTTATATTATTAATAGCTGCTTTAATTGTTGCCTGGTTACTTTTTAAAGCTTTACTAAACTTCTTGAAAACAGCTTTAAGTACCGCGATCACTATTTTCGTAATTCTAATTATTTTAGCAGCTTTTGGTTTTAGTCCAGAGCAACTTGTACAGGAAGTGATGAATTTACCTGAGACCATTAGTAATTTTATTAATGGTTTGAGCGGACAGATTCAATCATAATAATTTGATAATTGGTAATTGGTAATTGGTAATTGGTAATTGTGAATATGATTATAGTTACCCATCGATCAGAAAAATTGCTTTAACTTTTGAAAGTCTTGCTGTACTTGATTTATTAAAGACTTATTGTTGGGGTCGGTCTTTAAAGCTTTTTTTAAATATATTCTAGCTTTGAGAAACTGCTTATCTTTAATTAGTCTTCGTGCCCAAAGTTGATAAGATATAGCTTGCCACTGCCGTACCTCCGTATCCCGGGGTAGACGTTGTGCTAAAGCTTCTGCAAGTGCGATCGCTTGAGGAAAACGCTGTTTCCTTAAAAATTCTTGTAGCTGTTCGTAGGTTTTCCACTTCAGTCGCTTTTCGATTTCTATAGTATTGGGTGGAGTAGTCTTGGGTGGAGTAGTCTTAGATGGGGTATGAGATGACTGAGACTGAGTTCGTGGTTTTTTTTGTGGTTTTTTTAATGGTTGTTGAACATATGCTCGTTTAGCTTTAACTTCCGGTCGAGGAGAAGATACAGATGTTGTGTGATGATTAGATAAGTCTTGTGATGAAGCTTGCTGCTGACTTATTTCTTGTGGTGGTACTATTTGTAATAGCAATTTATACGCCTCTGTAAGGGCGATAAACTTTTCTTTTGCTCTGTTGTCATTTGGATTAATATCGGGGTGATATTGATGTGCCAATCGGCGATAAGATGATTTGATATCTGCAAATGAGGCTCCCGATCTTAATCCCAGTAAACGGTAACAATCTACAACATCCATCTTCAGCTACTAATTAGTGCGTATATTAGCCGTTGGGCTATCAGCTTCAAGCTTTGGGTGATAATGATATAGACTAAATTTATAATTGAAAGTTCGCTGTTAACAAAATTAGTCTATATATTAATGGATTGTAATCATATCATTTTTAATTTATTTTTTGAGCTTTTAGCTTTTGAGTTTACCCTGTAACAGTTACACCCAATTCCGTTATCCGATTAACCTAAAAATTACTGTAGAGACGTACATATGGCACGTCTCTACATCATAAATACCAAAGATATATACTCTATGGTCTTTCTTCAATAACTTTATCAATCAGACCGTATTCTTGAGCTTCTGCGGCTGACATGAAGAAATCACGATCCATGTCCTTCTCGATTTTGTCTAAAGTTTGTCCTGTGTTATCAGCATAAATATTATTTAGCTGATGACGCATTCTCAAAATTTCTTTAGCTTCAATTTCAATGTCAGTAGCTTGTCCCCGAGTACCACCAGAAGGTTGGTGAATCATGATTCGAGAGTGGGGTAGTGCTAAACGCTTACCTTTCGTTCCACCTGCTAATAAAAATGAACCCATAGAAGCAGCTAGACCCAAACAAATCGTTACCACATCAGACTTGATATGCTGCATGGTATCGTACATCGCTAAACCAGATGTTACAACACCACCTGGTGAATTTATGTAGAGAAAAATATCTTTACCTGGGTCTTCCGAATCAAGATACAACATAATTGCAATGATTTCATTGGCAATCTGGTCATCTACATCTTCTCCCAGAAAAATAATGCGATCGCGGGCAAGTCTAGTATAAATATTAACCCACTGTGTATACTGTTCCCCTGGTAATTTGTAAGGAACGCTAGGGTAGCCTATAGGCATATTTTCAACTCCATTTATGTTTTGCTTTTGGCTTTTAGCTTGTGACTATTGACTTTTAACTAATAGCTCCTTAAATAACTCCAGCAGGAGCAGCAGACTCAGCCAGTTTTGACTGACTTTCAAAAACTCTATCAATCAAGCCATATTCAACTGCTTGGTCTGGTGTCATATAGAACAAGCGATCCATATCTTTCTGAATTTTCGCCTTATCCTGTTTTGTATTCTTCACCAAGATATCAATCATTGCTTCTTTATTGGTAAAAACCTCTTTAGCCATGATTTGAATATCAGTAGCTTGACCTCTAGTACCGCTAATCGGCTGCTTTAGAACAATAGAAGCGTGAGGTAATGCTGCTCTACACCCTTCAGTTCCTGCACTAAGTAACATTGCTGCCATACCCATAGCTTGACCAATACAAATAGTATGGATTGGGGGTTGAATGTACTTCATCGTATCAAAAATAGCAAATGCTTCAGTCTCAAAAGCAATGGGGCGATCGCCGAAGCTAGTACCAACAGAATTAATATAAATTTTAATTGGCTTTTCTGGATCTTCTGATTGCAAGTAAAGCAATTCGGCAATTATTAATTTTGTAACTTCTGGCACCAGTGGCGCTCCAAGATACACAATACGTTCCTTCAATAATAATGAAGGTAAATCTGGAGGTGGCGTGCGAGAAAAATTGTCACCTGA
>JBCCDM010000557.1:0-3133 GCA_039030795.1 Cyanobacteria bacterium P01_A01_bin.84
ACCGTTGAGAGTCTTTTGCCTACTTATAAATATATAGTCAAAAACACAACTAAGTAGTAAGCCAATTAGTATGACTTAATGCGACTATTTTAGGTCTAGTTGAGAATGTAGCCTTCTTAATGACAAGATGCGTTCGCCCTGGAGAGGGAATAGCTGCGTTATCATTCTTTTATCTACTTTCTATCTTGCTCTATTGCTCTATTGCTCCATTTAACCTATTAATGTACCCCTAAGATACTTCAATTAATTTCAATTAATTATTTATCACTTTAAATAAAAGGAAATCTCAAATCATGACAGACCAACAAAACGTAGAATCCTCAGTAGTAGTTAGAGTTAGTCCTCAGACTGACGAGATGGTCGAGAAAGAGCTAGCTGGAGAAACAGATGCAGTTAAAAACGAAACTAAAGCATTAATTGATGCAATTAAAAAACGCGCGCAATCCGAAGCTCAATCTGCTGGAACTCTTACCCGTGAAACATATTTAAGTGCAGTAAAACAAGCACGAGAAACCATTGAAAGTAATCAACTCCTAGAGCGCGATCGCATCGAACAAGCATTTGAAATGGTTCAGCAAGATGCTCAGAAAAACTGGGATAACATTGTCAAAGAAGTGACTGAATTAGGCGATCGCTTACAAGCTGCGGCACAAGCTGCTTGGGATGTATTAACTGCACCCCGTCCTTAATTATTTCTGTTGTTTCTTCCAGGATTATAAATCAATATGCTTCTGAAGACGTTGTAGATTACAACGTCTTTATTTTTTTACCTTCCCCTTTATTTAACGCTTTATTTAAAAAAGTTTGCTCAAAAATACAACACTTGCATTTCATGCTAGATAATGGATAAGCTTAAAAATTAAATTTCCTTGTCTACTCCCAACAATTACAAGTATTACTTATGCGAACTCACTATTGCGGCGAACTCCGAAAAAAGAATATTGGAGAAACTGTTACCTTCTGTGGATGGGTGGATCGTCGCCGCGATCATGGTGGCGTGATATTCTTAGATTTACGCGATCGCTCAGGTATTGTCCAGATAGTTAGCGATCCCCAACGTACACCAGATTCCTATGAAACTGCAAATTCATTACGTAATGAGTACGTGGTGAAAGTCACGGGTAGAGTGTCGCAACGTCCTGAAGAATCTTTGAATCCCCGCTTACCTACAGGTGAGGTGGAAATTTATGCAGATGAAATTTGTCTACTCAACTCGGTTCGCAAGCAATTACCATTTCAAGTATCTACTGCGGACACCGAACCAATAAAAGAAGAATTGCGATTGAAATATCGCTATCTAGATTTGCGTCGGCAACGCATGGCATCTAACATCAAGATGCGCCATCAAGTTGTTAAAGCAATTCGTCGTTATTTAGAAGATACAGAAAATTTTCTGGAAATCGAAACTCCTATACTCACCCGTTCCACTCCAGAAGGTGCAAGAGATTATATTCTTCCCAGTCGTGTCAACCCCGGTGAATGGTTTGCATTACCCCAATCACCCCAGCTATTTAAACAAATTTTGATGGTATCTGGATGCGATAGATATTATCAAATAGCTCGTTGTTTCCGCGATGAAGATTTACGAGCTGACAGACAACCAGAATTTACTCAGTTAGACATGGAAATGAGTTTCATGTCCCAAGAAGAAATAATTGAATTAAACGAAAATCTGGTTTGTCATATCTTCAAAGAAGTCAAAGATATTCAACTACCCCGTCCTTTTCCCCGTTTAACCTACACTGAAGCAATGGAAAAGTATGGTAGCGACAAACCAGATACCCGTTATGCTTTAGAACTAGTAGATGTTTCCGATCTTCTTAAAAATTGCGGTTTTAAAGTCTTCCGCGACGCTGTTAGTAAAGGTGGCATAGTTAAAATATTACCCATACCTGGAGGTAAAGAAATTTCCAACGTTCGTATAAAACCAGGTGGTGATTTTTTCAAAGAAGCTAGCGAAGCTGGTGCAAAAGGTTTAGCTTATATACGCGTCCGAGAAAACGGTGACATTGATACCATAGGAGCTATCAAAGATAATCTCACCGATGAGCAGAAACAGGAAATACTTAAGCGCACAGATGCAAAACCAGGACACCTATTATTATTTGGTGCTGGAGATACACCCACCGTCAATAAGACTTTAGATAGATTGAGACAATTTGTAGCTAAAGACTTTAAATTAATTGATGATGACAAAATCAACCTTTTATGGGTAGTTGACTTCCCAATGTTTGAATGGAATGCAGATCGGAAAGGCTTAGAAGCACTTCATCATCCATTTACCGCTCCCCACCCCGACGATATCAACGACTTGGAAACCGCTCGCGCTCAAGCTTATGACTTGGTACTAAATGGTTTTGAAATTGGTGGAGGTAGCTTAAGAATTTATCAACGAGAGGTTCAAGAGCAAGTATTTGCAGCCATTGGTCTAGCCCCAGAAGAAGCATATAACAAATTTGGTTTCTTACTAGAAGCATTTGAATACGGTACTCCCCCCCATGGAGGTATTGCTTACGGTTTAGATAGATTAGTTATGTTACTTGCGAAAGAAGAATCAATTCGGGACGCGATCGCTTTTCCGAAAACCCAACAAGCACGCTGTTTATTAACAGATGCACCTTCGCAGGTAGATAAAACTCAACTTAAAGAGTTGCACGTTGCTTCTACTCATCAAGCAAAATTTTAACCTAAATATAAAAATATTTAGATAATCATGAAAATTTAAATAACTCAAAACATTTATCTTTCTTAAGAGATATCTATCCTGAGAAAGATGTTCCAGATGCAATATATTGCGTCTGGAAAACTATATTTAAAATCCATAACATCATAACTAATTGTCTATAAAATTATCAAAAATTTCTATATTTCTACCATTTATATAAAAAAAATATTTATGTAATCTCATAAATATAGCAACTTGAAAACCGAGAAAAACATCATTTTTTTACATGAAGTTCAATTAATTAATTGTACTTGTAATTTTTGTCTATACCTTTGTATAAATCCCTCTAAGCCTTCTATAAAGCCTTTTTCTTCTGTAGTTCCGTAATTCTCAGATACCTCATTTTTGGATAGCTTCCACACAAGTACTTAATATTAAACTATATTACTTATATTTTTATACTTATCC
>JBCCDM010000558.1:0-3122 GCA_039030795.1 Cyanobacteria bacterium P01_A01_bin.84
GGGCTGGGACAGCGTCTTACTACTTTTGGTCCGTTTGGGTTTGCTAATCGTACTCCGATTAAACATCTATGGCTTGTAGGAGACTCGACACATCCAGGGGAAGGAACTGCGGGGGTAAGTTATTCTGCTCTAACTGTTGCCAGGCAAATTGAAGCGAATTAATAATCAACCTTAAAACCCTTAAAACTTATAAAGTGTTGATTTTAACTGTTTGCTTTTGTATTGAGTTTTTTTATATATACACTTTCGACACAACTAGATATCCATAGGATGAAGCAAAAATCCCTAGCTTATTGCTGCCAGAGTAGATAAACTGGCTACTATCTTAGAATTTCCATTATCATTAATTTTACTAATAGTTTTTGCTATCTTAACAACATTTAATTGAGCATCTATCTGATAATATATTTCTTTAGTAAATAAAAAATGTCAATTAACAAATAACACACTATAAATAAATCTCTATGAGAAATCATGTTTAAGCCTTATGGAACAAAACCAAATGTATGATGCAGAAATTTCTGTGGTGTAAGGAATAGGCTTAGATATTAGTAATGCGATCGCCAACAATCAAAATACTTACTAAATTTATTTTACAAAACTGTCAAACAAAATTTTATGGACTCTGACATACAATTAGACGAATTTATTGACTTCCAAAAATATTGGCTGGTTTTAAAGCGGCGCTGGATACCTGCCACAGCAACTTTCGCTACTATAGTGGCTTTGGGACTGCTTAAAGCCTTATCTGAACCCAAAATATACGAGGCTCAAGCAAAGCTACTAGTTAAAAGTAAAGATCAAACTGTTGCCCTGACTGGTTTAGATAGTAGTACGGGAGAAATAAAAGGTTTAACTCAAGAGAGCGACCCTCTGATAACAGAAGGAGAAATTGTACGATCCCGTCCAATTATCGAAAAATTGATCAAAGAACTAGATTTAAAAGACGATGAGGGTCAACTGTTCAAATATGATTATCTAGCAGAAGCGATATCCGTTAACCCAATTCCTGCTACTGACATACTAGAGGTAAAATACGCTAGCGAAGACCCAGAATTTTCAGCTTTGGTTGTTAATAAAGTAAGTGAACTATATCTTGAAGACCATAATTTAAATAATCGTTCTCGAACTGCTGCCGCTAACAAATTTATTGCCCAACAGTTACCTCAAGTAGAAGCTGAGGTCAGAAAAGCTGAATCGAGATTGCGCGATTTTAAACTTAAAAATGGTATTTCCAGTTTAGAGCAAGAAACTAGTGCCAATATCGACTCTATTACGGGCAATGCTAATAGAATTGATGAAATTGAAGCAGAATTAGATAATGTTAATGCTAGCTATCAACAGCTTCAGGCTCAATTAAACATGGGTTGGCAAGAAGCCGCTGCCGTCAGTTCTCTGAGTGAATCTATGCCTGTACAAAGAGTTTTAGAGCAGTTACAAGAGGTAAAAGTAACACTGGCGCAAAAGCAGAATTATTTATCTAGTGATGCTCCCCAAATTATAAGCTTAAAAGAGGAACAGGCGGATTTAAATGCTTTGTTAGAGCAAGAAATTGCTAAAACTTTAAATGATAAACAACAGGCTTTAGTTGAGAACGTTAATATTTTAAGTTTAGGGGAACTAAAAAGGTCACAAATCGCTAACTTGGCTGAACTAGGATTACGAAAAACAGGATTAGAGCAAGAACTAAAAACTCAAAAAAAAATCCGCCGCTCCTATCAGCAAAAGTCTAGCAACTTACCAAGATTACAGGAGCGACAACGAGATCTAGAACGTAGAGTTGAAGTTGTCGAATCTACTTATCAGAATCTACTCACAAGGTTGCAGCAAACTAGAATTAGTGAACAACAAAATACTGGTAATGTCCGCATAATTTCTGAGGCGGCAGTTCCAGAAGCTCCTCTTCCGTCTAAGAAAAAATTGATTGTTGCTGGTTCTGGAGTAATGGGAGTTCTACTAGGTATATTCGTGGCATTTTTGCTTGATTTACGAGACCAAACTATTAAAAATACCTTAGAAATTGGAGAAAGGCTTTCTTATCCTCTGATTGGCTTTATTCCAGACTATAAAAAAGTTGCTCATCATAGACAGCTCATGATAGCAGACAGTTCAGGAGCAGATGTACCCGAATTGATAGCCAATCAAATTTCAGTATTGCCTATTGGGGAAGCCTATCAAGAGCTTCAAATTAATCTCCAACTATTATGTGTACAAGAAGCATTTAACAAGGTTGTACTAATAACAAGTGCCCTATCAGGTGAAGGAAAATCCTCAGTTGCAGCCAATCTAGCCGCAGCTAAATCTCAGTGTGGTCAGAAAGTTTTACTAGTAGATGCAGATTTACGCTACCCAGCTCAATCTCGACTGTGGTCAGTTTCTAATAATGTAGGCTTGGCTCATATACTTGACAGAGAAGTCCCAATGAACGAGTGGTATAGCAGCGTACATCAAGTGGTTCCCAACTTAGATCTTATAACTTCTGGAGAAACATCAAAACAGCCGATATCTTTACTAAATTCTCCATTATTAGAAGAATTTATCATTAATGCAGCCGAAGATTATGATTGCATTATTGTTGATAGCCCTCCTTTAGTTGGTCTATCTGACACAAAAATTTTAAGTCGTGTAGCTGATGGATTGTTATTAGTTGTACGTCCTGGAGTGGCTAATTATGGTAGTCTGACTACAACGAAAAAGATTTTAGAAACAAAAGATTTTAATGTTTTGGCAATAGTTGCTAATGGAGTTGACTTTGCTCAAGACCCTTATAGTCGCGACTATTATCATCATAATAAAAAATACTTAGAGCCAAATACTGCTAGTTAATACAAAATGCTAAAATATTTGTCAAAAGTTTGGTATATCCTTAAAGGTTCCAGAAAAAGCCTACCGTTACTACTACTAGTTTTCGTTTTATCATCGGTTGCCGAAGCTTTAGGCATTGGACTTATTGGACCATTTCTCAATTTGGCTTCTGAACCAGATTCTTTATATGGAATTCCCTTACTTAAATGGGCTTATTTACAGTCAAATCTGCAAACTACCAGTCAGTTTATTCCTATACTAGGTCTAGCAATTGTAGTTGTCTTCTGTCTCAAATCATGTTTGTACTTTTTAGCTCA
>JBCCDM010000559.1:0-3112 GCA_039030795.1 Cyanobacteria bacterium P01_A01_bin.84
ACTCATTTAATTCTGACTGAGAAATTGCCAGTAAATTACCAATCATGGACATTTTAAATCTCCTCTTACAAACAAGAAAGTTATTAATAGATCGTGGATTATATTGCTCTTTTCTAACACAGTCAAAGTTCAGTCTCGAATAAATAGATTGCATTTCAAACTAAAAGAATAATCAAACCTGACATTCCCAGACTTTTTTTATTTACCAGCATCACTCATTAGACATTCTGCTAAAGCTTCACCACAACTAGCTTAGAGACTGTTTAACAAAAATCTTTGACGAGTATAACTACGTTTTGCGCCAATCGAAACTGACATTATTAGAGATTAACCCCGTAAAAAGTCCTGACATTTACTGTATCGACCGAAATTAAAGCTTTCCTTATCGTGATTAATGAAAGACAAGTTAATTCATTTTATTAATTATGACTGCAACCTTAATTAGAACCTCAATAGATAGCAAGTCCGACTTACAGCAAATAATCGATTCCATGTTGTTGGCATTTAGTGCCGATCCTCTTTTTCGTTGGGTATATCCTTCAGACGAACAATATCTGGCTAGTTTTCCTGGTGTTGTCAAGCTCTTTATTAACGGTCGCCTTGAGATTAACTGTACCAAAGACTTGGAAGGTGCTGATTTTTGGCTGCCTCCCGAACAAGAATTAGATCTGGATACTTTTGCTGCATATATGCAAGAAACCGTATCGCCTCAAGATTTGGATAAGGTAGCTGCTGTATTTGAAGGAATGATGCAAGCTCACCCTCAAGTATCCCATCGTTATTTAGCTTTACTGGGAGTAACAACTTCTAAACAGGGTCGAGGCTATGGTACGTCGTTGATAGAACCTACCCTATTGGAATGCGATCGCACAGAAGAAATAATACACCTGGAAACCTGTAATCCTAGAAGTGTAGCTTTTTACGAGCGTCACGGTTTTGAACTACAGAAAACAATCCAGATTGCAGACTGTCCCGTTATCTTCCCGATGATACGTTATCCCAAAAATGACGTTGCCGATCAAACATTAAACATTGCGATCACTTAACTGATAAATGATAAATGCTCAATGCTCAATGTAGTAACTTCCAGGAGCAAGATTATGATGCTTAAAGAACCCATCAAACGAGATCGCTTGATACTCGCTTTTGTTATTACTCTTGTAGTTGTCGATACCTGTCCTTATCCAAATTTCCCTCCAGGATTTATTCAAACAGGCTTACAGGAGATTCAACAAGCAGTATTGCCGTCAAATCACAACAATTAATTGCCACCAATACATAATATTTTTTTAGGGAGTTCCCAGAAGCCCGCACCGTACCGCTAGGTCGGTGTCGGGTAAGTCACTAAATGGATCTGTTGTGCGTTTAGTTGGAACAGAATTTTAATTATGCGATCGCTGTTCGATGGACTTGTTAAAATGACAAATCATAACTAAATTAATAGAATAAAGAGAGAGAGATTTAGATTATAGTTTGTGTTCATACTATGGCTTTTACAGATAATTTAGTTGAAAATATTAAATTGTTTTTTTCTCAAGGATACACAGAAATTTACAATAAAGGAAAAGCAATAGATGGAGAAGCTTTAAATATTCCCAAACAATGGGAGTTTGGTATTTATCATTTATTAGACACTAAATTATCGCAAAAACTCGATTTTATTTCTCAATTTAATTTAGAAGAAATTACTCTAAATAGAGATGATTATCAATTAGGAATTGAATTTTTCTATTATTTTCCTAATTGCATGAAAGAAGATTTTGAAACTCTCATGGCGCAACGCAAAGACAAACTAAAAAAGATTCCAAAAAGTTATTGGGAGTCATATCTTTTTTACTATCAAAATGTGGAAGATGCAGACTGGGGAAGTGTTGGAGGTTTTCGAGTCTGTATAGAAGATACACAAGTTATAGTAATCAACGTATCAACTGATGGTGGAGACGGATATTTAGAGGTGTTTGATCGTGAGGGACAAATTTTGGGCGCATCCAGACACTATAGTAGTTGGAGACATGGAGGAAGAATTGCTTGGTGCGAAAAGGATTGGATTCATTCAAATCTTAGAGCTTATCCTCCAGAAATAGACCCAAAATTAAGACGAAAGAGATAAATACGTTTTGAGACTTCATAAACTTATAAATTAGATTAAATTATTTGAAATTGCTTCTAACCTCATTCCCTTCATGCCCGAAATATATATCTTCGGTGGCTGTAATGGCTCTGGTAAAACTACTTTTGCTACAACTTTTTTGTCTGCTTTGCCTGGCGTAGAATTTGTCAATGCTGACATTATTGCAGCAGAATTGAATCCGCAAGACGTTGATACAGTAGCATTTCAAGCTAGCCGATTGATGTTAGAGAGATTAAAATCTTTATCTGACCGCAACGCTGATTTCGCTTTTGAAAGCACGTTAGCTACTCGTTCGTTTGCTCGCTTTCTGAGAAAATGTAAGGGTAAAGGATATACAATCAACTTAGTTTATATTTGGTTAGAAAGTTCAGAATTGGCAGTTGCCAGAGTTGCCAGAAGGGTTGAATCTGGAGGGCATAATATTCCAACAAATACGATTATAAGAAGGTACGAAAGAGGAAGAACAAACTTTATCGAACTGTATTTACCGATTGCTGACCGTTGGATTGTTTATGATAATAGTTATCAAACACAAAAGATAGCTGAAACAAGCTTAAATCAGACACTAACAATTTATCAACCGCAAATTTGGCAAGAAATAATTTCCAATTAGTCATGAATAATTCTATTCCCGATAAGCTATCTACTATATGCGATCCACTATTTGAAAAAGCTGTAGATGAGGCAGTCGAGCAACATCGAATTAAAGGCAAATCGATCGCTGTGGGTGTAAATGGCAAAGTAAAAATTGTGACTCCACAAGAAATTATTCCACTATCAGAAAAGCTCAAACAAGGTCAAAACAAAAGATAGACTCGCCCATAATCTTTTTATTCACTCAATGATTATATTGATTTTAATAATTGCGATCGCCAGTATTAAATGCGATGCCTTCGGCTAGCTTCGCAATCGCAATCTTCGAGCAATGTAAAAACTATTACTCTGTAGATCGATTGAGAATATATTGCGGGAATACTACTA
>JBCCDM010000560.1:0-3103 GCA_039030795.1 Cyanobacteria bacterium P01_A01_bin.84
ACAAAGGTTTTTTTAACGTATTGACGACAGGATAAGGGTTTCGGATTTAAAACTACCTTTCCATCAAAACGCTTATGTATCCTTAATTTTGGCAAAAATGGCAAAATTGATCTAGGCTCTTATTTTGGCAAAGGTATTGCTATTAATAATTTATTACCTGTTGATATTGTGGGCAAAAAAACAGAAGACATTTATAATTTTGTGCAAATCTCTGATACTCTAGGAACTTCTGGTCAACCTACACCAGAACAATTTTCAGAGATTAAAAATTGCGATTATCAGGTTGTGGTTAATTTAGCCCTTTCTAATTCTACCAATGCATTACCAAATGAGAGAGAGATAATTGAGTCTCAAGGGATGGAATATGTTCACATACCTGTAGTTTGGGAAAATCCGACTTGGGATAATTTTTCAGAATTTAAAGATACCATGGAAGCCAATGCTGGCAAAAAAATGTTTGTTCATTGTGCTGCCAATATGAGAGTATCTGCTTTTGTGTATCTTTATCGACTGTTTCAAGGAGTCGATCCGGAAGTTGCAAAAACTGATTTAAATAAAATATGGAGTCCGACTCCAACTTGGCAAAACTTTATTGATCAAGTTATAAATGACTATCTAAATGACTATCTGGCAAGTTGACTTTTATCGTCGTCCCCAACAAAATTCAAAAGAAGAGATTTTCTGGGAATTATTAATTTGCGACTCTGACTTAAGTTTCAAGTATGAAGCAACCTGTCTTCAATCTGATGTCAATTCTACTTGGATAACTAACCAGTTACAGCAAGTGTTTTCAAAGTTACCAAGTGTTATTCAAGTTTTCCGTCCCCAATCTCTTAATTTAATTGCCCAAGCGGGAAAAAACTTAGGCATAAAAGTAGAAGGGACTAGACGTACCAAAGCTTTAAAAAAATGGCTAAAGGAAAAAAAGTATCCTACGGTTTTAGATAAGCCCCCCCCAATGCCTTTACCAGAGAATCTCTGGGGTGAAGAGTGGCGTTTTGCAACTATTAATGCTAGTGATATTACTGATACTTTTGCCGAGCGTCGGATTCCTGTACTAGAAATACCAGATTTTTTACTGCCGATTAATTTAGGTTTAGCATCTACTACACCCATACCTGGTGTAGTGATTTTTGGTGGTAAGGGGTCAATGAGGTTAGCAAGATGGTTAGAAGGAATTAACCCGGTAGAATTGAATTATATCCCCGGTCAACCCGACGGTTTAGTATTAGAAGCAGGTTTGATAGATAGATGGATAGTTGCAACCTTTGAAGACGAAGAAGTTGCGATCGCGGGACAAAAGTATCAAGAAAGGAAGTTAGAAAGTCAAGGTTTACATTTTTTGTTAGTGCAACCAGATGATTCGGGAATGACCTATAGTGGTTTTTGGTTACTTAAAATGGCTGAATAAAGTTATTCCAGAGAGAGAACTGCATATAAAGCTCTTACTCGCTTCAGGGTAGAGCTACCGAGAAACAAAATCCAACGAAGGTTGGACTGATAATGTGCGACTTCCGTCTAAAATTGTATGACTTTGATTTTGTTGTTTAACGTGGAGGAACCCAGAGGTTTTTAATCACATATGTCAACTAACTAATTTTGGAATTACGCACTCGTAAAGGAAAATAAGGCTTTGCGATTACTAGTATAACGACAACCCTTTCAGGGAACCCTAGGAGCGTAATGACCTAAACACGTAGTCTGTGCGTAAGTCCTGTAATGAACTAACCAACTAACTAGCTAATTAATGAATTTAGATAATTATAAACAAAGATTTAACTTACCAGGCAAATTTTGGATTGTTACTTTAATTGCTTTTATTAATTCAGTTAGTTTTACTATTATCATTCCTCTACTTTATCCCTACGCGAAACAATTTGGCTTAAATGATTTACAAGCAAGTTTAATTACTACAGCTTATGCAGCTTCTCAATTTATTGGTACGCCAATTTTAGGCAGACTATCTGATAAAATGGGTAGAAAGCCTGTTTTAATTATTAGTCTGCTCGGTACGGTTTTCGCTAATATCCTTTCTGCGATCGCACCGGTGGCATGGTTATTATATATAGCACGTATCTTGGATGGCTTAACAGGGGGAAATACTTCTGTAGCTGCTGCTGTAATTAGCGATATTACTACTGTAGAAAAGCGCGCGCAAGCCTTTGGTATTTTTGGTGCAACCTTTCGTCTGGGTTTTGTTATAGGTCCAGTTCTGAGTTATTTAGCTCAACAGTTACCAACTTTCCCTGGTGTAACTTCTTTGGGTATGAGTTTTATTGTTGCAGCAATTATGGCTTTAATTGCAAGCATCTTAACCGCAATTTTATTACCAGAAACTTTACCACAAGCGGGTGTAGGAAAATTTAGAATTGGCTGGAATGACTTTGGCTTTATCAAAGTTTTCCAGTCTGCAAAGCGTCCCAAACTGGGCAAATTATTTATACTAACCTTTTTAAGTGGTTCTACTTTTACAATCTTTACCTTTGCATTTCAACCTTTCATTTTAAAAATACTGAATCAAGATGCAAAAACTTTAGCTATTATATTCTCTTTAGTGGGAATTTTGGGTTTCATCTCTCAGGTAGTTGCTTTAGAACCACTCAGAGCAAGATTTAACTTGATAAATATATTATCTTGGGCATTAATAATTAGAGGAATAACATTTTTATCTATTCCTACTTTTCCTACCTTGGAAGCATTCTTTGTAATTATTACTATTTTCGGTTTAGTCAATTCCTTCCCTATGCCTTTGATAGACTCAATTTTGTCTTTAAATAGTAATCAAAAAGAACAAGGGGAAATATTAGGGATTAACTCCTCTTACTTGAGTATCGCTAATGCTATTGGTCCTTTTATTTCTGGCTTATTAGTAAGTCTTGGTTATTTAATTCCGTTCTGGATAACTGGAGTTTTAACTCTATTAACAGCTTGGTTTGCAATCAGTTTAAAACCTGAATTTAGATGCTGAAGGGGCGACGATACCGACTAAAACGTAGATTCTATAAGCTTCATAGCATTAATACCTTGTCGGTAATAATCTCGTTTGCTAGGATTTAATCTCATTAATGCTACAACCAAATCTATACAATTATCCTTAAAATCC
>JBCCDM010000561.1:0-3103 GCA_039030795.1 Cyanobacteria bacterium P01_A01_bin.84
ACCTACAGCCTAAAATTTCTAGATGGTAAAGGTCTAAAAGCTAAGAGATGATAATTTTTTATTTACTGAGTTATCATACAAAAATTGTATGAGTAAAAAGTGAGATTTTCTCACTCATACAAAACAACCCTCAATCACATAAACGCGGAGGGCTTAGGAAAAAGGTAAGAAATAACCTCAGTAAAATTATACAATAATGTAGTTAAAAACCATACATTACCCATTTATCACTTAAATTTTTACTTAAAAACTTAATAAAAATTTAGAAATATCCACGATATCCAATCAACCTACTACTATAAACATTCAAATCTTAAAACCCATTTTTATTCAGATTTCACTATTAAAACCGAACAATGGGCATCTTCCATCACTTGTGAGCTAACCGAACCTTGAACAATCCGCTTCATACCAGTTAGACCACGAGTACCGATTATAATCAAATCAACCTTATAAATATTAGCAAGACGAATAATTTCTTCTGCTGGATCGCCGTTAACGAGTTCTAATTCGCTATCAACTGTAAGTTCGGCTTGATAAGACTGTAATTCTTTTTCAACTTCTAAATAAGAACCTGCTGATGAGTCCGAATTAGGAAGATCCGCAGCTAATTGCATTTCTGACTCTGGAGGTGGAAAAACGTGACAAAAAATTACCTTACTATCTGATGAAAATTTCAAATTATGCAAAGCTTGAATCACGCGCTCTGTAATATCTGATTCATCTAAAGCAACTAAAACTTTTTTTAACACCACAGATATCTCCCCAAGGGTCAAACCTCAACTTTAATTTTATTAAATTAGGTTAAAATTAATATAATATTACATTATCTTACGTGCTGCTGTTTCTAAAACGTAATCAACTGACCAAAAGAGTTCTTCAATGCCGACATTCCGGCATTGAAGAACAATAAATAACTTTAAATCTAATACCCAAAACATTGTCCTCCTTAATAGAAACATGGAAATCATTAGTACAAAGCCTTCCACCAGGCTTTGTACTGATAGTCCCTAGCATTCAATAGTGATAGCAAGATTTTGGGATTATCTATGTGTCACTTATAGTTAATTAAAATTTTTTCAGACTTTAAACCACTTTAGCAGCGATAGCCCTAAGCCTAAAATTCGCGATCGCTTCGCGCGACTCCCTTGGGGTCATCGCAATTAAATATCTCTCAACAATAATAATTGTTATGGTTTTTCTTCTTTAAGCTTTGAATTTACCTCTTCCTTTTGGATTCTTCGTCTAATAGAATCAGCGTGAGATGGTAAACCTTCTGTAGTTGCCAAAGTATCTATTGCTCCTGCGACTTTCTCTAAAGCAGTTTGGGAGTACTGAATAATACTAGAGTGTTTTAAGAAAGTTTCTACTCCTAAAGCTGAAGCATAACGAGCAGCACCAGAAGTTGGTAAAGTATGATTGGGTCCTGCAAGATAATCGCCTACAGCTTCTGGAGTTGAATGACCTAAAAAGATTGCTCCTGCATGACGAATATTAGGAAGTAAACTCCAGGGATCTTCAACTTCCAACTCTAAATGCTCTGGGGCAAACTCATTAGAAAATTCTGCTGCTGCTTGTAATGATTCGACAATCACTATCAAACCATTATGAGCGATCGCTTTTTCCGTTAGGGTACGTCTAGGATGATCGACAAGCTGCCTTTCTACTGCGACTTGGACATTTTTAGCTAAAGCTGGATCTGTAGTTAGCAAAATGGCTGCTGCCATGGGGTCATGTTCGGCTTGAGCTAACATATCCACTGCGACGTGTACGGGGTTCGCTGAAGAGTCAGCAATAATTAATACCTCACTAGGTCCAGCTAAAGAATCTATTCCTACAGTACCGTACACAAGTTTTTTTGCCAAAGTAACATAAATGTTACCAGGTCCAGTAATTACATCCACTTTGGGGATAGTTTCTGTACCATAGGCTAAAGCTCCTACTGCCTGTGCCCCTCCCACTCGATAAATTTCCTGGATACCAGCTTCTTTGGCTGCTACCAAAACTGCGGGATGAATGCCATCGTCTCCTCCTGGTGGTGTCACCATGGCTATACGTGGCACTCCTGCAACAGAAGCTGGTATAGCATTCATAAGCACCGTGGAAGGATAAGCTGCACGACCTCCTGGAACATAAATTCCAGCACGGTCAACAGGGGTATATTTCTTTCCTAATACAATCTCATCCTCGCCAAAATGTACCCAACTTTTTGGGACTCGTTGACGATGAAAAGATTCTATTTGACGGCAGGCAAGACGAATAGCTTCCACAAAATCAGCGCTTACACGTTCGTAAGCAGCATCAATTTCTATCTGTGTGACCTGCAACTGTTCTGATCTTAGATTTGTTCTATCAAATTCAGCCGTATAGTGTAATACGGCTTGATCGCCTTGACATTTCACCGCTTGCAATACTTCTCGTACTGTTGCTTCTTTGTGAAATACTTGTTCGTCATTAGTGCGATCGCAGATGCGCTGTAGTTCCGCTCTAACATCTGCCTGCTGAGTAATGATTCGCAGCATGGAGTAAGGACAATGCCAATCTTAAAAATATTCCCACCTAAATCAGGAATTACATGATTAAACCACTTGTAGCTTAACTTGCTATCCTGACATCTATAGCTTAGCTTGGATTTTTTTGATGTTCCACAGCTCTTGGCATATGAAACATTGTTATCCAACACTAGCTGTCTTTATTCTACTTGTTATTTAGCTTACTCTGCTATTACTAAATTTAGTGTGACATACTCCACACACTTTCCTATCGGTTAAGTGGTGGGCTATGAAACTGACTTTTCTATGAAGACATTTGAGGAAAAATAACCCTATAATTCACTAACCTATCTTGGCGGTAAATAGAATTATTTACCGTCTCTAGGCTATATTTAGAGCATATTAAAAAGGATTACACCTTGTTTACTATATTCTACCATGCATATTGGGTCGAAATTATTGAAATGTTTATTAATTCTTCTACTAGGCATACAGATTAATAAAATTGATTTTATCTTAATTTTATTAAGATTTTTACTGTGTATTATAGCTACTATAAAAATTGAAAAATCTGAGATTATAATTGTATATATTTAAAAGTAATACGTGGA
>JBCCDM010000562.1:0-3102 GCA_039030795.1 Cyanobacteria bacterium P01_A01_bin.84
TCTTCGTCTAAGATTTCATTACACAAGTCTACGCATTCGTCGCAGATGTAGACTCCCGGTCCGGCGATTAGCTTTCGCACCTGCTCTTGTGACTTGCCACAAAATGAACATTTTAAATGGGAGTCGTACTTAGACATACCAGCCTCTTATTTCAGAATGGTGACATTTTCCCCTGTTGAGGGGATATCTTGCTTGGATATAACCTTATCGATCAATCCATAATTTTTTGCCTCTTCTGCCGACATAAAAAAGTCGCGTTCAGTATCGGCTTCTATTTTTTCTAAAGGCTGACCAGTGTGATGAGCCAGCAACTGATTCAGTTTAGATTTGTGATAGAGAATTTCTTTGGCTTGAATTTCTATATCAATGGCTTGCCCTTGAGCTCCACCAAGGGGTTGGTGAATCATGATTCTGGAATCAGGCAATGACATCCGCTTCCCTGGAGCTCCTGCTGTTAATAAAAATGCCCCCATACTGGCGGCTAATCCAAAACAAATGGTAACAACATCAGGACGGATTTGCTGAATGGTGTCATACATAGCCATTCCCGCAGTGACAGAGCCACCAGGAGAATTGATATAGAGTTGGATATCTTTTTCTGGATCTTCAGCATCCAAAAACAATAACTGGGCAACAATGGCATTTGCGATCGCATCGTCCACTTGTGTTCCCAAAAAAATAATTCGCTCTCTCAATAGACGCGAGTAAATATCAAAGGCTCTTTCTCCCATGCCTGATTGTTCTACAACCATTGGAACAATGTTGCTAGAACTACCAAGGGAATTGATTTCTAGTTTACTCAAACTGCTGATTTGTTTATTTCCCGACTGCGATACCAGCATACAAGAAAATTTGACACTAAGTGGGACAATGACAGTAACAGCTTTTACTTTGCTAATAACGCTGTTAACTTAAATTTTAGAAAAATACGATGCTATGGAGCCTTGTCAACTAAATTCGTAACTTGGCTATCTGTTTTCCATTATGCCTCATGAAAATTCTTCTTGTGTAAACAGGTTATCAAGCCGAGGCGGTAAAGTGTCACCTATTTTATTTAAGTTTTCTTAAACTTTCCGCCTTGAAATGATAAATTTTAGGTTTCTCCTTCTCGTGCTTTTTCACTTTTATCCCGATGGCTAATCGCTTTTTAAGCTGTGGTAGCACTAATCCATTTCGTCTTTGTTTTCATTCTCATTTTCGGTGTTGTTCTCTGTTGTCTCAGTTTCTTCGCCTTCTTTCTCTTCTACTTTTAGAGTTCCTTCTGGAACTAGTTCAACAGAAGAACTATCCAATAGCCAATCAATGATTTTCTCTGTTAACAATTCCTCCCTGACTACAGAATACGCTTTTTCTGAATCAATATCAGAATCAGAATATTCTTCCATAAGTTCTTTGACTCTAACTTGAATTTCTGACTCAGAAACTTCAATAGATTCGCGTTTAGCAATTTCCTGGAGTCCTAAGGAGCGCTTAATTCTTTGTGTAGCTTCATTTCGCGATTGTTCTCGAAGTTGGGGAATTAACTCTTGAGTAAATAATTTTTTCACGTCTACTCCTTGCTGTGAGAGTCGAATAGCCGTTTGAGTTAGCATCCCATCTACTTCTTGCTGAATCATTGTTTCTGGTAAATCGACTTCAATTTTTTCTAAAAGTTCATCTAGCAAGGCTTCTTGTTTATTATTTTTAGTTTTTTCCTCGGCTTCTTTTTGAAAACGTTCGCTTAATGAATTTCGCAATTCTTCTAAAGTCTCGAATTCGCTGGCCTCTTTGGCAAAATCATCGTCTAATGCTGGTAACTCCTTCTCTTTTAACTCTTTAAGAGTAACGGTGAAAATAGCATCTTTGCCTGCTAATTCTTCATTGGCATAAGGATCTGGGAATTTTGCCGAAATTTCCTTAGTTTCTCCAGGATTCATGCCGACTATACCAGTAATAAAACCTGGAATAAATCGATCCTCTTGCAAATCTACCTGAAAATCATTTCCTTCCCCTCCAGGTATAGGTTCTGGTTCTGCATCTTCTTCCTCTGTATTTTTTATTACACCTTTGAAATCCAAGATCGCAGCATCTCCTATCTGAGCAGTACGTCCTTCTACTGGAATTAAAGTTGCCATTTGCTGACGTTCGCTTTCTAGAACTTCTTCTACACGTGTTGGGTCATACTTAATTTCTTCTGATTGAAACTGTAGACCCTTATACTCTCCAAGATTGATTTGAGGTTCTACATCTACGGCCGCCGAAAATATTAAAGGTTTTCCAGGTTCGTAATTTCCTATTAATTCATCAAATGAAGAGCGTAATTCTGGCTGCCCAATGGCAGAAATATCCTGTTGCTCAATGGCTTCATTAATTCCATCTTGCACTATCTCTTCTAAAGCAGCAGCTTTAACTCTGGTGCTACCTAAACTCTGTAGCAATATTGGGCGCGGCACTTTGCCTTTACGGAACCCAGGAATATTGGTAGTTTTAGCTAATTTTTTGACAACTTCTTCATAAGTTTTCTTGGTCTTTTCGGGTGCAATTTCAATTTCTAGACCAATTTGACTGGCGGGAAGTTTTTCCTGGGTTACTTTCATATTTTGTCTGTGCTATTGTGGGTGAATTTATACTAATTTGAGTTCGCTTATACAAACTTTTCCCTTTCATCAAGTAAATTAAGAATACTTAAAGAAAATTAATATTCTATTAAGAAGGGAAAAATACTTGACTCCTAAATCAGATTATTTCATGCCTTAATACATAAATATTTTTAAGCTAAAAGGCTTTTTGCCGTCATGTTTTGAGCGTGATATCCTTATTCTTAATTGTCAAGATGCACTCATACGCCAAAAAAATTGTGTATACTTTTGTAAAGTGTTACATAAACTGAATCTGGGAATTATGATTTCTTAGCCTGATTAACATTCAAAGACTAAAAATGTAAACAATATTATTGCAAAGCAATCAAAGGTTCTGTATTTTCAGGACATAATGCATCATAATATATTGATTATTGGATATCGCAACTAAACAACTGATAAATTATTTAAATAAGCTTTAGGCATAACATATGTCCGCATCAATATGAAATTATATATATTGAGTATAATGGGCAGTTTTTAA
>JBCCDM010000563.1:0-3095 GCA_039030795.1 Cyanobacteria bacterium P01_A01_bin.84
ATCGTGTCGACTTCGTGGTCAGCAATGCCGCGCTCGGTGTCCTCAAGCCAGCCATGGACATGACGCTGAAACACTTTCGCCGGTGTATGGAGACGAATGCACTGGCGCTCAACACGCTGGCTCAGATTATGCGGGAAGATCGTGATGTCTTAAGAAAATTAGCAGAATGATTGCTCCTCTATGGATTGAGGAAGCAGTAGTAATTGCTATCCACCGTCGTCAATTGGCAGAACATGGTGGTAGCGATGGAATTAGGGATCGGGGCTTACTAGAGTCGGCATTATTTAGACCTAAGAATCAGCTTGCTTATGGCAATCCAACTATCTTTGATTTAGCAGCAGCTTATGGCTATGGTATTGCCAAAAATCATCCCTTTATCGATGGCAATAAAAGAACTTCTTATATTGTCACCAGAACTTTTTTAAAACTCAACGGTTACGACATTCAAGCATCGACAATAGAAAAATATCAATTATGGATAAACTTAGCTAATAGTCAAATCAATGAAACTCAGTTGGCTAAATGGATTCAAGAAAAGTCAATCAAAATAAAATAGGGATAAATTTGATAGCGCGATCACAAACCTTCAAGAAATTACAGTGTATCTTGATTAAGAGACTTTGATTCTATAGTTAGAAGGTTTGATATCATAGCCAATCAGATATCGATATTGTTCGCGTCCAAGATGTGGGATTATCTGGAAAAATGGACATAAAATAGGTGGTTATCCCCATTTTACTCAGGACGATCCGCGCATTTTACTAAATCAAAAACAAGAAGCTTATATTTTGCTTTTTCAAATTGACTCTGATGAAAATACGTCAATAGAAATCTTATGGGGTGATTGTGGAGTCGGTAATTTCTTTATTAAAAAATTAGCATTGGAAAAATTAGATTTTACCGAAGTTTTATATAACTGGGATTGTTGTTAATTTAGGAAAATATTTTGAAGAGCGATCGCATTATTACTGCTTTTTAGTCAAAGCTTTTTCATTATCTAATTTAACACCATATTTCATGTAGCAAACGCTCATCATATATCTCGTATTTATTCATTAAATATTCGCTTGAAACATTAGAATATCCTTTTTCCATTCTTTCTGCACAAGCTAACATTAAACTGGTTAAACTGTAAGAAACCAAACGAGGTATTAAAGGAATATCATCATGATACATAGAATACATAGAAGATGTTTGTTTTTGTTCTTTACTACCCATAATAGCATATAGACACAATTCATTAGTTAATAAAGGAAATAGCTTATCATCTATTTTTTCGTAATTTTTGATACCTTGATATAAATCCATTGCTTTTTTTAAGTTATACCAAATAGTATCGGAATTAGGAAAAAAGCAATAATTTGTGTAGACATCATAATTTCTATTCAAACCAATGGGCAAACCATCACCATTTCCTTTTTGATACAGATCGTAAATTTCTTTTGGTAATTTATAAGGATATTCTTCAATTATTTCATCTATTTCAATTTTGCTTAATCGTGGTTTATGTCTTGGAGTGATAGATGCTATTTCTTTTGGAGTAAAATCATCTAAAGTAACTTGACCAGGTTTGTGTTGTGATATATAAAATAAAAGTAGATTTTCATATTGTTTTTCTTCAGCACATATTGCAATTCTGTCTATTGCTTCTGCCATTCGTGAGACGCTCATTTTCTAATTTCAATCAATCTGGTTACTTTTAATTGAATATTTTAGTATAAAAATACTATGAATAAGATTTAATGATCGCACTCTACTAAAAACTTTAATATATTGAATAAGCGATCGCATTGCCATAAAAAACACTTTTCAGTAACAGATGATCGATCTAAAAGATAAACTCTCAGCGTTTCTCTCAGCGTCTTTGCGTCTTGGCGCGAGATTAAAACAATAAAGTAAGGTGAGGCAATCACCTCACCTTAACAAATGACAAAGAACAAATCTATACTCTTTCGTGGAAAGTCCGATTAATTACATCCAACTGTTGTTCACGAGTGAGTTTGATAAAGTTGACCGCATAACCAGATACTCTAATAGTTAACTGAGGATACAGTTCGGGATGATCCATGGCATCAATCAAAGTTTCGCGATCTAAAACATTGATATTGATATGGTGTCCTGTATCGTGGAAGTAACCGTCTAACATTCCCGCGAGGTTGTTAGTTTTATTATCTGCGGTTTTACCCAACGCTTCGGGAACGATGGAGAAAGTATAGGAAATACCATCTTGGGCGTGTTCGTAAGGCAATTTCGCCACCGATTCTAAAGCTGCGATCGCACCTTTGGTATCTCGTCCGTGCATGGGATTGGCACCAGGAGCAAAGGGTTGTCCTGCTTTACGCCCATCGGGGGTGTTGCCTGTTTTCTTACCGTAGACCACGTTAGAAGTAATGGTCAGAATTGACTGGGTAGGTACTGCACCGCGATAGGTTTTGTGCTGGCGGACTTTGTTCATAAAGTCTTCCACTACCTTGGCAGTAATTTTATCAACGCGATCGTCATTATTACCAAATTTAGGATAGTCTCCTTCTATTTCGTAATCTACTGCTAAACCAGATTCATTACGAATTACTTTAACCTGGGCGTATTTTATTGCTGATAAAGCATCCCCTACTACTGACAAACCAGCTACCCCACATGCCATTGTCCGATAGACATCGCGATCGTGCAGTGCCATTTCTAGCCTTTCATAGCAGTATTTATCGTGCATATAGTGGATCACGTTGAGGGTGTTGACATAAAGTTTTGCCAACCAACCCATCATCAGATCGAATTTTGCCGTAACTTCTTCATAGTTTAAATATTCCGAGGTTATGGGTGCAAACATGGGGGCAATTTGTTGACCAGCTTTTTCATCTTTGCCGCCGTTGATGGCGTAGAGTAAGGCTTTAGCTAAATTAACCCGCGCACCAAAAAACTGCATCTGTTTGCCGATGCGCATTCCCGATACACAACAGGCAATGCCGTAATCATCACCATAGTAACCCCGCATTAGGTCATCGTTTTCATACTGGATGGAACTAGTATCAGCCGAAACCTTAGCGCAGAAGTGTTTAAACCCAACGGGCAATTTTTCCGACCAGAGGACAGTTAAA
>JBCCDM010000564.1:0-3094 GCA_039030795.1 Cyanobacteria bacterium P01_A01_bin.84
ATTTATTAATAATAATAAGCATTTCTAGAAATTAAATATGTACAACCTATAACCCTTGTCCCGGAGGTTAAATTTAACGTCTCTAAATATTTTGCGGTAGATGTCTAATATATTGATATATGAAAAGTAGCATTAAGGAAAAAGTAGATGATAAAATTTGCCTCTTAGTTTATGAGCTTTCAATGTTGATTAAATTAACCTCTTTCGGAAGAGGGAAGAAGGAGAAGAAATGCTACTGTTCGTAATAGGTGTTGGTTGAGATAGTTGAGATACAAGTATGGGAAATGTTCGGTTTTTTCTTCCAAGCAGTAGGTTTGTGTTCCTTCTCTACTAGCAGTTTTAAGCCCCACCATACACCATCTATATGAGAAAGTTCTCTTTAGAGTAACCAAAGAAATAAAAGATTATATTCTCTAGTACAGCACGGCGAAAATAAGTATACTATTCGTAACCGTGTGAAAAGGAGAAAGGATAAGGAGTAAAAGAAAATAG
The DNA here is from genome assembly GCA_039030795.1 of Cyanobacteria bacterium P01_A01_bin.84. Taxonomy (GTDB): domain Bacteria; phylum Cyanobacteriota; class Cyanobacteriia; order Cyanobacteriales; family Nostocaceae; genus JBCCDM01. The sequence goes on from JBCCDM010000564.1 coordinate 493, forward strand.
AAATGGTCTATCTATTTATGCTCTACTGTACTAGGGTCTTTGGCAGTTACAATAAATCACCAAGGTGAACAAAATAGATTCATTCATGTTACCATCACCCCCCAACTCCTATTATGAACGACATCATCAAATACTAAAATCTAATGTAAATTACCTTCCCACTTACCAATCAGATTTGCTGCATCTGGGTGAGAAAAATGCTTTTGAAAATGAGAATAATAAAGTAACTCTTCTTTACTTTGGGCTGGTAATCCTTGAGCTTTAGCTGTTTCTACTTCTCTATCAGAGATATTTGCGTTCGCATGGTCTTCTAAAACTGTTGAAGAAGCACAACCTTGAGCAAATTCCATTTTAGTTCGCCAAGCCACATCTTGAGGTAACAAATCTTCAAAAGCTTTACGCAATACCCACTTTTCAATCCCAAAGGTTTGATGTAATTTTAAACTTGGGTCAATACTCAGACATAACTCTACAAAATCTGTATCTAAAAATGGCACCCTTCCTTCCAAACTATGTGCCATGGTCATCCTGTCTACTCGTTGCAAATTAATATTGTGCAATCCTTTAATAATTCTTATAGACTCTTGATGCAGTGTGTGAGCATCATCAAAATCGCCAAAATAACTATATCCAGCAAATAACTCGTCAGCACCTTCTCCAGAAAGAATTACCTTTACGTGTTGACTAGCTAACCTAGAGACAAAGTAACAAGGAATAGCGCTACGAAGTAACGAGGAATCAAAAGACTCCAAATAATAAATTACATCTGGAAGTACTTCTAGCATTTCCTCTTCAGTGTAAACATATTCGTGATGAATAGTGCCCAAATGTTCCGCGACCAAACGTGCTGCTTTCAAGTCGGGGGAACCAGGTAAACCCACAGAAAAAGAATGTAAATGGGTGATATGCTGTTTCATCAAAGCAGCGATAATACTAGAGTCTAATCCACCACTTAAAAATACTCCCACAGGAACATCAGACATTAACCTTTTTCTGACGCTATTTGTGAGAGTTTTGCGAATTTTCTCAACAATCGTATCCACATCTTTGAGAAATATATCCTGTTGAGGAAAGCTGTAATATGGTAAAAACCCTTCCGTAGAATCGTAATAATAACCGTTAGGAAACTCGTTGATTTTATCAGTATGTTCTACTAAGGCTTTAATTTCTGAAGAAAAAAATAAATGATTGTTAGCAGTCCCATAATACAAAGGTTTGATACCAATAGGATCCCTTGCAGCAAACAACTTCTTTCCTTCGCTGAGAATAAAACTAAACATTCCATCTAGACTACCAGCAAACTTTGTCCCTAACTGCTGATAAAGCGGTAATAAAACCTCACTATCTGCTTGAGTCTGAAACTGATAATTTTGATTTAGGCGATCGCGTAATTGTCGAAAGTTGTAAATTTCTCCGTTACAAATTCCGTAAAGTGAGGTTTCAGAAGCACGTAGAGGCTGATGACCGCCTTCTACATCCACTATAGATAAACGCTGATGACCTAATATAAAGTCATTCTCCCTAACTGTACCTGTATTATCAGGTCCTCGGTGTGCCAGGGTAGATAACATTCCCTGAAAATCGTAGTTGTCAGATGCATCGGAACCAAAGATACCAAGTATGCCACACATGAATAAACCCTTCTAAAAATCCTATAATCATATAATCAATAATTGTACTGTTCGTTATTCCACTGGTACTACTAGTATCTCTACATCCACCGACAAAGTTCTTGTCCTCTCGAAATATCCTACTATAACTGCTCGTGCAGAACCAAATCACTTATGTCGTAGGCGTTTTATCAATTTTAAATGTTCTATTTATTTCTGCCGTGTTGTATAACTTTAATCTCTGCAAACATTCTAAAACCAGTAGTATGCAAAATATGAATTTAGCGCAAAAAATGATATTTAGGTTACATTAACATAATTTCTCAGGACTTACGCAACGAAGATTTGTCCGAAGCGACGGTCATCACTACGTGTAGGAAAGCATAAGTCCTATCGGACACGGGGAAGCGTTAACGTCTCGGACGGAATTACGTAGCTTTTGCGTAAGTCCTGTTTCTGTTAACCAAGACATCAAACTCACTATTTACAATCTTAAAAAACTTCTTGTTTTTTTGAAATAGTTTTTTTATGTTTGAGGATCTACGCAAAATTCCAAGATAGTAATGTGTTGATAGGATTATTTAATTTGCTAAAGAAGGGAATTTGTCAATATTATTCGAGATAAATTATCGTAGTAAAGTCATGAACTGTAGATATTAAGAACGGCAAACTTGCTCCCGCATTATCTTTATTTATCTTCTCTCAATCCTTGAGAATATAAGTGTTTTGGCAGAAAAAATAGTTGTTGGGGCGACTTTGAAGGGATCTAAATATTTAGAATACCTAATACTATTTGCTTATAAAGGTGCGCTTTCGTAACTGTAGCTGTAGCTCCAGCCTTCTAAGCTGAGAGCAATTTAGCGCAGCCTCTGCCCAGAATTAGGAGCAGCCTTAATTATATAAAAATACTATTGTTTATATAACTTTTTTTAAATTAATCTCTTTATAAAAAAACCTATGAAACTATCAAATTTTCATTTTAAATCCAGTAC
>JBCCDM010000565.1:0-3080 GCA_039030795.1 Cyanobacteria bacterium P01_A01_bin.84
CTGCTATCAAAACAATAGCCTCATTCATGTTGATGAAACTCTAGCCCAGGTTAATTAAAAAATGGAAAAGCTTTTAGAATTAGATAAATTTATTGAATCCAAAGAAGCAATTATCTCTCTTATGGTTCCAGTCAAAGAGCGACAAAATATTTTTGGATTATTGCATAATACCTTAGCTAAAAGCTCAGATTTACCGCTTTACTTATGGAATTTAGGTGAGGCTGAGTACTTTAGTAAAATAGAATATTTAGCGGAACAAGATGAATATGTTGCTTTACTGGATGGTTTTGAAATACAAGCTGTTCAAAATTACAATCCAGCAAATAGTGCGATTACAGCGATTCAAAGTGTCAAAAATTATGAGGGAAAAGGAGTATTCATTTTAGAAAATATTCCCTCTTGTATGCAAAATCAAGAAGGTATTATTCTTAGACAATTGTTGATTAATCTGTATTCAGATATTACAGTACACAACCATTCCAAACTGATAATTCTTCTAAATACGGATGAAGTTGACTTACCAAATAATTTAGATGGAATAATTAAAACTGTAGAATTACCTTATCCCGATATTAATAAAAGAACAAAATTAGTTTCTGGTTATTTACCTAGCTTGGTAGATGCCCAAATCAATCCAGACTTAGTAAATAATCTTGCAAATACTGCATCTGGTTTACACGTAGAAGATATTAAAGCTGGTTTGCGACAAGCGGTTTTAACTAATAGAGAATTTTCTGAAACTGATATTTCTTGGGAACATTCTTTACTAGATTATAAAATCAATCGATTTCGTTCCTTTAACCTCAATTTTATCTTAGAACCAAACACGTATAACTTTGGTGGTCTAGATAATTTTAGAACATTTATTCAACAAGTAAAACGCGATTTTCACCCAGATGCACGTATTGCGAATATTCCACTACCCAAAGGATGTTTACTTGTGGGACCACCAGGAACGGGTAAAACTTTGACAGCTAAAGTATCAGCGCAAGAATTGGGATTTCCTTTAGTCAGCGTCGATACAGGTGCGATTGTTGCTGGTGGTGCAACTTATTTAAAACTTTTAATACAAAGAGTTGAAGCTTGCGCTCCTGTGGTGCTTTACTTTGATGAATTTGACAAGCTATTTACCACGAATACAGTTTCTGGAGAAGATAGTGGAAGTAGGCATATTTTAGGAACATTATTAACTTGGTTACAAGATAAGCAAAGTCAAGTTTTTGTTATTGCGACTCTTAATAGATTAGATGCATTACCACCAGAATTAACTAGGGTAGGAAGATTTGATGAAATTTTTTATGTCGGTTTTGCTAATGCTTTTGAACGCAAGCAAATTATTTCACTTCATGCTGCAAGATTCGATTCTCGTTACAAAAATGGTGAACCTTTAACTCCCAAAGAATGGAGAATTATCCTTAATAAAACTGTAAATTGCACTGGTGCGGAATTAGCAAGAATAGTCGAAAAAGCTGCAAGAAAGCTGTTTCATGAAGGTAAACCGATGATGATAGATTTACCAATATTGTTGCAACAGCGAGATAATATTGTTCCTTTATACATTAGAGATACAGACCGCATTTTAGCAATTGAAAATCGTGCTAAAGAATTTGCACAACCAGCTAGCTCTCCAGATTCAAGCGAATATGCTCCGCAAATTAAGAGTTATTGGGGAGATTAGTTAATAAAAATTAATTAAATCTAGAGATAAATGTAGTTTACAAAACATTCAGATTATGTATGTGAAGAAAACCTAAAAATACACATAAATATTATTTTATACATGGATAATCTTCTATGCTTCTTAAAAAAAAAGTATTTGCAGTTGTGGCTATGTGTAAAACATAAAACATTAGAAAATTCTGGATAAGCTAATGCATTTAAGATGTCAACCAACTTCGCTGCTTCTTTTAACTTTAAATCTAATTGTCGGTAGCTTGCTTCTTACTTCTTTACCAGTGGCTGCTCAAACATCTCCCATTCCTACAACTGGTAACGAATCAAATCCCAATATTGACCGCTTTCCACAACCTTTACCAAAACCTTCACCTCTACCTCCTGAAGATAAACCAATAATTCCAAACATACCGACTCCAACCCCACTACCCGAAGATTCAACTATCCAGATTCCAGTTCGCAAAATAGAGGTTACTGGCAGTACTATTTTGAGTCAGGATGAAATTATTGATGTTACTAAATCTTTTGAAGGACGTTCTGTTACTCTAAAAGACCTTAGAAACATTACAGATAAAATTACTCAATTCTATATAAATAAAGGTTACATTACCTCAAGAGCAGTTTTAGCAGACCAAACTATTACTGACGGTATAGTCAAAATCATTGTCATAGAAGGCTCTTTAGAAAAAATTGAAGTACAAGGTACGCGACGATTAAATAAGAGTTATATTCGCAGTCGCATACGATTAGGTGTGGAGCGTCCCCTCAAACCCGGAGATATAGAAGAACAGCTAAGGCTTCTCAAATTAGACCCAGCGTTGAAAGATGTTACACAAGCAACTTTGAAGCCAGGGACTAAACTTGGTCAAAGCATTTTGAGTATTTCGGTAAAAGAAGCTGATGCTATTAGCGGTTTTGTAGGAGTTGATAACTATTCACCTCCCGCTGTCGGCTCGGAACGCTTGGGTAGTGTTATTAGCTACAGAAACCCTATTGGAGTTGGAGATGAGTTAAGCGCTTCTTATTATCGTTCTACCGCAGGTGGTTCTAATTCCTTTGACTTCAATTATCGAGTTCCGATAAATCCGATGAACGGGACGCTACAGTTCAGATATGCACCCAGCGATAGCAAAATTATCCGTTCCGAATTTTCCGATAGATTTGATATTACTTCAGACAGAGAGTTATATGAAATCAGCTTTCGGCAACCATTGGTAAGAAAACTCCGAGAAGAATTTGCTTTGTCTTTAGGATTTAGCTTGCAGGATGGACAAACATTTTTAGATGGTGTTCCCGCACCTCTTTTAGCAAATGGTTCTGATGACAAAGCCAATACCAAAACACGAGTATTGAAGTTCGGGCAAGATTACATTAAACGCGATACACAAGGAGCTTGGGCAGTGCGA
>JBCCDM010000566.1:0-3075 GCA_039030795.1 Cyanobacteria bacterium P01_A01_bin.84
GGAGTCTCACGTAGCAATGTTTATTTACCTTCAGAACTTGTCTATCCAGGTGAACAGAAAGAAGTTACTTTATCCCCAGGAGAAATACTAATAGATCTGATTCAATCGGAGGAAGGGGGACGCTTTATGCAAAACGAAAATCGCTATCAATTAATTCAGGTAGATGAAGATATTGAGATTGATGATGACCACATCTGGTTGGGTGTTGCTGAGTTCAAAACTCTGCTTGCTACTTCCAACATGGTCAGTATCCAATTAAGATGTATTGCCTCATTTCTTTTACCTACTTTGAATCCTTTGTTGTGGAGTAAAAAGTAAGTAAAATATCTATGTCGCAACACTGAGCAAATTTGAGTATTAATAGGTTGCTTAAACCTTGTTTTTTTATAGCCTTCCTATCTCTACTGTAGTTACTCATATAATGTAGGCAGATATTTTTCCTTATTTTCTTTATGGACTACCAACATATAATTACAATTGAATCTGGAAAGCGCGGCGGTAAGCCATGTATTAGAGGAATGAGAATTACGGTGTATGATATTCTGGAATACTTGGCAGGTGGAATGAGTGAGGCAGAAATTTTAGAAGACTTTTCTGAACTTACTTTAGAAGATATTAAAGCCTGTCTTGCTTTTGCCGCAGAGCGTGAGAAAAAATTATTTGTGGCATCGCTGTGAAATTGTTATTGAATGAAAATTTGTCAGACCGTATTATCAATAGAATTGTTGATTTGTATCCCAATTCTCAACATGTCAAAACTCTAGGCTTGATAAATACTGATGATGTAATTATTTGGGAATATGCGAAGACAAATAAGTTTATGATTGTTTCCAAAGATGCTGATTTTCATCAACGTAGTTTACTTTTTGGTCATCCTCCAAAATTTATTTATCTGCGTATTGGCAATAGTCCAACCTCAAAAATAACTCAAATTTTGAGAGATAATGTTGATATTATTATTCAATTTGGCAACAGTGAAACCGAAAGCATTTTAGTGTTAATGTGACAAGAAAATTAGCGATCGCTTTTAGGGTATTTCAATTATATTTAGCGATAGTAATCAGATTTATTAGCTAGCATATTCTTATGTTTCTCTTGCCATTTTTAAAAAAGTCCATATATTGGAATAATATTGGGGCTATTTTTGAATTATGTATAGAGAAATCGAGCAACTTAAGACAATATCGGATGAATCCATTGTCAGAAGATACATGAGTATAACCAAATTTCTATCAATTATTGAAACAAATTTACTTTTTTTTCCTAGCTTAGATTTATTATCAAAAGAAGATAAATTTGAAGGGCTATTCAATTTAGTTGATCATCCATTACCTGTATTGGCTCATCAAGTCAGTAACGATTTTCAGAGAAATTATAGAAAACATTGCTTTGTAAATTGCTGGAACTATGGTGTAGATGAATCATATGCTCTGTGGAAAATATATCTTGATAATGCTGGTGATGGAGTTGCTATCGAAACTACTTTTTCCCGACTGAAAGAATGCTTTAAAGCTTTTCCAGAAGACATATACATCGGTAAAGTAAATTATTCATCTGGCTTCTATTGTGGTACTAGATTTTCTACGTGTACTACTAAAAGATCTCCATTTGAATATGAACAGGAGATAAGAGTGATATATGAAAAAGTTCCTTTAAATAAAAAGGGTCGTGAATCAGTACAACTTCCAGCCGAGAAAAAAGGTCATCAGATTCCTCTTGATTTACAAGTTTTATTTGGTCGTGTAATTACATCTCCATTCGCTTCTCCTTGGTTTCATGATTTAGTTAGAGCAGTTATGAACAAATACGGCTACACTCATGTTGAAGTTAGTAAGTCAAACTTATCTACTGAGCCAATTTAGGTTTTTTAATATTTGCTGTGATTTTATTGAATTCTTGTGGATTTCGACTGTCGATGAAGATATCTCTTCTAGCATTTTCCACTTTTGTAAGAGCTAATTCCTAAAGTAAATATTAAGTCGGCTAGATGCTAATCATAATATGAATTTCAGATATCTATTAGTTCGATTGTTTTAGTTTAAGGAAACGATTACTAACCATGAATTATAGCTTGTTAAGGAATCAGCTCTAACAGTTCAAGATCGAGGATTATTAGCACAAAGCGATCGCAAAGTCTCAAATCAGCAATAATTAGCTCAAATAAAATAATTTGTCTAAGAGACTTAAAACTGAAGTATTTCTTGTTGATAGTTATCGGGCATAGGTTCAATTTGCCACACTAATGATTCTCCTGGTTCTAAATCAACCTCTAGAGAAAGATGTTCTTCTGGTGCAGTCGCCATATCTTCATTGCCTTCAAAAGCCTCTAAATCTTCTGTCAGTAATCTTAATTTGAAGCCAGTAGGGATCATACAGCCAGGAGTTAAACAAGATAACTCAAACCGCCACGATCCTACTTCTGGTAATGGCAGAATTTTTAATTCATAAGGTTGATTATCAATGACTAATCTTTTAGCCAGACCAAAATCAGGTACAGCAGTCGCATCAGGTGTAGCTACACCCCTTGCTCCCCCAGCATTTAAGCTCATCTCAATCTTTCTCCAGCCAAATTCTGCTGAAATACTAGCAATCCCCTGACTGAACCACTGCCGTAAAGGAGTCTTAACCGCAGTACCGCGACGAGTTGCCGCCAGACGATGACACCAATCTAGATTTTGGATTAAAGCGCCCCAGGTGGCAAAAGGAACGGCTAATCTAGGTAATAGTTGAGACTGACTGCCAAGACGCTCAATTAAGCTTTCAGCTTGGGCTGGAGCAAGTTCAGCAACTGGTTCAATAGCAGCTTGGGTAACTTCGTCGGGGCAAAGTTCTCTGGCAACCCATAAAGCATTGATATCAGTAATCAACTCATCATCGCTTAAACTATAGGAGCGATCGCCATAACTAAAAGTTCCTTCATTTTTCAGCTTTTGGTGGGTGGTATAACCCCAGATACGAACATAACCCGCATCCACATTGACCTGAACCGCTAAATAATAATCCGCTGCCCATTCACTCAGATCGATCCATTCTTGAGGAACCCTAAGTTCGCTTAAGTCTTCGGCTTCTGTGGGA
>JBCCDM010000567.1:0-3051 GCA_039030795.1 Cyanobacteria bacterium P01_A01_bin.84
ACTCTTGCCTATTATTTATGCACAAATGTAAATAACAAGATTTAATTTTTTCAAGTAAATTATGAATACATTTGCACTATCCATTCGGGTATAAGTAATTCTAAACACGAAAACAAGGTATAACTTTTCATTTTTACTATGCACTTTTGTATCAATTGAGTTAATATCAATAATTCTAAGTGTCAAATGATTCTGAATTGATTAAAATATCTATGTATATGCATGAAAGCATTTGTCAAGTTTCTTAAGGTTGAAATTTTAGTAATGCGCTAATGTGTGATTAAGGTCTGCGATAGGTAAGTTCAAAACTCGTCTATCTGCAAATATTTATTTCGCTGCCGATCGCGCTTAAAATCATAATCAGTTAGTACTTAGGAAATTATACGTCGTTATAGAAAGACGAACGTTATAAAATTTTATTTCTAGCGTGTGAATGAAGCGAATATACCTTATAACAGGGAGGCTCCCTAACATCTGTAGCTTGCTTTTATGGCATAAATGCTAATTGCTAGTTATTTACCTTTACATCCGTAAACATTCAATACTCATAAAATGTATGTAAAAAAGGAAGTTCGTAAGGTATTCCCTAGAAAGTAAAGCAAAATGTACTGTTCTCAAGTAATCCATGTTGTATAAAGTACCCAGTCTCAATCGGGAAAAAGTATACATAAACCTCAATATGGTGATAAGCAACCGTATTTTGAAGAAGTTTCAAAATACTTTTTGGGTATCGGCAATATGAATAAATATGTCTCTGGTAAAGCTCTGTTTACCTTACTTAATTACTTTATGGTTACAACACAAACAGGACAGTGCAATTTCTGTGAAACAAGCTACAATCGGAACAGTCTTTACAGGGAAAGATGCCATAATTCATATTAATTTTGTGTGAAATGGTAATTTTTTTTTATAAAGACGGGTCTTTTTTTAGACATCTCAGTTAGAACAGGTGTTGTTAAGCAACACGAAGAAGTTTATCACGGCGAGCAAATTAAGCTTACTTAAACAAAAATTGCGCATTACTTACATTAAGTGCAAGTAAAGTGAACGCAAAACTTTTACCTTCTCGGCCGAGATAAAGTTTGCTAGTAACTCTTTCAATAGTTACAGCAAGTTGCTCTGTCATCAGTGTAAGAGCAGCAAACACAAATTGATTAATTGATTCTGCAAGGAGCATGAGGAACGCGGCATGAACCAGGCTAACAACGTACTCGAAACTATTTATCAACCCCAAGTAGGAGTGGTAAATCAGTCTGAGGTTGAGTTAGATGAACTCCTAGTTGAAGAAGAGGAAGAGGAGGATGTAATACTCAATGATGAAAGCGAGATTGAGGATGAATTTATAGAAACTCAGGCTGAAGGGGACGCTAAGTCTGGAAAAACCAAACAAACACGTCGTCGAAGTCAAACTAAAAAGAAGCATTATACTGAAGATTCTATTCGGCTTTATTTACAAGAGATAGGACGAATCCGTCTGCTGCGGGCAGATGAAGAAATTGAACTAGCAAGGAAAATTGCTGATTTGCTTGAAATGGAGCGAGTCCGGGAAAAACTTTTACAACAGTTAGACCGCGAACCTCGGGATTTTGAGTGGGCAGAAGCTGTACAATTACCATTACCACAATTCCGCTATCGCTTACATGTTGGTCGTCGGGCGAAGGACAAGATGGTACAATCTAACTTGCGTCTTGTGGTGTCTATTGCCAAGAAGTATATGAATCGCGGTCTATCCTTCCAAGATTTGATTCAAGAAGGTAGTTTGGGCTTAATTCGTGCGGCTGAGAAGTTTGACCACGAAAAAGGTTATAAGTTTTCTACCTACGCTACATGGTGGATTCGTCAGGCAATTACTCGTGCGATCGCGGATCAATCTCGGACTATTCGTCTTCCAGTCCATCTTTACGAAACCATCTCTAGAATTAAAAAGACTACTAAATTACTTTCCCAAGAAATGGGTCGTAAGCCAACAGAAGAAGAAATTGCAACTCGTATGGAGATGACCATCGAGAAATTGCGTTTTATTGCCAAATCGGCTCAATTACCAATTTCTTTGGAAACTCCTATTGGTAAGGAAGAGGATTCTCGCTTAGGTGATTTTATTGAGTCAGATGGTGAGACTCCAGAAGATCAAGTTTCTAAGAGTCTTCTTAGAGAAGATTTGGAAAAAGTTCTTGATAGTTTAAGTCCTCGCGAAAGAGATGTTCTTAGACTTCGTTATGGTCTAGATGATGGTCGAATGAAGACTTTAGAAGAAATTGGACAAATCTTTAACGTCACACGGGAACGTATTCGACAAATCGAAGCAAAAGCGTTACGTAAATTACGTCATCCTAACCGTAATAGCGTTCTTAAAGAATACATTCGTTAAATAAGTACTTAGAATAGAAAAAGGAACAGAATAAAAAATTGAAAATAAGGAACTAACAAAGCAATACGACCAGATAAAGTGAATTAGCTTTCATACTACTTTTCCTTTGTAATAGTTCCTAATAATTTCTGTCCCTAGGTATCTATTCGATTCCATCTTACTCAAAAGCATAGTCTAATAATTTTTATCATGAAGAACCTGGAAGTTGCACAGCAACTTCCAGGTTTTTTAATCATCTATTTATAAAAGATCTACTACTAAACTATTCTTCGGGATAAGCTCAAACCCTTATTGTGTGTTCGCTTGATTTTGGTATATGTCAACAATGGCACATAGGTGCCTACCATAGGTAATTGCAGTTACATAAACGTCCTTAACCCGAACTGACGTTACTTAAGTTATTTATAAAAAGTATTAAAGAATACCCCAAAAGTGTAGAAAACCCTTACCTGATAAAATCTCGATTAAAGCCGCAGCAGAAAAACCGATCATTGCCAGACGACCATTCCAGATTTCTGCTTGAGGGGTAAACCCCCAACGCCATGCATTACGGTCTTGTGTTGTAGGAGTTCCGATACTAGATGTTGCAGCCTTAGTTGAATCTGTCATGAAATATACTCCTATTTGGATATACTATTTTTTATTGTCTTATATTAAATTTTACAACTTTTTTTTTAATTTCA
>JBCCDM010000568.1:0-3050 GCA_039030795.1 Cyanobacteria bacterium P01_A01_bin.84
ATTAGTTGTTTAGCTACTTACATTAAGTTTATTTAATTTGACCATCTATGATTTTATACTTTTGATTTTTGATTTTTTAATTTTGACTTTTTCTATTGTTTAAATAATTACAAATACGACGAGCAATTAGATTACGTAGAGGTTGGTTGCGTACTGGATTTCTGACTTCTGATTCAGCTTCTTGAATAATTGTGGATATTTGTTCGTCTAAAATTAACTCTATTTGTTTATCTAAATTTTGTAAGCGATCGCTATCAGTAAATTCTTGGGCTATATCCATTACACTATTTCTTAAATTAATCAGTAAACTTTGGCGAATATCAGCCCTAAATTGATTTAATTTTAATAAACGAGTAACTTCATATTGTTTTTTAAAGCCTATTTCTGGGGCTATTTGACTCATGGACTTTCCCTGACAGTGGAAAAGATGCAAACCTTTAATAAATTCTTCTTCTAGGGATTTACGTTTGCGCTGTAGATGGGAAACATAATTTTTAATAACTTCAAAAATAGCTTTATCTAAACTAGTAATAAATTCTGTTTGATATAGCTTCATAAATTCAATTTGCTCTTTATCAGTATCTGTTTGACTCGCTAAAGAAGACTCAATAATCGGCTGAATTTCTTCTCGGTCAAAAGAAACTGAAGCCACTGAGCCACCACTTATTGCTATTTTATACTGTCTTAATCTAGTTGCAGTTAATTGTAATTTTTTTAATATCAACTTGGTATTTAAATTGATACTAGTGCGAGTTTGTAAATCTTGGGAGATTTGCTGTAATTGCTTATTCGTCGGCGATTTACATGGTAAAGTAATTCCTTGAATTCGTTTCTGTAAACGGTCTTCGCGGTAAACTGCATGATAGCTAGTTAACAATTCGCAACTTTGTTGAATTTCGACTGATGCTAACTGATACATCTGGGTTAAAATTCGCTGTAATTGTTTCAGACTTGTATCATTTAATAGTGCCCAGTCGCTAATTAAATAAACACCATGTTGCATCAAAAATTGTTTGATTTCTGAATGCTGTTTTACATACCGGGAAATCCAAGTTTTTAGAGAACCTTTTGTAGGATTAAATGTTTGTAATACATTAGTTGCCAAAGATTGATAAGCACTAGATTGAGAAGTATTTGATTGAGATTTATATAATTGAGATGTATTTGATTGAGAAGTATTTAGTGTGATTTGATCATCTAATACCAAAGGAAATAAATCTTTAGCATGGAAACTATGACTACTGCCAAATTTTACTCCTAAATCGAAACAAACACGATAAATCTGTTGAGAAATATAGCAACGCAGACATATTTCTGCAAACCCCCAGTCCTCACCGACTTGAGAATGTTTGTTTTGCCATAGTTGACGTATGATAGCCGTATCTGCCACCTCAACATCATCTGCTGAGTCTCTAAATTGTTTCTTAAAATAAGCTCGAGCAGCAGTTAACATCTCAATTTTACACTTACCATTAGAGTTAACTTTGACAAAATTCCAATAATATGATATATGAGACACTGTAATTAAAGAATTTAAGAATAATTGATCATAATTTTTTCACCTCCTTTAGGTAAAAGCAATTTTCTACTCAAAAAATACTATTTCTAGACAAGGGGAAGTTATGCAAATTATTTTAATTTTGATAATACTTACCCACTCGTGACGTTAGCTAAGGCTACACTACGTGTTTACGAAGTATAGCCTTAGCTAACGTGTAACGTGTCCTGGGAAGGACAAAAATAAGGCTGTGAGATTGCTTTCCTAGGGTCGCAATGACCAAAACAATTCCCAGTCATCAATAAAAGCTAATCACAAAGAACGTCCTTTCACTCCAGATAAATCATCATCATCTAATACATCACCAGTGGTATAATAACCAGCGGCTTTTTTGGCTTCAATTTCTACCCGTGCATCTTGGGGAACCAACTCATCGGGAATAGCAATACGTTCTACTATTTCAATACCAGATTGCGCGATCGCATCATATTTCATATTGCTCATCGAGACCATTCTATCAATACGTTTTACTCCTAACCAGTGCAAAACATCCGGCATTAACTCTTGAAAACGCATATCCTGTACTCCAGCGACACATTCAGTCCGAGTAAAGTAAGCGTCAGCTGTATCTCCTCCTTCTTGTCGTTTGCGAGCATTGTAAACTAAGAACTTTGTTACTTCTCCGAGAGCGCGTCCTTCCTTACGAAAGTAAACTATAATACCCGCACCCCCTTCTTGAGCGGTTTGGACACAAACTTCAATTCCATGTACTAAATAAGGACGACAAGTACAAATATCGGAACCAAAGACATCAGAACCATTACACTCATCGTGAATTCTAACAGCCAAAGGTTTATCAGGATCCGCGATCGCTGCAATATCACCGACAATATATACAGTAGTTCCCGCTATTGGTGGTAAGAAGACTTCTAAATCCGGTCTTGTTACCAATTCAGGAAACATTCCTCCAGTTTGCTCAAATAGGGCACGACGTAAATCTCCTTCAGAAATATTAAATCGCTTTGCGACTCCGGGTAAATACCACACCGGTTCTATTGCTGCTTTGGTAACTACTAAGTCCCCACCAGGTTTCATAATATTCCCATCAACCTGCAAACGTCCTTTATTTACAGCATCTTGTAACTCAGGCATATTAATATGTGCCTTAGTAATGGCAATAGTAGGACGAATATCATAACCCTGCTCGTAATAGGATTGGAATGCTTCTTTGACTGTTGCTCCAAAAGGATCCAGAGAAACTATTTTATCCCCATCATCCCAAGACTCATAGGGTCCAATTTTTTCTACTGGTGATGTATTTGTCAAATCAGCTCGGTGATTTGACTGGAGTACTCCACTAGCTACCGCTAAAGCGCGATACACCGCATAATTACCTGAATGAGTACCAATAACATTACGATGTGTTTGATTGGTTAAAGTGGCAATAATTGGTCCCCTTTCCATTGCATCGTGGGCACCCCAAGTGATTGAAATTGGCTTCGGACCGAAGTTAGTGGGATGGGAAGTCAAAACAATATGCTTAGAAATAGGA
>JBCCDM010000569.1:0-3001 GCA_039030795.1 Cyanobacteria bacterium P01_A01_bin.84
AATGAGTAATGAGTAATGAGTAATGAGTAATGAGTAATGAGTAATGAGTAATGAGTAATGAGTAATGAGTAATGAGTAATGAGTAATGAGTAAAAGGAGTAACAAGTAGCACTAGCTAGCATATTTTCAATAGCGTTATATCGTAACTAATTATTGGACTTTCTGTCCAAAGTCCAATTAATTATTACTTTGAATTATATGCTTTTATATAGAAAAAACACATTCTTAACCTTCTTTCATCACCTTAAATAAGGAATCATATTTTTGATTTATTTGTAGAGATAAAGGTTGTAAAAATTCACTTTTATTTAAAATCTCTGAGTTACCTTGCAAAACTTTCTGTAAATGTTCAGAAATATCTTCCATAGAGATATTAGAACTAATAGGCGAATTAGTTTTGGTGATTATAGCAATTTGTTTGGTAATCTCTGGTTTCCAGCAAAAATTAATCCATTCATAAAATAAATCATCTTTAGTGTTTTTAGTTTCGTTACTTTTGGTTATACTTTGTTCCCCTGGACGTACCCATAAATCGACCCACAGTGCTGTTCCCGATTTAGGTATAGCAACCCCTAATTCTGGATAGCGTGAAATCAGTGATAATATATCGTTTGACCAACCCACTGCTAACCAAGTATCGCCGATAAGTAAGGGTTCAATATACCTGTCGGAACTATAAAATTTTATTTGTTTGTTCAAAACCTTCAATTCAGATTTGAGTTGAGGAACTGCATCCAAATTTTCGGTATTGTAAGACTTTCCTAATTTCTTCAGAACTAAACCAATTACTTCTCTAGGTTGGTCAAGTACAGAAACCCGCGATCGCAGTTCTGGTTTAAATAAGTCACTCCAGTCTTGGGGTGTCCAACCTAGTTCTTTAAATTTATCTTTACGGTAAATTATAACTGTGGTTCCCCAGCGATAAGGGGCACCCCAGACTTTTCCTTGCTCGTCAATCTCCCCTTTATCGTTACGTTTGACTAATTGCTTCCACTTATTATCTAACTCTTCCCAATGACTAAACTGGGAAATATGATCTATAGGTTGAATTAGTTTTTGTTCAATTGCATACTTCATCCAGTAGTCTCCTAATGTCACTAAGTCAGGAACACCAGAATCCTTCTTAAAAAATGGTAGCCAAGAAAATAGTCCTGTAATCCAATTTTGCTCTTCGTCTGGAGAATTTTTTTTATCTTTCCAGGTTTGCAATTGCTCAAATAAACTACTTATCTGTCCTACAGGGGAAAATTTTAATTCTACTGACTTTTTCAATTGATGAAATTTACCTACTATCTGACCAGGGATAGAACCTTTCAATAGCATGACTTGTAGTTGCTGCTTCTGTTGCTTGTTCCCACACCCAATAAGTAGCTGCGAAAGCAGTAATGAGGAAGCGCTGTTTAAAAATGTCCTTCGCTCCATATATTTCGACTTGAGAGTTTTGACTAAGTTAGCATATAACCTAATATTACAAGTCTGAGATTTAGTCTGAGACAGGACTTACGCAAAAGCAACGTGATTCCGTGCGAGACGTTAACGCATTAACACTTCCGCGTGTCCGCTAGGACTTTGCGACGTATAAGCTCTGTCGAGCATACGAAAGCGTTTGCGTAGCATAACGTAGTTAACCCATAGTTCTTGAGATTGCTAACCCTACACGTAGTGACCGTCGCTTCGGATCAATTGTTCTTGCGTAAGTCCTGAAACCATTTCTACTCAAATCTTGCACCTATACGTATAAATAGTCAGATATAAAATATAAGGTAACAAATAATACTATAAAATCAATATTTATTCAGTCCTCTTTTAGAGGACTTCGTTTATAAGACTGGGACTTCCAGTCCTAGACGCTCGGGAAATACTGAGTATTATTTATTTACATGACTTTCTTGGTGCAAGATATGACTCTAGACATAATTAGCACATTAATGAGTTTATAGTTGCAGATGAATGCGCTAAATATAAAAACAAATTAGCAATTATTTTACTGGGAAACTCACAAAAATATCCTTTCTAATCTCAACCTCTGCCGGTTTTTCCGGGTTATATGGTTGTCGAGAATAATAACCGCCAAAAGCTGAAAATGAAGAAGTCAAATCAGAACTACATGAAGGATAAAACATTGAAAAAAAAGGTTCTGCAATAGAAGGAGTTCCTATTTTCAGCCCCATAGTCTTAGCTAAGGCTGAGGCACGATTATTAGCATCTTTGATTGCCGATTCGTATGCTAAATTAACTCCATTTTGACATTCGTTAACACTATAATCAACACTAACTCTATCCGAGGAAACCCGATCTATATTTTTAGCTTCTTCTGTGACAAGATTAACAATTTCCTCTACTTTATCCCGACTCGGTTTTTTTATATTTATCACCATTCTGGCGATATTTCTACCATATTGATTACTGATAAAAACATCTATGTTATCTCTGTTTACACCATTAGTGATTAATTTTTCTATAACTGATTTAAAAGTATCTTTAGTAAGGGGTTCATTCTTTTTTTTGGGAGGAGTAGGAGGTTTTTTTGGTGATGCCTGCTTCGTATTTATCGCCAAACTATCTGACAATCTCATTTTAAAATAAGCACGAGGCAGTCGAGATGGAGAAGGATAGCGATTATATCTATTAACCCGAAAATTAATAATTATTTTTGCATTATCTGCTGGAATTTTAACTATACCTTTACCTACCACTCTTAAGACTTTACGGTCTACTGGAGGATAAAATAACTGGGCAATAGTTTGATTACTTTTTAGGATATTGGTGTCAGTACTACTTGATTTTTTCAAAACTTCTGCTCTAACTAGACCGGGTGCGAGCATCCATACTGTAGTTGCAAATGTTGTTAACAGTTGCGAGCCGATAGTTACCGCTTTGATGGCTATATGCTAGCAAGTCCATTTCCAATTTGGGATGACATAGAAGTTTTAGAGAATGTTTCCCAAAAAAATTCAATGCTCTATTTCTCTGTAAGCCCAGATGAATATCAAGTTCATCA
>JBCCDM010000570.1:0-2980 GCA_039030795.1 Cyanobacteria bacterium P01_A01_bin.84
CTGAAGTTGCTCCCTCTAACCTAAACAGAGGTGATAACCGCAGCGGATAAGTTGTGTATTGATGATGGCAAATTGTTTGACAAGCAGAATTAGTCTTCAACTCTAACTCTAAATGATGTTGATACTTCAAACTCGTCATATTCCCCCTACAACCTTACAATTTTTTATTCTCCTTGGGGAAAACGTTCCCATAAATCTGTTCCCTGCCTCAAACTTTGATGATTGCCCTCACCTAAGATTAAATGATCCAATAAAGGAATATCTAAATATTGTGAACCTTGTAATAACTGTTCCGTTAGATAGATATCTTCAGGCGAAGGTTCCAGATTCCCCGAAGGATGATTATGAGCAATGATTAACTTGGTTGCTCCCTGACGTACAGTCTCCCGAAAGATTTCACGAGGATGGATTAAAGTCTCGGTAGCCGTCCCAATAGTTAAAATTTTGGTAGCCAACAAGTAATTTTTAACATCAAGCATTAATACAGCAAAACGCTCTTGATTCTGCCACATCAGATCATGACTTAAAACTGCCGCTGCCGATGCAGGACTATCTACAGTTACCCTTTCATGTGGTTTGAACTTAAAAGTACGTTTTCCTAATTCAACTGCGGCAATGATTGTAGTAGCCTTAGCAGGACCAATTCCTGGAATTGCCATTAACTCACGAGGATTAACATCTCGCAAGACATCCAGAGGCGCGCGTCTATGTTTACCTAACTCTTGCAATATATGCTGTGCTAAACCAATTGCCGATAAATTACCCCGAGATTGCCCCGTACCCAGTAAAATAGCAATCAACTCTGCCTCAGATAGGTTTTTTGCCCCTACCGCCATCAATCTTTCACGGGGTCTTTCACTGACAGGCAGATCAGCAATTCTCAAGCGATAAGTCATAACAGCATAAATACAAAATATCTCGTAAGACAAATATAACTTATGCAATATGATAATCAAAAATTAGTGATGGCTCATTTTATAAGTATATTAAAGGTTCTATTATCTTCTTAGATATGAAGTTATCAGTCCTCTAACGACCAAGAAGAATACTCATTTGATAATATCACTCCACGTTTCTGCTAATAATGCATGTTGTGCTTCTCTGGCAACTGTTCTTTTGTCGCTTGCAGTAAGATCGTCAGAGATTATGTTGTTAGTATTTGCAGGATCTACATAGCGATCACTCAGAAATTTATTAGTCAAGTAACGAAACACTTTCAAGACATTATTTCCTAAGTTGTTATGTGGCGAACCTCTCAAAACCTTGATTGCTACTAATTCAATATAAAAAGAAGGAAAATCAATATTAAAGTGATCGCGCCACAGTTTTATTAAGCGAATCTCATCGATTCTACTAGAATTACTAACTTTAGTAATATGCGTTTGAATATTAGTCTTTGTCCAAGTATTAGCTTTACGACGGTATAAACTATGATTGTTACCGTATGCTGATTGGCGTTTGGCAGGAATTATATCTACTTTGTAACCATTTACTTTAATACCTAATGAAACGTTTTGTTTTCGTGGTAAATAGCCATTTCTCTTAAGTTCGGAATACAGAGAGTTATAAATATGCCGCAGGTTTTCTTGAGTATTAGATGATAGTGAAACGAATATGTCAATATCAGTTCCGCTTTTATTGGCTGTCCCCTTAGCAAAAGAACCACTAGGATAAATATTAGCTAAAAAATTGCCAGCCCATCGTCTTATTATTGGTTTAACTTTTTTTTGTACTCGAATTAAAGGCGAGGTAGAGCTAGTATCAACTGCTTCATGCTTTAATATATTTCTTAGGTATCGATTGGTTCTTACTGACATTCATTCTCCTAATTAAGCCAAAACAGTATCTAATATAGATGCAGAATCAACCACTGCACCCACCAAGGTAATGCGATTATTGGCGACTGTAACATACTTGATACTGTTAGCTGCTAGTAACTGAGTAATCCGAGGTCTGCCAGGAATGGCATAGATAATTAATAATGATTCAGTAGGAAATCTTTTTTCAATTTTATCGATAGTATTTTTAATTATTTGGTTAGCAGCTTCTTTTTCTTCATTTTGATTTAGTCCCAAATTAATTAAATCTAAAATAACAATTTTATTGCTTAATTGCCGTTGCTCAATATTTTGTTTGAATTCGATTCGTTCAAATCCCCGTTGTCTCAGAATTTCAAATTCTATGGGGTTTATAGTTTGAGTATTGATATAAACAACATCCGCATCACTAATTACTTCTTCTTGTCTAATTATTTTTCTTAAGCGATCTATCTTTTTATCAGTAGCCAAAGATAATTCTGATTCTAAATTGGCTTGTATCACCTTGATTCTATCCTTTGTATCTTCCTTTAATTCTTTAACTGTAGTTCGATAATTTTGATTGATTAAGATACCCGTTGCCAAAGCGATTAAGGTTAAGAGAGAACCTGTAAAGATAATCGTAGTTCTAATAGCGTCTGCATAGGAATCAAAACTTGTATGGAGTTGGCTATTAGCATCTTTTAGAAAGTTTATTTGTTCTGTTAATAATTTAATATCTACAGATGAGTTATGTGGTGCTGTTAAATCTGGAGGCGATTGTACTGTATTTTGAGCAGTGGTGGCTAAAAAATGCATTAAAGCTACGCCCGAATCTAACCAATGCATCTAATATACCTCCAACAATGATTATTTTATCTAAAAGCTATTAGCCTCTAGCCTTTAGCTTAGGTTTGACTGCTAATAAGTAAATGTAATACCACTATGAGATTAACCGAGGTTAATTTTTGATCAACTCAACCTCGTCTTTGCCATCAAGCTCGCTAAAGTATACCTTGACCTTTTCTTCGGATGCAGTCGGAAGTTTTTTGCCAATAAAGTCAGGATGAATTGGTAATTCACGACGCCCTCTATCTACTAAGACTGCTAATCTAATCAATTCTGGTCTACCATACTCAGTCACTGCATTGAGCGCAGCGCGGATAGTACGACCTTTATAAATA
>JBCCDM010000571.1:0-2946 GCA_039030795.1 Cyanobacteria bacterium P01_A01_bin.84
CAAGAATTAAAAATATAATTGTAATTATTACACAATTTAAAATTTCCTGATAATTAAATCACCAAGAAGAAAACGGAAGTAATGTAACAAAATACATAAACAGGACTTACGCAACGAAGATTTGTCTGAAGCGACGGTCACTACGTGTAGGAAAGCATAAGCTCTGTCGAGCACGCGGAAAGTCCTATTGGACATATTACGCATTCACACAGTGTAGCGCAAGCTAATGTCTCGGACGGAATTACGTAGCTTTTGCGTAAGTTCTGATAAAGTTGAAAAAATTGCATTTTCTTAGTTTATATTATATATAAGTTGCTATTATATAGAACTTATATATGTTAATAGCCAATAAATAATATTGGAAAATATTTTTAGACTTTAGGGCTTACGCAGCGAAGATTTGTCATTACAACCAGAACGTAGTCTAGTGCTAGCTAAGATAATAACGGACTTACATTCCTTTTGCGTAAATCCTGGTTAAGTACGACTTTTAGGACTTTTCGTTCGCAACATAATCCCAGGGTTGATGCGATCGCTTCCACGTGTTTGATAGAGCTTATGCTTCTCCTAACGGAGACGTGGGAGGGAACCTTACACTAAATTTCGGTTGAAATGGCAAGTTTTATGTAAATCCTGTCTAAAAAGGTAGAGCTAATGGGAACACAGCCCATCAGTATTATTACCAATCAAACATATCCACATTAAATGTATACAATTTGAAATGACTTTTACTCTTTTTTATTAAATAATCTTTTGAAAATATCAGATTAGGACTTACCCACGGACTACATACATATTTACCTCCGGAGGGATCTTAGGGAAATACAAGCTCTATCGAGCAGACTACGTCTTTGTGCAGCATAGCGCTAGCTAACGCAAAGCCTTATTTCTCGTTACGAGTGCGTAACTCCTAAATATATGGAAAAAATTAGGTTATAAAGAGATACCAGATAATTTATTGGGATAAGCAAATTGCAAGTAAGTGTGGAACAAAAATGTCCTAGACGTAGCAGTGCTTAGTCTCTACAAGAGTTCTGGGAAGACATATATTTAATTTCCGGATATGTCTATTAGTTTTATGTAGTTGTCGAAACAGCTTTAATAATGCCATAAAAAGAGTTGATGCATCTCATATAGCAAGAGTTGCTTGTATTTCCTGCTAACAGGAAAAATTTGTAGAGTCATGACTGAACTGAAACTGCGTTTGAAACAGGAAAATGTTGAACAAACTGTAGAAGTACATGAAGATGTATTTACTATTGGTCGTTTGCCTGAATGCGATTTATGCTTACCTTTTGGAGGGGTATCTCGTTGTCATGCTCGAATAGTAAAAATAGAATCTGATGTCTGGACTATTGAGGATTTGGGCAGTAAAAATGGTACGCAATTAAATCAAAACTATATTTCTTCACCTCAAAGGTTGCGTCATAGCGATATTTTGTGTGTAGGAGAAGTTATGTTAACGGTTATAATGCCTACTTCAGAGGTTTTGAACTGGGAACCAGTAGAAGTTAAGAAAGAAAAAATAGCTGAAGGTAAAGTCCTAATTCGGAATGTTAAACAGTTACAGCAGCAATGGATACAAGCTGCGAGTAAAGGTGACAATGTTCAGGTTAAAGACAAGACTATAGCCCGTCTCAAAGATTTAGTAGACATAGCCAAAAATTTGAGTGCAGCAGCATCCATAGAAGAAATTTTTTCTCAAGTACAGGAAGTAGTGTTTCGCTACCTTAAGAGTATTGACCGCTTAGCATTATTGATTGACTTTCATAATGATAATAAACTGGAATTAACAAATTCTGCGATGAGAAAAGCATCTGAGCAGAAAGACTTAGCAGCTGATGGTAGCTGGATTAGTCGGAGTATTTGTCAAAGAGTATATGATGAGAAAATAGCTATTCAGACTGCGGATGCTCAAAAAGATGAGAGATTCGCAGGAGAGCATAGTATCTTAATGAAGGACATTCGCAGCGCGATGGCAGTACCTTTATGGGACGAAACTAAAGTTGTAGGTGTACTTTATGCTGATGCTCATCTTTCTTCTTATCATTGGGAGTCAGAAGGAGAGGAAGAGTTAAGCTTTTTTTCTGCGTTGGCAAATCTTGTTGCTTCTAGCGTACAGCGTTGGTTATTAGCCGAAAGGCTGAAAACTCAAGAGCTAATTCGTAAGAGACTTGAACGCTATCACTCTCCTGCGGTGGTACAACAGTTAATTGAAGTCGGAGCTTTACCAGATGGACGTTTAACCCCACAGGAAACAGAAATTAGTATATTATTTGCTGACTTAGTAGGTTTTACTGCGATGTCAGAAAGATTTAGTCCTACGGAGATTTCTCAATTATTAAATAATTTATTTGAAGAAATGCTACAAGAAGTATTTTCTAATGGCGGTACTTTAGATAAGTATATTGGTGACTGTATTATGGCATTTTTTGGCGCTCCGGAACCCCAAGAAGACCATGCTGACAGGGCTGTAATTGCAGCTAAGGGTATGCTAAGTCGTTTACAAAATTTGAATCTTAATCATTTTTGGCGAGAACCCCTTAAATTAAGGATTGCTATTAATAGCGGTAAAGCTGTAGTGGGTGATGTGGGAAGTTCTCAACGCGTTGACTATACTGCATTGGGTGCTACGATTAATTTAGCAGCAAGGATGGAAGGGATTTGTTCTCCAGGTAAATGTGTGGTTAGTGAAGCAACTCATGATATGTTGTCACTACCGGGAGATTTTGAAGAAATTGGAGATTATCGCTTTAAAGGTATTGATAGATTAGTAAAGGTTTATCAAAATAAAGTTTTTTGATTATTTGTAAATTGTCTTTAGGAAGCCGTTAGTTGTTAGCTCTTGGCTGTTAGACAAAAGTAAGCTAAAAGCCAATAGTTACTTTAGAGATAAATTGTAAATTGACATAAGTTATCTGATTTTTAAATTCAATATTTATTAAA
>JBCCDM010000572.1:0-2942 GCA_039030795.1 Cyanobacteria bacterium P01_A01_bin.84
CTCCAGTGCCTATGATAATTATCGATTAGATAGTAGTGTTTCTGAATCGGATATACCAACTCCTGATGTTGAAATCACTCGTAAATCGAGTTTAGGTGGTTCTACTTTTAAATACCCTCCAGCATCCACACCTTACTCCAATCCCTATAATAATTATCAATTAGGTACTAATGTCTCTAAATCGGAAGATAAACTCACCTCAAAGGATAGTCATCAATTTAATTCACAGATACCAACTGCTCATATTGAACCAGAAATTTTAGAGCAAATGCGAGAACTTTTAGCAGTTGGGAATCATATTGGTATTGAATATGTAGACAAAAGACGATTCCGTACTGGTTCTTGGAAAAGCTTCTCCCATCATCAAATCGATAATGTGGCTGATGCGATCGCAACTTTGGAAGCGTGTCTAGGTGAACATAATCAAGATTACGTGCGTTTAATTGGAATAGATCCCAAAGCTAAACGAAGAATCATGGAAACCATCATTCAGCGTCCGGGTATTTAAATTGTTAGTCGTTAAGACAAAAATAATCAAATTGCATAGAGACGTAGACATACTACGTCTCCAAAATAATTATTAACCAATCACCAATCACCGTACCTCAGAAAATAACTTCGTCACCATTTCAGTCCGCGATGACACTTCAAGCTTGCGAAATATTCTTTTCAAAGCTTGTTTAACAGAATTTTGGGTAATCCATAACTTCTCACCGACTTCAGCATTAGTTAAACCTTTTGCGACTAAATCAGCAATTTCTAGCTCTCGATCGGTTAAAGGATGGGGTAAAAGATACTGACATTTTGGGGGTTGAGCGCGAATAGCTGCAAGTTTAGCAGAAATGTGCAAACACAAAGCACTCAAATCGGCTAAATTATGAGTATCAAAAGCCAAAGTTCCACTACAACGAGTAAAATTAAGTATCCCTACCAAACGTCCATCATTAATAATTGGTCCACTCATTACATGAGCGTGATCGTCCCGGGTACATAACTTATTCCAGTCCCCCGATGATAATAATAACTGCTCGTGGGCAGGTGCATGGCGTTCTACAACATAACGTCCTACAGGATTACCTTTTAAGCAAACTTCCGGAATAGATTTAACATTAATATCTTGATTAGAATAATTATCTAATAAATATAAACCCCAACTTTGAACATCAAAATATTCACCAAGGGTATTGATCACAGCTTGCTGTAATTCTTGTTCATTAGTTGATTTGGCAATTTCTTGAAAAATACAATGTAAAATATTTTCCATAATCCCATATATAAATATTTAGGTTACTAACTCTTATTAAGCCCTGATTTAAAACTGCTATAAGCACTCCAGCGAGTAGCTATAACTAAAAGCTCTAAAAGCGATTTCATAAAGTGTACCCACTTGAGGACTACCCTAGCCTCAGAATTACTTCTATCCTAACTAATAGCAACAATTTTCTAAGCTAAGAAGCAATCTTAATATTAGGCATTAGGAGAAAACGATGACCGTAACACAAGCATCTGCTAGAGACATAATGCGCTCTGCTTACGAAAACCGTTATACCTGGGATAAGAGTTTTCCTGGTTATACAGCAGACGTAACTTACAAGTATGGTGAAAAGACTGTTACAGGTAAAGTTAAGGTTAACTCTAACCTGAAAGCAGAAGTATTTGACATAGAAGACGAAGAAGCAAACAAAGTAGTTAATAATCAACTTTGGGAAATCGCAGTTCACCGTATCCGTCGCGAGTTTGAAGATAGTCACGGTGAAAATACCTTTACATTAGGGGAAACCGATGACACTGGAGCAATAGAAATTTTTGTCGGTGGTAAATCAGACGGAGATAAATATAAAGTTCGCGATAATGAAGTTTGTATGGTACACCGGAAAATTCACGGTGTAATCGTGACAATTCATACTTTTAGCAGTCATGATACCGGTGCTGGTTATCTTTCTCATCGTTATGACTCTGTATACCATGATGCTAAAACTGGAGAAAAGAAAGGTGGTAGAAACGAGTTTGAAGATGAGTATGAAAAAGTAGGGGATTACTTTATTCTTAATCATCGTGTAATTACTACTGAAGAAAATGATACCGCTTCTACACAAGAAATTATTTTCTCGAATATCAAGATGTCAGATGCTGCTTAATTAATTTGAGTTTTGAGGCGATCGCTCTTATAGATAATTATAGTCATCTGTGAAGTTTTCACAGATGACTATAATATTTAGTATTGTTTTTTATATAGCAATCGGGAATTAAATGTGAAAAAATACCTAACCTATAAAATTCACAATTGCATAAGTCCTAAAATTTATACAAAATTTGCTGTTGAGTTAAGAGAATCAACAACAATTCCTGCTACTTGAGCTAGAACTTTTTCTCCAGTAATAACTGTACTAAAGCCATTTTCTTGCTGAAAACTTAAGTCTTCAAATGATAAACCATCAGTTAAAGAAAAGGTTGTTTGACCAAGATTAAAGTCATAAATGGAGTCTGTACCATCCTCTTCACGAATAACTATGGTATCAGCACCACCGTTAAGCCAAATTATATCGTTACCTTTGCCACCATCGAATAATTCATTACCTCGTCCACCAAACAGTAAATCGTCTCCCATATTACCGCGCAGAATATCGCTACCACCATTACCAAAAATGTAATCGTTTCCCTGACCTCCATTCAACTGGTCATTATCTCCACTACCCAAGAGTATATCTTTGCCCTTACCTCCTTCAATAACTACAGGGGTGTTGAATCCAAGAAGAATATTACCTTTAGAGTTACCGAAGATTAAAGTAGTATCATTATCAGGAATATCAAGGGGAACAAGTACCCGGTCAATACCTTGAATTTTTCCATTCTCCGCTACAACATTTTTCAGTTTTGGGATGAAGGTTGGATCTATAAGATCCGGTTCCTTATCTACTAAATTCTTACCCTTAACTTCAAAA
>JBCCDM010000573.1:0-2907 GCA_039030795.1 Cyanobacteria bacterium P01_A01_bin.84
ACTGCGAGATAATTTTGTACTGCAAGTATCGCCGATCAAATTGCTAGAGTCTTTAGAGTCTCTATCAAGACGCTCCTTGATTGAAAAAAGTGAGGCTCTTTTTACCCAGCAATCTGTAGTAATGGAATACCTGACTAGCCGTCTAGTGGAAAACGTCAGTCAGGAGATCGTCAGACAGAAGCTTCTACTGTTGCGAGATTACGCCTTAATTCAAGCAACGGCAAAAGACTATATTCGAGAAAACCAAATTCGTCTGATCCTTCAGCCAGTAATTAATGAACTTGCGATCATTTTTAGAAACAAAGGTGAGATTGAAAACTGCCTTGGTCACATTCTAAAAATGTTACAAGAAACAGCCCCTTTAAAGTGCTATGCAGCAGGAAATATCATTAATCTGCTATATCATATGGGTACGGATCTAACTGGTTATGACTTTTCTAATTTGTGTGTTTGGCAAGCAGATTTACGCCAGGCAACATTACACCAGGTTAATTTTCAAAATTCAAATCTTTCTAAATCATTTTTTGCTGAAAATTTTGGGGGAATTTGGTCAGTAGCATTTAGTCCTGATGGTCAATATTTGGCAGCGGGAGACACTAAAGGGAGCATTGTTTTACGGCGAGTAGCAGATAGTCAAGTAATTCGTAGATTTGAGGGTCATAATGGTTGGGTAGTTTCCTTAGAGTTTAGTCCCGATGGTACAACTTTAGCTAGTGGAAGTTGCGACTGTACGGCGAAAGTATGGGATGTCAATACTGGTCGATGTCTTCATACTTTATCAGAACACGAACAAGAAGTATGGGCGGTAGCATTTAGTCCTGACGGTACAACCCTAGCCACTGGCTGTGATGATTATAAAACAAGATTATGGAATGTTAGTACAGGTAAATGTCTCCAAGTTTTCTTAGGTCATAAAAACGAGGTACTTTCAGTTACTTTTAGTTTAGACGGTCAACAGTTAATCAGCGGTAGTCAGGACAGCACTATTAGATTTTGGGATATTAAAACTGCTAAGTGTAAACAGATTTTACAGGGACATGAAGATGGGGTGCGCTCAGTCAGTCTTAGCCCAGATGGTAAAATGCTTGCCAGCAGTAGTAATGATCGAACTATCAGGCTCTGGGATACCAACACAGGTAAATGTCTCAAAGTTTTGCAAGGACATAAAAATGTAATATTCTCAGTTACTTTCAGCCCGCAGGGTAATTTTCTTGCTAGTAGCAGTATTGGACAAAAAGTACGTTTATGGGATGTCAATACAGGAGAATGCTTAAAGATCTTTCAAGGTCATTCCAACATGATAAATTCTGTAGCATTTAATCCGCAAGGCAATATTTTAGCTAGTGGCAGCTACGATCAATCTGTAAAGTTATGGGATATTAAAACCTATCAGTGTATTAAAACTTGGCAAGGATATAGTAATCAGTCACTCTCTGTAGCTTTTAGCCCTGATTTTAAAACTTTAATTAGTGGTGGTCACGATGAAAAGGTTAGGTTGTGGGATATTAAAACGGGAAAGGTTTTAAAAACTCTGCACGAACACACTAATTGGGTTTTTTCTGTGGCATACAGTATAAAAGGTAATCTTTTAGCTAGCGGTAGTGGAGATAAAACTATCAAAATTTGGGATATCAGCACGGGAAAAGTCATAAAAAATCTTTGCGGACATGAAGCTGTAGTTCGCTCAGTTGTTTTTGCTTGTGATGGTCAAATCTTGGCAAGTGGCAGTGAAGATGGAACTGTTAGACTTTGGAATGTTAATAGCGGTAAGGTTTGGAAAATTTTACAAGACCACAAAGCTGAGATCTGGTCAATTGCCATTAATTTTAACGGTCAAATGTTAGCTAGTGCTTCTATTGATCAAACAGTTAAGTTATGGGATGTCAATTCTGGAGAGTATCTTAAAACTTTAGACGCACATAAGGGGTGGGTTTGGTCAACTGCCTTTAGTCCAGATAACAAAACTTTAGTCAGCACCAGCGCAGATCAAACCATAAGATTTTGGGATATAAACACTGGTAAATGCAAAAGCATTTTACAAGACAATATAGGAAATACTCAATTGGTTGCTTTTAGCAAAGATGGTCAAATACTCGCTAGTTGTAGACAAGACCATAATATTAGATTATTGGATGTTAACACTGGAAAATGTTTTAAGACTTTAGATGGTCATACAGCATTAATTAACTCCATTTCTTTTAGTCCTGATGGTTTTACTTTAGTCAGCAGTAGTGAAGATGAAACAATTAGACTTTGGAACTTAAAAAGCGGAAAATGTCTTAAAATTTTCAAATCTCATAATCCATATCAGGAAATGAATATTAAGAATGTAGATGGGTTAACGAAACCTGCTATCGATAGCCTCAAAATTTTGGGAGCCCATGATTGACATTAGCAGAAAATAAATATTATTGCTTTCTCAAAAGTTGTCTAAGCAAGATTTAATATTTTATACTCAAATGACTATTCTTAAAAATAAAAAAGGAGATGAACATTAGATTTCTCTCCTTTTTTATTTTGGGAATCGTATTGCTATAGACACGACTTAACAATTTTGGCATTTAGATAATGATTAATAGTAGCTTGAGCGCTATCCATAATCTCTAAAAACCTTATTTTTTCACTGTTAGTCACTAAATTTTATCAAGTCGTGTATTAACTATACAGAATTACTAATATCATTAGCTAATCCTTGCTCGAACTCTTCAGCTAAAATGGTTTCAAGATTTAGCTCGATTCCAAACTGGTTTAAAACTTCGAGGCTAGTTTCAACTAGTTTGATTGCAGTAGTTGTAGTATTCATGGTAAGTCTCCTAATTCGATTTAAAGTAAGTAATAAGTACCAAAAACATTTAGTTTTTAGTTTTAATCTGTTGACTTAAACTGATAATCATCAGTCGCAGCCAT
>JBCCDM010000574.1:0-2882 GCA_039030795.1 Cyanobacteria bacterium P01_A01_bin.84
ATGGATTTAACATTTACTATTTACTTCATTTAATCTTCATCAGTATAATCATCCTTTAAATTTTTGATTAAGCAAGATTCATACAGAGCAGAACAAGATAAGTTAAAGATATCTATTTTTGATTGGTTTAATTATCGTTTGTATATATGGATACTAGTTAGTTATAGCGAATAGTATTATTATATTAATTCTTTTAAAAGCTAATAGAATAATTATTTTATGTTTAAATCAAAATTAAATTTTGACTCTTATGTTCAGAGACCGGTATTGAATAATTATTTAATTCTTGATAAAACTGGGTACTAATATCTTTTTCATGTCGGTAGCTACATAATTACTTCACAAGATATTGTCAAAAAAATATATTCACCTGTTTTTAGCGTAAATACACATGCCAACTAAAGAAGGAGAGTTGCAGCACTTAGTACCAAGCAACCCAGCGACTAACGAAGCTTACTGGCTGCTAGAAAGACCAGATGTTGTCGAAGGAAATACTAATATTGGTCAAGCATTTGGTATTTTGCGTCGTCGATTTGCTCTCATTGGTAGTGTGGCTCTTATTGCTACTACAGCAACAGCTGCTTGGACTTTGACTAAAACTCCTACATATGAAGGAAAATTTCAGTTACTGGTTGAACCTTTGAAGACTTCAGAAAGCGAACTGCTTGTCTTGCTTAGTGAAACCCTCAAGGAAGATGTAAATAAAATTACTAGAAATAATAATTTGGCTTTGGATTACCAAGCTTTGATGCAAGTTTTAAGAAGTCCAAAAGTAATCAATCCGATAGTAGAAGAACTGCGACCTAAATATCCAAATGTTACTTATCAGGGTTTAGTGGGTAATGGTCCGGGTAAAGGAGGGGGAAATGAAACCCTGAATATAGACCGGATTGTCAAAGGTAAAGATGAATCAAGAATTATAGAAGTAAGCTATCAAGGTTCTAATCCCCAGAAAATTAATGATATTCTGACACAGGTTTCCCAAACATATCTTAAGTACAGTGCAGAACAGCAGAAAAGTAGTTTGCGTCAGGGTATTAAGTTTGTAGATCAGCAAACCAATAGATTACGCTTGCGAGTGCATACTCTTCAAGGACAACTGCAAACTTTTCAGCAACGGTATAATTTCTTTAATCCGGAACTGCAAGGAGAACAACTCTTACAACGTGTTAATAATCTCCAAACTACAAGAATAGAAACCGAAAAACAACTAGCAGAAGCGCGATCGCTGTATGCATCTTTAAAAAATCAACTAGGAATGCAACCAGAAGGGGCGATCGCAGCTTCAGCCTTAAGTGAGTCCCCACAATATCAACAAATTCTTACTCGCATTCAAGAATTAGAAGCCAAAATTGCAACTGAGTCTACTAGATTTACAGATTCTTCCCCTGTAGTTCAGTCTTTACGGGAAGAAAGGCAAAGACTTTTACCTTTACTGAATAGAGAAGCCCGTTTAGCAATCGGAAAAGTACCACAAGGAGGTGTTAATCCTCAGGTCGGAACTTTCCAAAATTCAGTACGTCGTCAGCTTACACAACAGTTAGCAGATGTTGCTAATCAGGTGCAATCTTTAGAAGCAAGTCGCAATTCTACGATTAGTACCCAAAAACAACTCAGCGAAATTATTAACAAATATCCTGCTATCTCTCGCCAGTATAAAGATTTACAACGGGAGTTAAAAATTGCCAATGATACTCTCGAACAGCTTTTATCTAAAAAAGAAGCATTACGAGTAGATGCAGTCCAACAGGAAATTCCTTGGGATTTGATTATGCCCCCTAGCATACCCCGTAATAAATCCGGTGAGTATGTAGCTGTAGGACCTAACAAACCCCGTGATATTGCTTTAGGGGGAGTTGCAGGAATACTCTTAGGTGTACTAGGAGCATTTGTGTTAGAAAACTTACAAAATATTGTTCGCAGCCCCCAAGAAGTAAAAGGAGTCACAAAACTACCTTTATTGGGAGTTGTCCCTTTTCAAAAACAGTTTAAAACACTTCCCAGTAATACCGAACTAGTTAATTTTAAGGAAGAAGAAAAGGATGAATTTCGGGCTACAACAGCCCTTGCACCCAGAGATATTAAGGGATCTGAATTACAACAGGCATTTTGTTCGGTATATACAAGAATTCAATCTTTAGATACTCAACTACCAGTTAATTCTCTAGCTATTACTTCAGCAATTGG
Source organism: Cyanobacteria bacterium P01_A01_bin.84 (assembly GCA_039030795.1). Taxonomy (GTDB): domain Bacteria; phylum Cyanobacteriota; class Cyanobacteriia; order Cyanobacteriales; family Nostocaceae; genus JBCCDM01. Next base: position 2,188 of record JBCCDM010000574.1, read on the forward strand.
GGGTGAAGGTAAATCTACCGTCGCCAAGAATTTAGCGTATATGGCAGCCCAAGCTGGTAGAAGAGTCTTACTAGTGGATGCAGATATACAAAATCCTCAAGTACATAATCAATTAGACTTACTAAATACCCAAGGTTTAAGCGAAGTACTTACCAAAGGTTTGGATATATCTGATGTTATAGGACAAGTTCCCCGAGAAGAGAACTTATTTGTAGTTACAGCTGGTAGTGCTGGTAAGATAATTTCTAATCCAGCCAAATTCTTCTCTAGTAGAAGAATGAAAGAATTTATTGAGCGATCGCAAGCACAATTTGATATGGTAATTTATGATGCTCCTCATTTTCTAGGACGCTTAGATACCAATATCTTAGCAACAAATGTTGATGGTGTATTATTGGTAGTTGGACTTGGAAAAACTCATCGTCCTACCTTAGAAAAAACTTTAGAAGAGTTAAAAGCTTCTCGAATATCAGTTCTAGGGATGGTAACAAATACTTTAGAAACTTAGTATTATGAGTATTGAATCTAAGTATCTCAGTATAATTAAAATTCATCTATTACTTTGATTAATCATAACAGGATGTGCATCTCCCTAAAAATTATATTCAGACTTCTATTTATAAATATTTGGGGATAACTTCCAATACTTTAGTTATATTCGGAATTCAAAACTTATTTACTATTAAGACCTTGAG
>JBCCDM010000575.1:0-2879 GCA_039030795.1 Cyanobacteria bacterium P01_A01_bin.84
TCCGAGAACAATTTCTGAATTTTTCGAGTTAGAGCCATTTTTTTTCTCAATTTACCTCGCTAAATTTATTTCAATCGCCAGAATTTTCTCTATTACTAGCTTGTAGCTGTTTTATATCGTTTTGCGATCGCCCTATTAAAAAAGAAATCATCAAAAATGCGGTTATCGCCAATTAATTATTGAAGGGATGCGATCGCCTATCCTAGTTGTTGTTTACTGCCTAAATTAGATTTAGATATTAGCTGAAAGTTCGCTGCTAAGATGCGAATATCCATTTCCGTGGGAGACTTTACCTAGACCTTCGCGAAAAGATTGAGCGATCGCTTGAGTTGCCTCAACTATATCTGTATCATCCACTGAATTGGGAGTAGCCAACTCTAAGTTATGATTCTCAACCGCATGATGCCAGACATGATGGAATAGTTCATTGCTGATTGAAGCCACTCGATAAATTTCAACCCCTGGAATCCAGAGGGCAATAGCGTAGTGATGAATAAATTTTTCCACCTTAGTTAAAAACACTCCAGCAGGAATATCCTGACGACCCTTTTCCTTAGTCGCTTCGGCAGCAAAGGCTGCTTTCGCTTCAGGATGTTTAGTGTTTTGAATAATCCACTGCTGAACTTCTTTAGCTGCTTGAAGTAAACTATCTTCCATCTTCGTCATGTCTCCTTTTCCTGGTTGGGCAACCTGAGCCTTGAGAGAAATAGGAAACACCCACTTACAGAGAGTATCTGCTCCATTTTGGGTATAGTTAACAAATTCTTTCTGGGCTAAGACGCTAGGGGAAATATTGAGAATCCGCCCCGCGTTTCCTGCTAGTGAAAGCAGTTTAACCGTAGAAGTTTTAATATCAGTAACTTGATAAAAATCATCATCGCCAGCAAAACCAATAATATCGCCGACTTCATAAACGTCATCTCGTAAGTTCAATGCTACGGTAGCCGCATTTTCGACAACTTGTCTCGAACCAAAAGAAAAGCCAAGAGCTAAGGCACCAGTCAAGGGAGCAAGTAACGTGAGAGGAAATTCAGCGATCGCTAAACTAGTTACTATAATACCTGGCCAAGCCACAATACTAACTATATAAGCGATCGCTCTACCATTGCTGCCCAACTTATGAATATAAGGTTTGCCATAGATATATATAGTTGCTAGAACTATTCCTACAAGGATAGCTTTGATGGGGCTTGGGAGTTTGAGTTGGGTTAAAATACTGTTGAACTTGAAACGAGATCGATCAATTGTATCTTCTTTGACTAATTTATTGTTGTGCCAGATTTTTAATTCTTTTTCATTAATAGCGTAGATAGCATCTCCACTGCTAGCTAAAAACACAGAATTTTCCTGATTCCAGTATGCAGGAATGCGAATTAATTGACTATGATCTGACTTTAACTGTCTGGTGAAGAATTTTTGATTTCCCTCTCCACAGATATTAATCCAATTAGATTTTGTTTCAAAATACGCGATTAGATTATCATTAGGTTCACAAAGTGGTAATAGTTGAGGTTTACTATTAATTTCGCTCTTAGTAGCTGATGAGGATAACTCATTGATCGATGAAGTGGAATTATCTTTCTGCCCACAACTAACTAAGGTCAAAGTTAACAACATGCCCACAGTCAAAATGCAAGTTTTAACTATCTTGTTTTTTCTTGGTTTCTTAACATTATTGAAATTATTATCAACGATTTCTTGTCTTTTTTGTGATTTTATCTTGAACATTATATTTATATATCTAAATCTTAAAGTGTAGTGATTAGCGCAGGCTGAGACTTTGTAACTATCAGAAAAAACTGATGATGAAGCCAGAAAATATATCAATTTAACATTGCATTTAATTTCTCTCTCAAATGACCAATTAAATTTATATCCGCTGGCTTTTGCTCTCCCTGGGGAACTTCTAACTTACTAATTTCAAACTCTAAAGCCACTTTGAAAAGGTGAGAGCTTTTAGTTCGAATCATAAAACCCATGTGAGAGTTTTGATTAGCAAAATCATCAGCTTCTTGAATTAATTCCTCATCGACTTCATTAGGTGATGCTGTAATAATGATGGGCATTTTGGGATACAAATCATTGATATATTGAGCTGTTTCTATTCCGTTCATTTGAGGCATACGTAGATCGAGAATAGCTAAGAAAACTGGATTTTCTTGACTCATATTTTTCACATAATCTATGGCTTGCTGTCCATTTTTAACAAAGATAATCTCCACATTTCTTTGTTCTTCTTGTGCCCAACGGCGAACGGCAACGGATAAGGCATCTCTGATCTCTGGTTCTTCATCAGCAATCAGAACTTTATTGATTCTTGAGTCTAGTGACAATGGTAAATCTTCGGTGTTTTGGAAGAAGGAGAGGTTATTGACCCGCGTAGCTAGTTTTTGCTGCTGTGAAAAGTAAAACATGTTAGTTTATTATCTAAATTCTTGTTGCACTTTGCAGATAAGCTCTAATTCTGATTAATGAATTTTTTGAGTTAGAGCAAAATTTTCTGGTTCTTGAAGGAAATTGCGCTTGTCATAATAGGAATGTAGGTCTGAAAATAAATAGGTATGCACTGACCTTTGGTGCTATTCTCAACCTTTTTAAGGTAAGCAATCCTGATAACCCTTTACTGAAGAGGATTGTATTAGTTTCAGTAAATTTACTGATCAAGCAATACTAGTTTAAAAAAAGCAACAAAAAAAGCGATCGCTTTAACTTAATAAAATGATCGCTTTTCTGAAATAAGAGATGCGATCGCTTATAAATAATGTGCTAAAGTACAACTAAGGTTGTACCAATAAAAAAACCAATGAGGCGGACATTATATATACCAGATGAATTGTGGGAGCAATTGAGCGATTACTTAAAACAACATCCTCAAGAAA
>JBCCDM010000576.1:0-2875 GCA_039030795.1 Cyanobacteria bacterium P01_A01_bin.84
ACTTTTCAAAAATTTCGTCTATAGAAAAACCTTTTTGAAATATTAAGATACCTAAAGCTTTTGCTAAAGCCATTTGACCGACGGGACGAAATAAGATATTACCTTCTCCTCCATCTTTTTCAAAACTAAACTTCCTAAACATAGGGGTGTCTTCGTGTTCTAAAAGTTTATAACTTGGTAATATAGCTAAATTATCAAATAGTTCGTAAAAATCTTCTGTCGCTGACTCTAATTCTTCATCCTCCGGTCGCATGGGAATTAAACCTTTATCTAAGGGTTTCCAATGAGGATATTTGTGTTCTAAATAACGCTCTGACATCTCTTTCAAAGCCTGCAAAGTTGTCAAAACTGTAGACTTTGCTGCAACAGTAGCACTATTCCAATTTACGCGAGGTTTCCTATTGTCGCGCTGTTCTAAAAGTGGATGACTGACAGCTATCTTTCTAGCCACAATTGAAAAACCATCGTCTTCATTTAACTGTGCTAATTGTCCTTTACTCAACGGTACGGCCATCAAGTTAACATGTACGAAAATTGACCTTACCCTACGTCTTGCTTCCTCGCGAGTTTCTCCTTCTGCTACGGCACAAATAAATTCAATACCGATTTTTTCTTGTGGCAATTGTTCTAAATAGTCGGCTTCGACCTGGTATTTTTCTATTAAATCAGTGATGGTTATAAAATTGTTAGAAGCCCCTTTATCTTTCTTGTAACGTGGTAATTTACCATTTTCGAGTATTTCCATCAAACCCTGTACCGCCATTAATCTATGCTGACCATCTAAAGCATAAATAGTTACATTTTCTTCAGAAATATCCAGTAGACCTAATTTACCATCATCATCTAAACTCGTAAAATCCGTAGTAGATTTTTTAGCTCGTCCTTCACTATCCCATTCAGTTGATTTAGAATCATCAACCCAAGGCTGACTAATAACAGCTAATATAGCTGGAAATTTATGATTTTTTCTTGCTGCTAAATACTGAACTAAAGGTGCTTGTCGCGACCAATCTAACGGACGTTGTTGAATATCATCTATACTTGAAGCGTCTATTTCTATATTGTCAGTATCGGGATTATACTTATTTCGTAATAGCGGTAAAAAAGATGCAAACCGAACCTGACTAGCGAACCATTCCAAAGTCACAGAACCAACATAAGCTTCAGTTCCACCCATTTCTGTTTTTTGGACTAATAGCTGTTGATTTTCGCCAAGATATTTAGCAAATAAACTAGAAAATTTCTTTTTATCTTGACTGGTAACGGCTACTGGTTCGGATGCACTTTTTTTCATGATAAATTTTAAAAAAATCAAATATCGGCATCCAAATACTATATATAAAAACGATTAAAAAAAGAAATATTAACAAAAAAGTTTTTAAAAACTGGTAGTGGTACAAATTTATGTATACTAGTCCTTGCCATTATCTAAATTTTTAATTTTCGGTAATTTATTATTCCTTATCTGTTGAGTGAAGTACATATTCGACCTCACCCCCAACCTTATTAAGGAGAGGGGAGAGAGTGAAATTAAACCTTTTATTACACTTAACTAAAAACTGCTATATATCCTCACGTTTTGCGTAGGTCATAGCTAATCCAAAATCCACAATCTAAAATCCAAAATCGAATGACCCTAGCCCAAGAATCAGGAAGTAAAAATCAAGACCAGCGAACCGTTGCTGAATTTGTAGAGAATATCGAATATCTGAGTGAAGAAATTCGAGAACTATACTGTTTAGATGAAATTCCTTGGGTTGTGGGATACTCCGGTGGTAAAGATTCTACTGCTACCTTACAACTGGTTTGGAATGCAATTTCTGCTCTTCCTCCCGAAAAACGAACTAAAACAATACATGTGATTACAACAGATACCCTGGTGGAAAATCCTTATGTTTCAGCCTGGGTACGTAAATCTCTACAGCAAATAAAAATAGCAGCAGAAGAAAAAGATTTACCATTTGAACCTCATTTATTACAACCAGACCTGAAAGAAACTTTTTGGGTTGGTTTTATTGGTAAAGGTTATCCAGCACCGAAGCAGAAATTTCGCTGGTGTACCGAACGTTTAAAAATCAGTCCATCCAACACATTTATTCGTGATGTAATTCGTACTAATGGTGAAGCAATTCTAGTATTAGGAATTCGCAAAGCTGAAAGTAAAAAACGCGCAGAACGGATGAAAAAATGGGAAAAAAAACGGGTTAGAGAACGTCTCGCTCCTAACATGAATTTGCCCAATTCTTTAGTTTATAGTGCAATAGAAGATTGGCGAACTGATGAAGTTTGGATGTATTTAATGCAGTGGGATAATCCTTGGGGATATAGCAACAAGGATTTATTCGCGATGTACAGAGGAGCGACAGCAGATAATGAGTGTCCTCTAGTTGTCGATACATCAACACCGAGTTGTGGTAGTTCTCGTTTTGGTTGCTGGGTATGTACTTTAGTCAGTGAAGATACATCTCTTTCAGCAATGATTCAAAACGACGAAGAGAAAGAATGGTTGCAGCCAATTTTAGATTTTCGTCGCAAATTAGACGCAGGAGAAAACCGCGAAAGAAGAGATTTTCGTCGCAGAAATGGTAACGTCCAACTGTACGAACGTAACATACCAGATGAAGAAATATCTATCGAACCAATCCCAGGACCTTATGTCAAAAAAGCCAGGGAAGAATGGTTAAGAGAACTTTTGGAAATGGAGCAAGAACTGCGTCGTACAGCACCAGAAAACATGCGCGATATTACGCTAATTACTTTAGAAGAAATGAGCGAAATTCGTCGTATTTGGTTAGAAGAAAGACACGAATTTGATGATAGTTTACCTCGGATTTATGAAGAAGTGACAGGAGAGAAATTTGTTGACCCCCGTCCC
>JBCCDM010000577.1:0-2871 GCA_039030795.1 Cyanobacteria bacterium P01_A01_bin.84
CGTACCGAGGGTTCGAATCCCTCCCTCTCCGTTTAATTATTTTAGAATTTAGCAATAATTTAATTAATTTAATAATAAGTTTAAGACAATTAAGTTTTTTAAATTTTTGGAGCAACTAAGTTTTCGACGAACTAGGAATCTCTCTATGTTACTTTTGCACAGGGAGCATCAATCGCTACGCTCCAATTCAAAATTAGTAATACCCTACGGGAACGTTTTCAACGAACCGGCATTCCGGCATTACTACTCTTCCCTTTAAGGGAAGAGTAGTAATGCGGTGCGACCTCGGTGAGGTTCCCTCACCGCATCGCAAGCGCACCAAGAGAAAGGAATATATTTTTTTATTTTCCCCCTGAAGGAGGAGGCTTGTATCCTCTCTTGGTGCGCATCCTCAAGCGCCATGGGATGGCGGGAGGTCGCACCACTTAATTAATCAATTAAAAATTATTTATTTTCTCTTTAATGCCGGAATGCCGGAATTGTTTCGGTCAAGATATTTTATTGTTATAAGGGAAATGCTGAAGACCCCGCGATTTTAAATCCGGGGATGAAAGCTAAACCCAGGTTTTAACCTGCTATAAAATCCTATAATCACTTTATTTTTAGTGAAAAAGGTAGACATAGTGGCTTGTCGTAGACTACAGAAAAAAGAAATAATGTAGGTTGGGTAGAGGTAAATTATAACGCTACATTTCATGAACACCTACGGTGTGCATTACGGCATAACCCAACAAAATCAGCTTTTTTTCGGATAACGCTGTCACTCTACCCAACCTGGCAATTGCTATAAATAAGGACACAACGTTGCTGTATCCTTATTTTTGGTACATTCTAGGTAAATCACTCAGCGATCGCGCCTAGGGACTTTGCTATTATTTGTTTAGTATAGGAGCTTAGAACTGATACAAAAATTACAAGCCACTAAAGTTATAACCAACACCAAGCATTAGACCCACATCAGTATCATCAAAAAATGCAGCATTGATAGCTGCCGTACCTGTAAATTTAGAACCTAAGGGTACATCAATACCACCGGTAATTAAGAAAGAGAACTCTGAATCATCACCAGTTTCAATTGCAGCACCAGCTCCCACATAAGGAGCAATGGGTAAAGGTTCACTAAAAGGATCTTTAGTATCTAACAAGGAAAAATCATAGGTAACAGGAACCAAAAAGACTGTATTGTCACCTAGTACAGCAGCAGGTCTTACGGATATCTTTCTGGTGAGACCAACCTTACTGATAACCATGAAGTTACCATCACCCACAGCAGAATCCCCACCCAGACCTATGTTACCAGCAATACCTATATAGCTAGAACCACCGCGAGTCGTTTTACCCAAACCAATATCAGCCTGTGCAACTTTATCAGTTTTTTCAACAGGTTTTTGCTGGGATGTTTCCACATTCTGCTCTACATTGAGGCTAGCAGATGAAGTGGATGTACTCCCAGGAAGAGGTATAACAGCAGCTTCAGAAATCGGTCGTTGAGTTATTTTAGAGAATTCTAACTGCTGCGTCTCAGGCTCTACAGATGTTTCTAAGTTTACAATGTTATCTGTTGTTTTTACTGGATTATTAACGGGTATCTCAGGATTTATAGCTTCAGTCTGAGAATTGATATCAGAAGAATCGATTAACTGGTTGTTTTTTACATTCTCCGATGTTTGTGCAAAAGCTGATGATGTGGATCCTATAACTAATAGAGACGCTAAACCTAGCAATCCACAAGCTTTGTTGCGCAGAAAAATTGTCTTCACATTCACTCCTAGAAAAATAATGCCACAAATAGATAATAAGCTATATCCAATTAAGTCGAATATTTTAGCAATATTCAACATTTAACACGAAAAATTTAACTATGGCACAGCCTATAGATGGTAAATGCTTGATTTTTAAAATGTAAATAGCGGTTTACAACACTAATTAACAAGTTATTCTATATTGTGCTTCATTATACCAAGTTTTTACTTGCTATGATATGCGTGTAGCTACTACATTACTAATTTGACTTGCTTTCTTCTGAATTTACCTACATTTCTTCAAACTCGACTTTGTCATAAATATCAACTAAAGTAATTTCAAAAGAAATTGAGTTTAAAGAAACTGTTTCATTTGCTGCGCTATACTCAGAAAAAGTCCAGCTATTCTGACCAGTTTTAAAATATTGTTCTATCTGCATCGTATATTGGTCGATTAAAAGATATTCTTGAAAAGTTGGAATTGTGCGATAGGCAGAAAACTTTTTATCTTTATCGTAATTTCTAGTCGAACTTGATAAAACCTCAGCAATCATTAAAGGATTAATGACTGTATCTTTTCTCCCTTCTTGTAACTGCAACTCACCTCCAACGACCATCACATCGGGATAAGTATAAATCCGTCTTTTGGGAATCCAAACCCTTTGGTCTGTAATAAATACTCTGTAGGGTTGACGCTTGAGCGCAAAGTTAAGCGTACCACTAAAATTTAAAGCAATTTGATTATGATTTGGAGTTCCACCACTCACACAAATAACTTCACCATCAATATATTCATGGCGTTCCTCAGAATTTATCTCATATTCAAGATATTCTTCTGGTGTATAAAGTTTTGTTTCTTGTGCCTGTGCCATATATGAAATCCTAAAGCTTTAGTTAATATCTTTTGGGAAATCTTTTTGAGATAAATCTTTTTAGAATAAATGTTGATGACACTATATTAGCGATTATACGTGCTATTACAAGATGAATATAGTAGAACTAAGTAACTAGCTGTAACTAAAGATGCTCTTAGCTTGCACAAAGAAAGCCGTATAAATAAATAATACTCAGTATTCCTGAGAGCCTTGGACTCTCATTCCAAAGCTTATAAACGAATTTCTCTAATTGA
>JBCCDM010000578.1:0-2858 GCA_039030795.1 Cyanobacteria bacterium P01_A01_bin.84
AGAGAAGAGTAGAAGACGATATAGAAGAATTTACTATCAAAGGTTACTACGGCTAAGGACAGCCATTCGTTACTAACCCTAATTACCCTAGGTAAGGTTCAGAACTGTATAACTGATGACGTTGCATCTTTCTTAACCAATAGAATTGGAGCTTGAACCTTGGTGCTTCAACATTTCCCCTCAAGTGTTCAGCGTAATATTCATATCATTTTTAGAAGTTTTAAGAAAGATTCATGTTTTAACTTTTGTAACGCTTTTGTGAATCCATCAGCAATATTATCATTTGTATCGACTTTCAATAATACCAGTTGTCCTTCTTGAATATATCTTTGCATCCAGAAGAAATCAATTTCGATATGTTTTGTCGCATTATTTATCACAGGATTCTCAAGTGAATGCATTGCATTAATGTTATCAATTTTGATAATCATTTTATCTCTTGGTAAATTTCGCATATAAGCAAATAAATTGTTTAGCCATATCGCTTCGCGTACTGCTAACTCAGCAGCGGTGATTTCGGCTTCAGTCGATGACAAAGCTTGTCTTGACTGTTTCTTTGATTTCCAAGATATTATTCCTCCGGAATACATAAATGCATATCCACTTGTACTTATGCGATCATCATAGTCACCGGCATGATCTGAATCAGAATAGCCAATTATTGCATTTTCTTTGATTCGACGATCAAACTTCAGTTCATAATTTTTCGTCCTTTGCAAATATCTGAGTAAATGCTTTATCGCTCCCCAATGCTTATCATTGTAGCACGAGGAATATTGAGATAATTTATTCACAGTATAAGCAATATCGGGTCGAGTTCTTGATGCTAAATAGTTTAACATTCCAATTTCATTTTTGTATGGTTTGTCTAGAACTTTATCCTCAGATCTAAGTAATTTTAATCCAGACTGCATCGGTGTTCCAACACCATTACAATCAGACATATTGAATGTTTTTAGTATCTGATCGATATAATCTCGCTGAGAGAAAGACACTTCATGCTGTGAGAATGAGATGTTGATTCCAAGAATACGTTTTGGTATTCCAAGATCTTTTATTTCGAATTCTTCTGAAATTATATCTCGAATATTTCCTAGTACAGTTTCGTTGTAACAAACTAGTACCATATCATCAACATATACACCTAGCCAAGTATTTTGTATTGACCGATGTTTATATAAACAAGGTTGATATTTATTTCTCACATATCCTTCTTTTGTTAGAAAGTCATGAAGTCTTCTATTCCAGCACCTTGGTGCCTGTTTTAAGCCATATAGACTTTTGCGAAGTTTCCAGACTTTATTATTTCCCATTTCAAATCCAGGTGCTTGTGAAGTGTAAATTTCTTCTTCAAGGTCACCATATAGGAAAGCTGTTTTCACATCAAGTTGCTTCATGTAGAAACCTTTACGAAATCCATAGACTATTAGAAGTTTCAATGTTTCAAGATTTAATACTGGACTATATGTATCAGTATAATCTGTACCAGCATTTTGAGTAAAACCTCTTGCAACTAATCTTGCTTTCAAGAGTCCATCATGCTTTTTCGTAAATACCCATCTTAAGCTTACAATACGTTTCCCCTCAGGTTTTTCAACAAGTTGATAAACATTATGTTTTCGAATTGAGTCCATTTCTTTTCTCATGGCTTTTTGCCAACCTGGGTGGTGTAATGCTTCATTTGTTGTCGATGGAATTTTATCTTTTGATCCATGATCATTCAGAACAACGTTTACTTGTGGAATCATTTGTAATGAATCTCTTGGAATAAAGGATTCTGGTACTTCGTCATAATTTATTTCCACATTTTGATCAAGAATATTATCTTCGATTGAATCCTCATTAGTAATCGACTTTTCAGAATTATCATCCTGAATAATTGGTGAATTTGTTTTCCCCTTCGACTGATAATGAGGTTCATTAGGATAATAATAGTCGAAATATTTCAAGTCGTCGGTCGGTTGTACATTTTTGTAACATTGTGCATAGTCACGATAAAGTTTGTGTTCAACAAATTTTACCGAACTGCCAACGATGACTTTACGTTGATCAGGATCATATATTCGATATTGGGAAGGATATTCTGTGTATCCAACCATGAAACCTTTTTGGTTTTTGATATCGAATTTGTCCCGTTTTTCTTTAGGAATATGATAAAACATAAGACAACCAAATTTTCGAATGTATTTTAAGTTTGGTTTTTGACCTGTAAAGGCTTCATACGGAGTTTTATTTGAAAGTTTTGAAGTGGGACATCGATTTAAGATGTAGACCACAGTAGATATAGCTTCTGCCCATAAAGATTTTGGTAAGCCACTTTCATTAAGTAGGCATCGGGCTCGCTCTACTATCGTCCGATTAAATCTTTCGGCGGTTCCATTTTGTTCAGGCGTATATGGAACAACAGTCGTATGACTTATACCTTGATCATTTAAAATTTTTCTAAGGTTTGAAACATATTCGCCTGCATTATCACTATGCACACGTTCAATCACGTAAACTTTATCGATACTTTTTCGAACTTGTTTTTCAGCAATTGACTGAAAACTTTTGAACTTTTCAGCAACTTCCGATTTATGAACCAGAAAGTTTACCGATGCCATATTTGTGTTCGAATCGATAAATGTTACAAAATACTCATAATGCCCAATCATTGAACGTGGTGATATAGGACCTCCGATATCGGAATATATGCACTCAAGTGGTTGAGTAGCTATCGGCTTTGCCCCTTTGTAACTTTTTCGAGGATATTTATTTTGGATACATGTTATACAATCATCTAGATCATTTTTAGAAATATCCATACCATCAACCAAATTAGGTAAATGTGATATATCCCGTGGATTTAGATGAGCTAA
>JBCCDM010000579.1:0-2836 GCA_039030795.1 Cyanobacteria bacterium P01_A01_bin.84
CTATATTTGCTACTTTTGGATTGTTTATACATATTGATTTACAAATAAAGAAAATGCAAGGGAAGCAGCCATCAACTAAAAAAAAAGTTGAGCTTATAATCCCTCCACTTAGTCAACTGAAAACTGCCAGGGCTAGTTTATCTTGGGGTTCTTCTGCTATGCCAGACATAAACATGAAGGCAGCTAACCCGAAGCTGTATAAGGATAGTTGTAAAAAAGCTCTTCCTTATTTCAACCAGGCAATTTCTTTAGATTATGGCTTAACTGTAGCCCACGAATATAAAGGTCGTAGTTTAATTTGTCAAGGGAGAAAAGAGGCTGCTCTTCAATCTCTTTATCGGATGAAAGAACTGTATATTAAGCATAATAATCAAATAGAACTTAAAGATTTTGATGACCGAGTCAATGATATTTTGAAAAAATATCAATAATTAACGAGGAAAATTATCCTGAATTACCTTATACAAAAAAATAAGTACATAAAAACCTTATTCTAAAGAGATTAGAAGTCAAAGATTATCATTGTATTTATCATGCTGTGTATAGAGAATTATCTATATTAATATTACTAAGTTATTTTTTAAAATAACCAGTAATTATCAAGAAGGCAAAAGTACGGAGGCAGAGGGCAGAAGGGAATCTGCCTCGTGCTTCTCGCGACCGGAGGGAGCAAGGGTTTAAGAACCCCGCCACAACGAAGTTTGGCGGCTTACAATTAGTAGCGGGTTTGAATCCCCCACTAATTATTCCTTCTGCCTCCTGCCCTCTGCCTTCTGCCTTTTTCAATATTCTCTATTCATAGCCTCAACAAAGCCAATATCACTCGTTCAATTCTTTTGAATCTTGAAATTAAATTAGTATTCTTCCACGAGTAGGAAGATGAAAAATATCCGGCATTAAATTATACGGAATCAATAAAAAATCAGTCTAGATTTAATTTATTACGGATATTTAAGAGTAGTCAAAAATAAACGAATATCAGGCAAGAGTGGACGTAAAAAAATTCGCAATTGAGGATAAATAGATGACTTTGTATATGCCAAAAGCAACGGCTGCCTTACTGCATTGGTCTAATCTCTGCTGGTCTGTATACATCACAGCAGATGGTATGAAGGTGATGAGCCTTCGCCAAGCAGCTATTTTTCTAGGGCAGAAGCAAAAAGATGTTGCTAGTTTTGTATTCAGAAATAGACTAGAAACAATACAGGTGCAAATTCCAAATGGAATTGCGATTGAAGCATATACTTTACCTACAATTGGCAAGTACCTTAATTATTTACTAGACAGGAATTTGTCTGAGCAACATCGACTTACTCTTACTCAAGAAGAATGGCTTGATTTACTCAACACACTTTTGCATCCTGAAAAAGAAGTGATAACTCAGCCGAATATTTACTATTTCAAATGTGAGTGTATGCCTGTTGATGCTTTTGCTATTAACATAAAGCTCGACAAAATTAATTTACAAGTACTGCTCACAAGTAATAAAGAATATCGTATTGGATGCTCTGAGGGACTTAAGTGTATTAAGACTAGCCCTACATGGTTGACAGATGATTCTGAAAAAAAAGCCAAAATTCTCTCGAAACTAAACATATCAAGAGAAGTGACACAATGTAGAGTTAAAGCCTCTAAAAACATCAAGCCCAGCCTCACCTATAGTGACTGGCTAGCAATATGGGAGTACTTTGCTAACAATGGTAATAAATTAGCGATTACCATACTCAAGGCTTGTGCTTTGGAAAGTATTGCAAGCAGAGCTAAAAGATTGTCTTTGAATTAAGAAATTTACTTGCAGCAACTCTTTTAATTATCTTTAGTTAGGGCTTGCTCAAAGAAAGTAAAAGTATTGCCAAATAAAGACTTACCCCGGATTTCTTACCAAATAAGTGCAAGATTATTCACAGTATTGGTCTAGAACCCTTGCACTTTCAAAGAAATAAACGTGTAAATTTGATAGCCAATCAACAAACCTTGATTTTCCAATCGCTGTGAAACCTAGATTCAATTTCTAAATTTATTCAGCAAGCCTTGGTAGTGTGTCAAGTTTATTGTGAAGGATAGATTTGTTCTGAAAACCTTGTAGAAAGCTACTATGGTACGTTTCGTTTTTATTATCCATCATTTTAAACTTGACACACTACTAGCCAGGGCTTGCTAAACCCATCTCTAAAAAATCTGGACAATTATCTTTACCATAAGGATGAACAGCACAAACTATTTCTGTGCCATAATAATACTGACAATCTTGGCAGCCGTAAGGGATATCATCTTCTTCCTCCTCTTCATCCTCTTCATCCTCTTCATCCTCATACTCTGGTATCCTGCAATTGCAATTTGGACACAATTCAATTTTCCTGCCACTATCACTTATCAAACAAGTAATAGGCTGTAAATACTCACACCATTCGTTTTCGTTATCAATATATCCAATTAAACTCTTGAAATAAGGATAACTACAGTTACATACAAATATCTCACAATCCTGATGCTGACTATAATGTGCATCCAAATACTTTTGATGCACACTCCAATCCTGCTGTTTAGATATTACTGAAGGGTAGCCGTAATCATCAGGTCTGTAGAGTTTTCCTTTATACATTACTCTTACAGCGAAGGAAGAGTAATCGTGTGCCAGATTTTCTAGGTCGCACTTTTTTTGTGCTTCCTGAAAACTATTTGTTACATACTCGAGGTATAAATCAATACTCCTCGGCAATGTCTTGATAACAAGGTACTCATAACCTTGTTTTTCATGTACTTCTTTAAGCAACTTTTCCTTATATTGTGCGATTGCTTCTGCCGATTTGCTATTTCCATCTGTGAAAATGGCGGC
>JBCCDM010000580.1:0-2831 GCA_039030795.1 Cyanobacteria bacterium P01_A01_bin.84
ATTATTACTTTTATATTCATCTATTAAAAGTAAATGCGGACTAGATACATTTATTGCTGCTTCTATATTTGTACCAGTTAAATCAGCACCAAGTAATTCTGCAAAATTTAAATCTGTATTTGTAAGAATTGCATTGCTTAGATTTGCTGATTCTAAGTTAGCGTAAGATAAATTTGCATTTTTTAAATTGACGTTTGTAAGTTTGGCTGAATTTAAATTTGTCCAATATAAACTTGAACCACTTAAATCAGCTTTAGATAAATCGACATTGCATAAATGAGCATAATTTAAATTGACGTTGATTAATTTAGCTTTATATAAATTTATTTCGTATAAACGAACATTACTTAAATCCACATCTCTCAATTCAATCCCCGAAAAATCCCTTTCTCCGTTTTCATACATTCTCAAAAATTCTTCTTTGTCCATCTCAATCTCAATCACATCCGAATATTATCTGATGTAAGTTGTAACATTTGCTTTGTTTAACCCAATATTTATTCAGTATAATTTGAAAAATATTCGAGTGCGATCGCCAACTAAATAAACCTAGCAAAACCCTTACAAAACAAAACTTTTTCATCAAAACTAACCTTCATGAATAACCCAATTTATCAAAAGCTAAATTAATCACTAACATCTCTCTTCAACCTCTTCCTTCTGCGTCCTCCGCGCTCTCTGCGGTTTAATAAATTCAATAATTAGTTAATAACCAAATAACCAATCATTAATATTACAAATAATTTACAAAAATCTGAGTAAACACTCTAAAAAAATGTCAATATTTGTAAACAAAAATTTGCTTATATTTATCGAAATGTGTCAGTTAAACGACAAAACGCGCATTAAGACGCAATATCTGATAAAAAAAACTTAATGCCGAATCCATAGAACACGCATCATAGGAGTCAGGAAAAGCATGTTCACCCACGTCAAGTCCACCATCAGACACATCAAGCCGGAAAATCTCGCTGGGCGACATTTGATTAAGGTGGTCTATGTCGTGTTAGAGTCCCAGTATCAGAGTGCTTTATCACAAGCTGTACGGGCTATAAACGATAACCACCCCAATATTGCGATTGAAATCAGCGGTTATTTAATTGAAGAACTCCGTAGTGAAGAAAATTATCAGGAGTTCAAGAAAGATTTAGAAACTACAAATGTTTTTATTGCTTCACTTATTTTTATTGAAGAGTTAGCTCAGAAGGTTGTTGCTGCTGTTGAACCGCATCGCGATAAGTTTGATGTGGCTGTTTGTTTCCCTTCTATGCCGGAAGTTATGCGTCTGAATAAGATGGGTAGTTTTTCTTTGGCTAATTTGGGACAGTCGAAAAGTGCTATTGCGAGCTTTATGAAGAAGCGGAAGGAGAAATCTGGTTCTTCTTTCCAAGATGGAATGTTGAAGTTATTACGGACTTTACCTTCTGTATTGAAATATCTTCCGGTTGAAAAGGCTCAAGATGCTCGGAATTTCATGTTGAGTTTTCAGTATTGGTTGGGAGGTTCTTCTGAGAATTTAGAGAATTTCTTGTTAATGCTGGCTGATAAGTATGTTTTAAAAGATGTTGATAAAACCAATTTTGCATTTGTAGAAGATTATCAACCTCCGGTTGTTTATCCGGATATGGGAATTTGGCATCCTTTAGCAACCACAATGTTTGAGGATGTGAAGGAATATCTTAATTGGTATAGCAGTCGGAATGATATTTCTCCAGATTTAAAAGACCCGTTAGCACCTTGTGTTGGTTTAGTATTGCAGCGAACTCATTTGGTAACTGGTGATGATGCTCATTATGTAGCGCTGGTGCAAGAATTGGAAGCTATGGGAGCGAAGGTAATTCCGGTGTTTGCTGGTGGTTTGGATTTTTCTAAACCTGTAGATGCTTATTTTTACGAAACTTCTGCTTTAGCTAAAAATAACAAGGAAGGAATTCCTTTAGTTGATGCTGTTGTTTCTTTAACCGGTTTCGCGTTAGTTGGTGGCCCAGCTAGACAAGACCATCCGAAAGCGATTGATTCTTTGAAAAGATTGAATCGTCCCTACATGGTGGCTTTACCGTTGGTATTTCAAACCACTGAGGAATGGATGGATAGCGATTTGGGATTGCATCCGATTCAAGTTGCTTTACAAATTGCGATACCGGAATTAGATGGTGCTATTGAACCGATAATTTTATCTGGTAAAGATGGTGCTACTGGAAAGGCGATCGCACTTCAAGATAGGGTGGAAGCTGTTGCTCAAAGAGCGATGAAATGGGCTAGTTTGCGACGTAAACCCAAACTTGATAAAAAAATTGCGATTACTGTATTTAGTTTCCCCCCCGATAAAGGTAATGTCGGAACCGCTGCTTATTTAGATGTATTCGGTTCCATCTACGAGGTAATGCAAGCTTTAAAAAATAATGGCTATGACTTACCCGAATTACCCGGTAGTGCAAAAGAGTTGATGGAAGAAGTTATCCACGATGCTCAAGCTCAATATGCTAGTCCGGAACTAAATATTGCTTATCGGATGTCGGTTCCGGAATACGAAGAATTGACACCATATTCCCAACGCTTGGAAGAAAATTGGGGTTCTCCTCCAGGAGAATTAAATAGCGACGGACAGAATTTATTAGTTTACGGAAAACAATTTGGTAATTTATTCATCGGAGTCCAGCCAACTTTTGGTTATGAAGGTGACCCGATGCGGTTATTGTTCTCCCGTTCGGCTAGTCCCCACCACGGTTTTGCTGCTTACTACACTTACCTAGAAAAAATTTGGGGTGCTGATGCTGTACTTCACTTCGGTACTCACGGTTCCTTGGAATTTATGCCAGGAAAACAAATGG
>JBCCDM010000581.1:0-2818 GCA_039030795.1 Cyanobacteria bacterium P01_A01_bin.84
CACACCATCTAGTAAATCATCGCCAGCACCGCCATAGAGACGATCAAAGTAATTCCCCCCCAGTAGAGTATCGTTACCCGCACCACCGTTTAAAACATCATTTCCTGATTGTCCACGCAGCAGATCGTCCCCAGCACCACCGTTTAAAGTATCATTACCATTGTTACCAAATAGAGAGTCATTACCCGCACCACCATTTAGTTGGTCATCACCGATCCCACCAATCAAGCGATCATCTCCTTCATTACCGATCAGAGTATCATCGCCAGCTAAACCCTTAATTGTATCGTCACCAGCCAAGCCATCTAGATGATCTTTGCTAGTAGATAAACCCTGTATATTATCGTCTTCTGGAGTAATAGAAGTATCAAGAAGTTTAATATTTACTAAACTGGTTTCGTATAGTTCAACTGCTGGATATATGATATCTTCTGCAATTACCTTATCTTGAACTCGAACAAACAATTGATAATAGCCCGAGTTGTATAGCTGTGCTTCACGGTCTAGATCATCAAAATCTTCTAGAGTAATAACACCTGTAGCCGAATCAATAGAAAAAGGATAAATTCCATCTCCGTCAAGATCTTGATTGCTAGTTCTAATCAAATCTGGATCTATATTTATATCGGAATAATTATCAAAATAATCATCTGAATCCGATTGAGGCTGACCGTCTACCAAAGAGTAAATCAGTTCATCACCTTGAGGATCACTAAGGTTTACATGACCGACAACTGTTCCAGAAACTGCATTTTGAGGAACGCTGAAGTTGTAATTCCCTGAAGCTGGATTTCGCAAATCTTCTATGTCTGGTTTAGGTGCAAAACCTCTATATAAAGAAGAACGACCAACTAAATATTTTTGTTCGTTGGCTAACAGCTCAAATTCTATAGTTTCGTTGGGATCAAAAATAGAGTCAGCAAGAAAATTAAAATCGATTGTGGCAGTAGTTTCTCCTGGTGCAATAGTGATGGTCGAGTCTGTAAACTCTGCAATATTATCGCCAGGTATAATTTCGTAATCTACATTGGGAGTTGCAATTACAGGTAATACACTAAAACCAACTTCAAAACCACCATAGCTTGTTGTTAGGTAATCTATCTTAACAGGAGAATTTCCCACGCCATTTTCTCCCTCTCCACGAAAGTATTCTTCGGTAGTTTCATCAATGTATCCACCACTGGCATCGTAATAAATTCCGCTAACCAGAGATATATAGCCGCCCGTGGCTAAATAATGTCTGGGTGAGGAAGTAAAATTGGTATATTCAGCACTGTTATCAGTTAACTCTGTTACGTTTCCATTTGCATCGTAGAAAAGCTGTTCACCCACATCATAGTAACTACCGTCAGCATTAAAATACTTATCTTCAGCAGGATCGTAGTGTCCGCCATTGGCATCATAGTATTTGTAGTCGGTTAGATCGTAATAATTTTCTTTTCTAATATATAAACGATTAAACTCAGGATCGTAAAAATTACTCCCTATATATCGATGCCAGTATTGATAAGTATCTTGAGTAGGAGTAGCTGACCCGTCTAAATAGTCTTCTCTACTTATATTTTTGTAGTCAATCGTAAAACCCTCTTCTGGTGCAGGTTCAGAAATGTTTATCGTAAGCGTATTTTCATCCTGCGTTAAGCTTACTACTGGTAAATTAGCTTCCTTTACAGAAATGGGGCTAGAAGTCGAGGTAAAAGAATAATTAAAATAGTTAAAATCTGGACTATCTGGACTGTTATTACTTTCATCCGATTCAGCGATCGCATTGTCAGGATCAATAATAGCACCAAGGTAGTAAGTTTCTTCTTTATTTGCCCAAAAACTACTATCAGAGTTAGGTAATTTAGCAGTTACGGCATTATTAAAAAAATCATTTGATACTAAATATGAAGATTCTCCTGCAATGCCATCGGCAAAAGTATAACTGCCAATATAGTAGTCACTTGTGTCAATAATTCCATCGGTAGAAATATACAAATCTACTTTAAAAGCTGCTGCTGGATCTGTACCATCATTACTAATTAGAAAATCTCCATTAAAAGTTTCACCTTGATATAAGGAAAAACTGCCTGTATTTTCAAACTCTTGCACCAAATATGCTCTGAAAAAATCTGGAGAAAAAGTGCCGTACAAGTCTGGTAGTGACATAGTTTTAACGTTATAAATTAACTTAAAATAAATACAATTGCTATGATTTTTATCAACGAATTCTTTTCGTTTATAAGCTATTCATTTTGTCAACGTCATCCGTAAAAGTGACCGCCTTTAAAGCAAGAAATTAAAAATAAATTTATTCGCATTTTTCGCTATGTCTTGTATACAGCGGTGTGCAAACAAGCTAAGTACAGTTATAAGTTCCAATCTCAATGAACAAGCAAAATAAGTGTACTTAATAAACCTGAACACCGCTATATTTTAAGACAAACTATTCAACATGAGCGCCTAATTAATTTGATTCATTGGACACTCAAATTAGTTTTTTTTAGCCTACCACCTTTCCTTTTTATAGCCGCACAAAGTTTGATTAGGACATATTTAAAATGTATTAAAGTCACAATGATACTCAACCCAATCCCTAGTATCTAAACAAACCCAACCGATAATATCTAAAGCTGATTAGTAGGCGTTGAGACAGCAATTTTGAGTTTAGATAAGAATCTCATAGGTAAATTTTGCAACATCATAGTCGTTGAATTGCTTTTCTAATCAACTATTTATAGCTCTGTTTCGATGGGTAGAGCATAATAAGCAATTCCTTCAAATTGATAAGCAGGCAGATTGTCTTCTAAGTTGTCTCTTTCCGCAGCAGATGGGG
>JBCCDM010000582.1:0-2812 GCA_039030795.1 Cyanobacteria bacterium P01_A01_bin.84
AGGGTAAAAGGCGGGTAAAGTTGATGGCTTCAGGATAGTCACTAACAATAGTAGGGCCCATAAGGCCTGAAGTTTCAGAAGTAAAACGCTCTGTTCCATCATTAATACTCACATTCTTTTTGTACAACCGATACAGCTCCGCTTTAATGAATATGTTATAATTTGCACTACTTTCATTTCTGTATGTAGTGCGATCGCGTTAGTGTACGCTAATTATAAAGTCCGTCAAGTCCCTATTGCATCTAATCTCGAAGGAAATAAGCAAGCAGATATTCAAGAATTTAAGGGAAATGCAGAATCTCAACAAGTAGAAAGTTTATTAGGTAGTGAATTAGGTAATTCATTACCTAACAATCAAAAGCTATATAAATTTTTAGTAGAAGATTCTACAGATATTATTTCTGTACAGACACCCGAGAATATTTACACCTATGTCTCCCCTGCTTCTCTTCATATGCTTGGCTATGAGCCTGAATATTTGATCGGGAAATCCATATACGAATTTTTCCATTTTCAGGATAAAACTGCCTTAGAAGCAACTCAAAGAGCAATTGGTAAATTTCCTAAATATTACACTCATACTTATCGAGTACGTCATAGAGATGGACACTATATATGGTTAGAAACTAGAAATCAAACGATTTATGACTCTGATGGAGAAACAGCATTAGAAATTTTATCCATATCTCAAGATATTACAGAAAGAAAAAATAATGAAGCCTTAGTTATTCAACTTAATGATGACTTAGAGAAGCGAGTTGAGCAAAGAACAACTCAGCTAGAAGCCACTTTATTCCAAAAAGATAAGTTAGTAAAAAGCGAACAAGAAGCGAAAGGGCAAATAGAGGTATATAGAGATATTGTGGAAAATATTCCTCTAGGTTTTTGCATTTGGCATCTAGAAAATATAAATGATATTACTAGTCTGCGCTTAGTTAATGTTAATAAAACAGCAAGCTCAGTTTTGGGATTACCTCTGGAAAATGAAATAGGAAAGCGAATGATTGAGTGTTTTCCCCATATGTTGGAGGGAAATAACCTAAAAATGCTTGCTGCTTATGCAGAAATTGCTCGCTCCGGGAAGACACGTTTTTTCGATGAAGTTCACTACAGCGATAACCGTTTGAAAGGAGGTTTTTTTAGCGTCAAAGCTTTTGCTTTGAAAAATAACTGCGTTGTCATAGCATTTGAGGATATTACAAAACGCAAACAAACAGAAATAGCTTTATCTGAAAGTGAGTTTCTATATCGCTCTGTTGTAAATAGCGTTAAGGAAGTAATTTTTCAAACTGATACTTCTGGTAATTTGATGTTTCTGAATAATGCATGGGAAGAATTAACTGGGTTTACTATTGAAGAAAGTTTACATAAGTCCTTTAGCGATTTTCTCTACGCAGAAGAAGACAAGAAACTTAATAACAAATTATTTCAATCTTTGATGAGCACAAAGCAAGAAGCTTATCAATTTGAGTTTCGTATTCAAAGAAAAGACGGTGATTTTCGCTGGTTCCAAAGCTCCAGTCAACCTCAAATTAATGCTTCGGGAAATCTGATTGGCAGTTTAGGAACCCTAAATGATATTACTAAACGTAAACAAACCGAGGCTATACTCAAAGCCAGAGCAGAAGAAACAGTTCTTGCAAATACAATGTTATTACAAGCGACTGCACAATTAGAGAAACGCAATACAGAATTGGATCGCTTTACTTACGTAGTTTCCCACGATTTAAAAGCACCATTACGAGCCATCAATAATCTTTCTCAATGGATTGAAGAAGACTTAGAGGAGTTACTCACAGAAGATACAAGACACCAAATGAATTTATTGCGCGGTCGGGTCAAGCGCATGGAAGATTTTATCAACGGGTTACTGGAATATTCGAGAGTAGGACGTGCTGAGACAAAAACCGAAACAGTCGCAGTTGGGGAAATGCTTTCAGAAATCATAGATTTAACTCCTTTTCCCTCAGAGTTTACTATTGAAACTCAAGGAGATATGCCGACTCTGACGACAGAAAAGGTACTTTTACAGCAAGTTTTTAGTAATTTAATTAGTAATGCTGTTAAACATCATCACCGGAGTGATGGGAAAGTTACAGTTTCGGTAGAAGAAAAAGACAAATTTTATAACTTTACCATTGCAGACGATGGTCCAGGGATAGCTCCAGAGTATCACGGTAAGATTTTTAATATTTTTCAAACCTTAGAAGCTCGGGATAAGACTGAGAATACTGGTATCGGTTTAGCTATTGTAAAAAAAATTATTGAGGAACAGGGTGGTTCAATTACTGTAGATTCAACAGTGGGTCGGGGCACAACTTTTTATTTTAGTTGGAATAAAAGTGATTCTTAATCCCATTACCTTCTAATTTAGAATAATATCTTTATTTGATGTATTTAACCACTCAATATGAAGCTTTAAATCTTAATTTAGCGATCAAAACAAAATTAAAATGATGTAGCCTTACTGCATATATTTATAAAAAATTTTTACATAAATTTTCGTATTTTACGTTTTTAGGTGGAAGACATGAGCGACCCACAAGATTGAAATTCCCACATTCCTCCATAATCACCCTACAGAAAACGTTCTCAACGAACTCACGTTAATTTAACTCCACCTTGAATTAAGAATCACTCTGTAAGAATCCCCGTGCCTTCACACTGGGAAGTATTTGACACTCCTCGACCTATAAGGTGCGAGGATTCTTGGTTCATCGAGTTTCCGTAACTGAACAGGACGTATCCCTTCGGGTTCGGCAGTTGCTTTACTTGGGAGAATCCCAAGACCGCACTGCACTCACCAATCCAG
>JBCCDM010000583.1:0-2797 GCA_039030795.1 Cyanobacteria bacterium P01_A01_bin.84
CCACAAGGAAACATTTAGATCCCCCATAACGATTACTGGCTCACTTAGTTTACCAACATATTCGCCGATCCCAACTTCTAAATGCTGGTTACGAATCTGCCATCCTGCATGACCGAAATATAGCTGAGGATAAGCATGGGTAGCAATAAATTTTATGGGGCTATCGCTAATCTTAAGATCAACTATAACTAATCCACGATAAGTACCATACAGCTTAATTTCTGGCTTAAGTAAAGGAAGTTTACTATATACTTCGATCTCTAGCTGTTTCGCACGAACATGATAGGGGTAGTTAGACTTTAATGCTGTGAGTCCAGTGTGCCAATCGGGTACTGCTTCTTGAAAAATAGCAATATCTGGTTGTTCTTGATTGATTAGAGCGATCGCTTTTTGATACTTTTTATTTGACCACAAAACGTTATAGGACAATATTTTCAGTGGTTGGTACTGCTGGGGATTTACAATCTCAGGTCGATTAAAATACCAGGGCAAAATGACCGCTAAATTGAGTAAGACACAGCAGAGATTAACAATAATCCAGAATCTTTTGCGAGTCAGTAAGAAATAAACCAAGCTACATAGAGTTAACAACAAAAATTGCAGCTTATAGCCCGAAGCAAACTCAAAATAGCGATTTAATCTGCCTAAATAGCCAATTAGAGATAAGGATACCGCGCTTATACTCAAACCTGCAAACAAATAATCAGGAATACTTAGACCTTTTTTTCTCAACACTGATACTTACCGCATATCTATTAATAAAAAAATTTTCCGAGAGATAATATTGATACATAATCCTTTTGTCTTCTTTCATAGTATATTAACTACAATCTGAACTATGAGGGTAACTGAAGCAGTTGTTGAATAATTTTATCGCCTGGTTCAAAAACTACAATCCAGACACAATAATACTCAAATACTGGCGAAGAAAAAAGACTCGTACCAAAGTCGTCAAAAGCCTCGAAACAAAAAAGCAAGCAGAACAATATCAACAAATTATTGCTACTAAAGCCTATCTTCTTTGGGAGGCTGATGGGAAACTTGAGGGTAAGGATGAATATTATTGGCAATTAGCAATAGATCACTTAGAAGGTAATTATTTTCCGACTATTTATAAGCCTTATTACAAGCTCGAAAAACGAGTATTAGAACCTGTTGATGCCTGGATAGATAAACAAGCATTCTTTGCTATTTTGGGAAAGCTGGGTAACTTGGCGGTGGTTGTGGCAATTATTACCTTTATTTTTGGCGAAGATGTCAGACGTGATAATGAAGTATTTTCAGCTTGGCAAACTATTACCAGCGCCCACGAACAAAGTGGTAGCGGGGGACGGATCAAAGCATTACAGTTTCTCAACTCTCGTCCTCTGCGATTTCCTTATATTGGTTGGACTAAAGACTCATTTTGGGACAAAAATACAAAAACATGTAAAGAAAAATTAGTATTCGGACGCAGATGGCAAAGAGAACCCCTGGTTGGTTTATCAGCTAATAATAATGCTTATTTAAAAGATATAAATTTATGTGATGCCAATTTAGAGAGGGTAAATCTAGAATCGGCTTATTTAAAAAACGCAAATCTAGAATCGGCTGTTTTGAAGAAGGCAAATCTACAAAAGACTATTTTAGAAAACGCAAATCTAGAATCGGCTGTTTTGAAAAATGCAAATCTACAAAAGACTATTTTAGTAAACGCAAATCTGCAATCGACTGGTCTAGGGAGCGCAAATCTACAATTAGCTAATCTATGGAGCGCAAATTTACAAGAAGCTGCTATGGGAAGGGCAAATCTGCAATCGGCTTATTTAGAAAAGGCAAATCTACAATCGGCAAATCTGCAATCGGCAAATCTACAATCGGCAAATCTATGGGTCGTAAAAAACCTAACTTCTGCTCAAATTAAATCAGCATGTTTTTGGGATAAAGCAATATATAAAGGGAAATGGAATCGAGAAAAGAAAACTTATGTTGCCCTAGAACCTGATAACACCAACTACATCAAAAAGTTAAAACAAGACACAGCTTCCAATTCTCAAGAGACTGTTGATTGTAGTCAATGGCAAGCAGATCCCTAATATCGTTGCTGCTTACAGCCGTTTTCAGTTGAATGGACTACGTTGATAATTGACTAGCTCGTAGCGCAGGGCGTATGCGCCCAAGTACAGAGGCTACCGCATTACTAGTCCGCTTCGCTGACGATGGACGGACGCTTCGCGGACTGGAATGCGAAGCATTCGTACTAGCGTCGCTTGGCTGCAAAGCAGCCTGTAGCTTTAAGCTCTTTTGAGGAGGTCGCGGTACCTGAGGTTCCCTCAGGTACGCGAGACGACCGTTTAGCTCTATAATTAGGGTCTACTCATATAAAAAGCGCAGTAAATTGAATACAAAGGATTAATGCGGGAATTAAAATGGAGGAGATTGAGGAGTAAAATCACCTCACTATCCCATTAATATTTTTGGGATTGGTCAATCTAGATATGATAATTGTAATTATTATGTCTAAGGAATGTATGTATAAACTTTTACTTGGCAAGCAATTTAATAGACGTATATTTTTAGCGACGCTTTTTTTTGTATTAGCATCTAAACCAGTAACTGCCATGAGAAAGTTAAATGATACTAAATGTGAGTGGTGTTGGCTTGGTGCAGTAACTAATAATTCAATAACTATTAAAGCCAAACTTAATAATAAAGTTGTGGCTCGTAAAAATTATATTCAGGTTTTTTACCATCAAACTCCAAATCTTAATTCCGATAACAAAGAAATAAATAAAATTTATGCTGCATCATTGGATAA
>JBCCDM010000584.1:0-2781 GCA_039030795.1 Cyanobacteria bacterium P01_A01_bin.84
CCTCCGCTCTCAAATTCAATACTGATAGTAACTGCGCCAGACAGTTTTTCTTTTCTAAAATGAAAAGGAACTTGGCAAGTATGCCAGGTAGTTGTGCCTTCCACTGCCGCATATCGATAATAAGTCCATCCAGCAAGGTTATTCGATCTTCCAACTATCTTGCTCATCGGTTAGGGTAGTGTTTTCTAACCAGGGGGTAAATTCGCCGTCATTTTCAGCAGCGTAGACTGTGTAGTCGGCGATCGCTGAACCATTAGCATCATCATCCCCAGACCAACTAACAGTAAATTCAGAACTATCGCTAATAGATGGTAGAGCCTCAACTGTGCTGCTAGGTTTGACTGCATCAATGGTGTTGAAGATAGGAGGAGTGTCTATGGGTTCGTTAACATCGAAAATAATAGTTGCTTTAATATCAATAATTTAGAACTAGTATACAAATTACTCTTGTGCTTTTTACTTAATAATTAGCAGCATTTACTACTAATTATTAAATTGAGACAATTCATAAACTGCAAAGCCATATTCGATAGAACTTTTTCTCAAAGGTTTATCAGAAAGAGATTTGTGTAGAAAGTGTTTCCCTAATTCCATATTTCCTTTAATAATTTCTTTTTGACCGATATAGTAATTTATAAGAGCTATCCTTTGACCATCAATGTAATCACAACTCTTATAAATATGCTTTTCATCTTGATTAAATAATAAGTCTTCTTTCAGCTCACCCAATAGAAATTTAGCAAAAGGAATCCAGCAATAATTATTTCGTTTAATTGCCAGTTCAATAGACTCTTTTAGTTCTTCATTTGCTATATTAATTTTATTTGCACGCATTCTAGTTATCCACAACCATAATTTTTTTTCATCCAACTGATTTTCGTAAGAGAAATTATTTAAAATATTTTGGATAACACTCGCGCTTTTTTCAAATTTTTTGTCTTTAAAATAAGATTGAGCCAACCAGAAATTATAAGACTCAATCATATCATTATTGTTTTCTAGATAAGCTCCTTGGTTTGGATTATTTTTAATAGATTCAGATAAAGAATCTATTGCTGCTTCCAAATCTAAGATTCCGCTGCTCAAGTCTTCGTTAGCTAAATATAGCTTGTAACGTTCAGCCAACAATGTATGTTGAGCTATATTTTTGTTTTTTTTGTCTAAATAAAAATTATTTATTTTTTCTGTTAATTTTATAATTTTATCTTGATTCTTTAACTGATTAAATTCGGCTAATTTTATTGTATTACAATGTATTGTAATTTTATTGTATTTAGTTAGTAAAATACCGTCACTAAAACATATTTTCCCTTTTTTAATTTCGCTACAAGGGGCGATTCCTCTAGCTGAGAATACTACCCTACCTTTGTTTCCAATAACCTCAATATTATGTACTCCATACAAACCATCTGTAAAATAAGACTCAATATAATTGGGTTTATCTAATGGAGCTACTGAAATTATATCACCAACTATTTCTTTTACTACTTTTGCTTGCTTTACCCAATCAACAGCTTGCTTATAGGTAATCCCCAAATACTTTTTTTCCCATGCATCTCGCTCTTCTATAGTTCCTTCTGGAACACCTAATTGTTTGTCATAGTTAAGAGGATATAATATACTGCATCCGCTGATTGATACAGATAAAATTAAAGGAATAAGAATCGATTTCATGATGATATATTAAATGGTATTCGTACATATATTTCCCAAAAAACTATTGAAACGATTACAATAATTGACATTTGCTCAAAATTGTTTCTGTAAACAATGTTTTTTTAAGAAATAAATTTCTTCCTTGACAAGTATCTAATCAAAATCAACTGGCACATAAGCAGTAGCCAGCAAATCGCCAGAGCCAGAAAAAGCTATAAAATCAACTATCTCGTCAACGTGGGCAGTCTCAGCATCTAAACTTTGCTCTTCTTCTAGAACAATGCGAACCTGATCATTAGTGAGGTTCTTATAGCGTAATCCCGCTGAGTCACCACCATAGAAGCTGGCTAGAGATGCAAACAAAGAAGGCGCGTTGTCAAAATCAGTCTCAAACTTAAGGGTATATAGCGGTGTTCAGGTTTATTAAGTACACTTATTTTGCTTGTTCATTGAGATTGGAACTTATAACTGTACTTAGCTTGTTTGCACACCGCTGTATCCTTGATGATCGACTAGCTTATCTGTATGTCCCGCCTGATACTGAATATCTCCCAGAATCCCACTACCAGTATCCATTGCCAGCCAGCCCACAGTTTCTGTTAGATGACCAGTATGTTTTAAAGCTTCTTCTTCCTCCATAGACAGACTAAATCCATCAACACTAGCTCCTTTCTGTCTAGTGCGAACAAATTGATTGCCATTATAGGTTTAAACTTGAGAGAGAATGGCGGGGGTTGATTCAAAGTCGAGATCGAAGTCCAGATTCTCCCAACCATCAGTTGTCAATTTGTTGGTATCGACCGTTGCAACTTCTAGCAGAGTACCGTCAGAGAGTATCCAGTCTCCTGCTTCTAGTACCAGATAACTAAAGCTTTCTGTTATGGCATTACGTATTCAGGCTAGGACATTATCTATTACCCACTACCTACTACCTACTACCTACTACCTACTACCTACAGGCTAATAACTGAACTTGTCGGGGTTTAATTTTGTACGGCTATATATGCCAACCATCTTGTAAAAAAGAATATCAAGTGAAATGACCTATACAAGTAGCTTAACAGACAAGGAATGGAAAATAATTGAACCTCTACTCCCGAAGAAGAAAAGAACCAAACCGCCGAC
>JBCCDM010000585.1:0-2771 GCA_039030795.1 Cyanobacteria bacterium P01_A01_bin.84
ATACTTAAAAGCATTATTAGGAAAAGCATAGTAAAAAATCAAATCCTTTACGGAGTGACATTCACTGACTTTATGATCGATTCCAATCAATCTTGCAATGTCATCGGTGTAAAAACCAAAATGAATTGTATGGTCGGTTTTACGTGGCTCAGTATTACCATAATAGTAATCATTGTAGTCTGCAATACGCTGACTCAGATTATTATGTATTTTGCAATGAAACTCCGGTTGAGTTACAAGTTTATGAATAAACATACTCTGCATTTCAACAATATTTGCAACACCACCTGTCATTGGACGAGTCAAACCAAGCAGGTAAATATTGTTCAGTTTTTGAGGGATAATTCCCATAAAATTGTCCCTATATAAATATTGATAAGGATTTACTCCATCCATCATAATTGTAGGGATTCTAGGTTGTTCAGCATCACCTTGAATATATTGATGGAAAGACCTTTCGATACCTGCATAGGTAATGGTTTTGTTTTCAAAATCCATGGGGGTATCAGGTGGAACGATTATAACCTTACCCGTGTGTAACCACATAGTAATATCATTCAACAAATACCCTTGAGAAATCGATTCTTCTAGGTTTTCATTAAATTCTTGATAATATTGTTCTATTGGCCAATACTTAACAGCAATAGTACCACTTGGGGGATAAGCCTTAGCCTTGGCCCAACTATAATCACGATTAAATAATGGAAATTGATTCAATAATACATGTGGATTTACTGATTTTGGAGTTATGTGATTCATCATGAGGGCACCATACATTTCATGAGAAATGTATCTGGCATTGTGAAATTCTCCCTGATCCAATGTAAATATTGTTCCCTCTCTACCGTATTGTTGGTCTAGTGGTGTAAAGCCTTTCATTCTGAGGATAATTTTATTGTTATTGGGGATTAATTTGGATATCATCAAGTTCGCTGAATCCCCCATTGTCCCAAAAACGAAAGTTTTGTTTGATACACTATAGTCAATATCATTCAACAATTTGTTCATTAGACGAGTAAAGCCTGTAGCAACAATTACATGTTTGGCTTGGAATGTCTGTCCTGAACGTGTCAAAATTAAACTATGGTCTTTAAAGTTGTCTATTCTGACAACAAAATCTTGGATTATTTTTTTCTCATAAACGGCACGCCATCGTTTGTGCATTTCATAAAACTGCTTAGCTGTAGGAAAATAATCTTTTTCATATTCATCCTTAACCAAATCAAATGAATAGAAACTGCTGTGATAACTAGTTACTAAATTGAAATCCAAACGTCCGCTTTTATCCAATCTATCCCACACACTGTCATTTTCTCCAGAGATAATTTTGAAGTTTGTTTTGGTACGCTCCAATTCACGAACCAAAGGAATGGCACTAAATCCAAAACCAATAATACATACTTCAATCATTGATGTTTTCTCCTTTAAAGCCTGTTTTATTATTTTAGGTTAAACTAAATACTGTAAGTCTTTACGGTTAAATCACTATCGTCAAATAGTCCGCGATTTAATCTATGATTATGCCAAGCATAAACCTTCATTCATCTCTTTTAGTCAATGCGTAAGTCCTAGATATTTAGAAAAAATATATGGAAATATTACACAGTTATACATAAGTTATTGTTTTCAAATATTGAGCTAAATTTTCAAGTAAAAGTGATTGGGCTGAGTGTATAAAAAAGTGGTCTCCGGAAAACATTTGCAATTGGAAAGAACTTTTTGTTTGTGATGTCCACCCTTCTAGTTGTTCTATTGGTACTTCTTGGTCTTCTAATCCACCAAAAGCCGCGATTGGAAATTCAAATGGTGGTTCTTGAGTGTAAACATAGGTTTCTAAAACTGCAAAATCAGCCCTTAAAATAGGGGTAAGTATTTGCATTAATTCGGTGTTTTCCAGTACTGTAACAGGTGTACCGTTAAGACGACGAAGCTCTTGAAAGAAATCAGCTTCTGGGAGTTCGTGAATAGGTGGCTTTGGTGACGGAATTTGAGGAGCGCGACTAGCAGAAACAAATAGTTGGACTGGTTCTTTACCATATTCTTTGCGTAAATGGCGAGCAAGTTCAAAACTGACCATTCCACCCATACTATGACCGAAAAAAGCGAATGGTTTATCTAAATATGGGAGGAGAATCGGAGTAATTTCGTTAACTAAAGCTTCCATTCGTATAAATGGAGGTGATTTCATCTGCGTTCCCCGTCCTGGAAGTTCTACAGGACAAATTTCGATATTTTCAGGTAAGCTCGCAGCCCATGTACGAAAAACTAAAGAGCTACCACCTGCATAGGGAAAGCAAAATAACCTCAAGGAAGCTTGAGGTGATGGTTTTGGACAGGTAATGTAGGAATCGAACTGACGTATGGTTTTCATGCTTTTAATTTCTAATGGAAGCAATCGTTACAGACCAGCCTGGTTTGCTGTTCGCTTCGCTAACCTTAGCTGTAAAAATCTTTTGGTGAGGATAGGGGACAGGGAACAGGTTAAAGGTGAAAATTATTAAATCTCCTCGCTAGAAATGAAATATAGCGGTTTTCGGTTGAGTAAAATACATTCTTGTGGAATAGACATCCCTATCCGTTCGATTTTTACCAATTTTAATTTGTATTGCACCTTCTGGAAAACCGCTATAAACACCCGAATGATTACCTGTTTTATGTTCCCTATTCCCTACTCCCGCGTGATCGTCACGACCGTGTCGTCGGCGTCAGCTACGATCAGGAAAGACGACGCGGTGTCTTCGAGGGAGCGAAGTGCAAAGTAGCCGAGCGCG
>JBCCDM010000586.1:0-2767 GCA_039030795.1 Cyanobacteria bacterium P01_A01_bin.84
CAGATTTCATGGCCGCTGCCGATCTCGGTGGCGACAGCCACAAAGCGTGTGTCGAGGTCTTCAACCTGGACATCGCCGAGTGCCTGTTGGAGCGTCTCCCCAAGGTTGCATCTATGAAAGATTAATGTAAAACAGGATTTGCTATGTACTGTTTGACTTAACTTAATCAGAATTTACAATACAAAATCATACCGCCATATAGTTCTTAATCTGTTACAACTCTCCCACTAATCATCTCGTTGCATGAGATTCATTAGCTATTACCTTTATAGTCTTCAATTGCACCTAAGCAGGGAAATAAGTTGTTAATTTACTCTTTATATTTGCAAGGAATATTTAACGCTGCATTAGCTTGAGATTTAGTATATTCCCAATCATCAAAAACAAAGTCATAAGTCTGCAACTTTTCTTGAACATCCTTAATCGGTTTCATCCCTAAACTGTCTGCATCAAAAAATATAAACTGCTCAAAAGACCCATCAAAGGCTACAAACTTACGATGCAATTTTCCTCCATACCAACGGGGATGCAATTGCTGGGTTTGTAGCGCTTCTGGATGAGCGTTAGGGAGATCCAAAAAATAAAATATCCAGCTTTATCAAATAAATTTCGGAGAAAACCTAAAGTGATAGCGGTTCTGCCTTTCAGGTAGAACCAAAAGCTGGATATTTTATTACTTATAAGTGCCTTAGCAAGCTGACGAGCAAATTTTTCCCAAGGGTCAATTAAGGACTCATCCTCAAATAAAGTGACGTTAGGATGCAAAGTAATTTCTTGCTTAACTCGACCTAGATTATTGTCAAAAGGAATGATACAAACTGGGATATCGCAACCAATATTAGCTTCAATGCTCGCAACTAATTGGTCGAATACTACATCATTGGCAAGAGTGTAAATACCAAAAGCTTTCATATGTAATTCTATTAGTAGATGCTTGTCTAATGAATCATTTCTAACAGACCATATATGAAAAACGCATATAAAGATTGTAAATATTACGTAATTTGTTTGAATACTATCTGACTTATCAGTAATAGCCGTAATTAAAGATACTTTCGTTGCAGTTAAATACGCAGGTTATCTATATTGCTTTGCTAGTCAACAAACTTTGTATGCAGGTATAGCAACATCTTTTAGCACTCGAAGATAATTAGTGAGAGTTAGTAAACCCGGTTTCTCAGCACTTGAAAATGCCATAGCTTATATAGAACTGTCATATTACTGTTTATGTATTCAATCTAACCGTAAGAATACTCAACTAAAAATATGATAATTTAGGTTTTTCTATAACTATCAGTAAATTCGCTCTAGGATAAGTAGTAGATACAGAGTTAGACTATGACTCGTATTTTTATACAATAAGCATTGTGTAAATGCCGTTTTATACGAAGTTTTAAAACTTTGCTTAAATTGGCTGGGGGGCTTCTAGAAATATTTTTATTGCAAATTAGCAGAACTTAATTGTTGTGGAGAAGTATGCAAAATAAAAAACAACTAAAAGTTTCTATAGTTGTTAGTGACTTATCCAGTGCTGGTGCGGGTAGATGGGGTGGTGGTGGTGTACGCTCATTTTTACTTGCACAAGCACTACAAAAGCTTGAATATCAAGTTGAAATTTTAGGATTTATTTTTGGTAATGAGCCAGCGGTAAGCTCTCAATCCGAAATTAAAGTTTCTAGTTTTAATGGTTATAATTATCCACGATTTTTATCATCAGCTTCTCAATTAATAAAAAAAATAGATGGTGATATTATTTATGCAATGAGACCGAAAGCGACCACTTTTGGTTTATCGTTATTAAAAAGATTGAAGGCTAAAAAGCCAATTATCTTGGATATTGACGATTGGGAATTGAGTTGGTCTGGTGGTGAGAAATGGCGGTATCGTCCTTCTTTAAAACAGTTTGCTAGAGATGTTTTGAAATCAGAAGGAGCTTTGAGGAACCCAGACCATCAGCTTTATATAAAATGGATGGAAGATATATCGTATAAAGCTGATGTAATTACCATTCACACTCAATTTTTGAAAAAACGATTTGGTGGAGTTTATATTCCAAATGGAAAAGACACTTCGCTTTTTAATCCCGAGCTTTATAATTACGAAGAAAGTAAAAAGCGCTATGGACTTTCTGAGTATAAAATTTTAATGTTTCCTGGTGCCCCAAGACCTTATAAAGGGGTAGAAGATGTTTTGATTGCTTTGGATAAGTTGAACGATTCTACTTTAAAGTTGGTAATTGTTGGTGGTAGTCCCTATGATGATTATGATACTCAACTAAAGGAAAAATGGGGACGTTGGATAATTCAATTACCAAAGCAGCAATCTTATCAAATGCCAGATATTGTTGCAGCAGCGGATGTAATTGTTGTTCCTCAACGAGATACTCCTGCAGCTTTGGCGCAGTTTCCTTTAAAGTTAACAGATGGAATGTCAATGGCAAAACCAATTTTAGCCACAAAAGTAGGTGATATACCGGATATTTTAGGAGATACTGGTTATACAGTTGATTCAAGTAATCCTGGGGAAATAGCTGATAAAATCAAATATATTTTCCAGAATTTTGAAGAAGCCATTGAAAAAGGTAAAACAGCTAGAGAAAGATGTATTAAAAATGGCAGCATATTCATTTGGGTGCATGCGAGGGAGACAACCAGGTTCATATTGCCCGAAGGAGCGGAGCCGGGATTGTAATCGGTGGCCAGGGCCAACGGCAGACCAGCGGCAAGGAGTCGCCGCGCCGGGGTGTAGGGAATTCCCAGAAAAAAGG
>JBCCDM010000587.1:0-2763 GCA_039030795.1 Cyanobacteria bacterium P01_A01_bin.84
AAGTCCTCAACCAACGAAATTACGTTACTTTTTCCACAATCTTATTATCAATAGCTTAAAACTAATGACAATAGTGAACGAAAAACCAGGGTTTGGGAAAACGTAAAAATTGCCTTTTCCACATAACGTGAAAAGTCAGGAGAAATTGCTTGTTCTCTCCGAGTCATTTTCATAAAAATGAAATTTCCCCCATTTGTTACCAAACCGAATACAGGTTTATTCTGTTGAGGATTTGCTAACATATAAGCCAAAGCTTGAGGAATTCCTACTTCTAAAGAAAACCCTGCTTGCTTCGATTCAATCACAATCACCCAAAGCTGTTCTTGTAAAACTAAAACATCTATTTTACCTCGAATTGTTACCCCTT
Organism: Cyanobacteria bacterium P01_A01_bin.84; assembly: GCA_039030795.1. Classification (GTDB taxonomy): domain Bacteria; phylum Cyanobacteriota; class Cyanobacteriia; order Cyanobacteriales; family Nostocaceae; genus JBCCDM01. Next base: position 368 of record JBCCDM010000587.1, read on the forward strand.
CATCCTCATCACTAATTTCTACCGATGACTCACTTGTCGAATAAAAGGGTGGTAAATAAAAACCTGAATTGCTTAATAAAGGTGATAACACTACCATCTTTACCATGTCCTCAAGCATAGAACGTTTCGTTAAGTTGAAATAACTTGCTTTGACTTGGTCTAATTGTTGTTTCTCAATCTCACTTAATTCAGGTAAATCTTCTTTCCATTCTGAAAAAAAATTTTTATCCTCTGATAATTTCAACTGAAAATTTTTCTCTAAATCGTACAATTTAACTTTTTCAGCCTGAATAATTTGTATCATCTTTAATTCATCTTCTACAACGGTTTTGTTATACAATTATTAATTTATTGTCATCATACAAAACTATTGCGATCGCTTACATTGAATTACCAGTTTGCCAAAATATAATTATCCTCAAAGTATTAACTGTGAGATATGAAGAAATATAAATTCAAATAAATTATATTTTTCACATAATTCCGGAAAAGCATAGGGATTGAAAAATGTCAGTGGCTTTACCTTTTTTATAAGCAACACTAAAATAATATAAATTTGGATAAATCATTTACCTAAATCAACTAAAACGGTACAAAATAACCAAATTCCCTAAATTTACAATTGAATACCATTAATAGAACCTATTTTAATTAAAAGCTAACAACTCGTTCAATACAACCCGTATCAAACCTACAGTTACAAATAATAAATTTAATGCGTATTCTATTTTTACACCCTAATTTTCCTGCCCAGTTTCGACATTTAGCAAATTTATTAAGTAAAGACTCTAATAATCAGGTGGTGTTTGGTACGAAGCGCAGTGAAGGTAGTATGAAGGGGGTGGCTAAAGTACTATACCAAGAGTCACGTCAAGCTCATTCCCAAACCCATCACTATGTTAAACCTTTAGAAAGTGCAGTTTTGCAAGGACAAGCTGTTTATCGGATGGCTAATCAGCTTAAAAGTAAAGGTTTTGTACCAGATGTGGTGTATGCTCATTCGGGTTGGGGTCCTGGTTTATTTATTAAAGATATTTTTCCAAAAGCTAAGTATTGTTGCTTTTTTGAATGGTTTTACAATGCACATGGTTCTGATGCCGATTTTGACCCACAAGACCCGATAGATGCTGATGATGAAGTGAGAATTAGGGTGAAAAATGCTCCTATTCTTTTAGATTTATATAGTTGTGACAAAGGTTTATCACCTACCTATTGGCAAAGAGAACAGTTTCCCAAGGAATTTCAAGATAAAATTCATGTATTGCATGATGGGGTTGATACGGATTTCTTTCAACCCAAATTGGGAGCGAGGTTAGTCTTACCATCGATTGATTTAGACTTGTCGGGGGTAGATGAAATTGTTACTTATGTTGCTAGAGGGATGGAACCTTATCGGGGTTTTCCTCAATTCATGGAAGCTGTAGCGTTAATTCAAAAGCATCGTCCGGATGCTCATGTAGTGGTAGTGGGACAAGATAGAGTCGCATATGGGAAAAATCTCCCGGATGGAAGAACTTATAAGCAGTTGATGTTGGATAAGTTGAGGTCAGATTTAGATTTATCTCGCTTGCATTTTACTGGATTATTACCATACGAGAAGTATTTGCAGGTTTTACAAGCATCATCGGTACATATCTATTTAACCCGTCCTTTTGTGTTGTCATGGTCGATGTTGGAAGCTATGTCGGCAGGATGTTTGGTAATAGCTTCTGATACTGCACCTGTGAGGGAGGTGATTCAAAATGGTGAGAATGGATTATTGGTTGATTTCTTTTCTCCCGAACAAACTGCTTTACGGGTAGAGGAAGTATTAAGTTCTAAAGATGGTATGAGAGGATTGAGGGTAAAAGCCAGAGAAACAATTCAGAAAAATTATGATTTAGGAAATTTGCTTTCTAAACATTTACAGTGGTTGTTGGATGGATGATATCAATTTCGGTTACTTTAGACATCTCCGGAAACTAAGTTTTAGTTCAGCAATCCCAAGGGTTTGAAGTTAATTATCGGAGAAGTCTTTTGGAATTATGTGACGTACTCACACCGTAATCAGAGATTACGGTGTGAGCTTCCCAGGGACTCTTCTTTGAAGACATTGGCTGGACTTGTTTATACAGGTCGTGCGCCCCACGATTCCTGATATTTATAGCCGCATTCAAATCACGACACAAGCTGGCATGACATACCGGACAATTGTGCATTCTCTGAGATAACGGCTTTTTCATTGAAACAGAGTATAAAGAAATATATTCTGAAGGGCCCCTGTCTTGAAAAGTTTGCTCAACGGGGGGAACCCCCGCACCGCAACTTTTCGCTGGCAGCACTTTGACCAAACAGGTGCGCGTGTTGGTGGAGTCAACCATACAACGAATGTAATTTGCAACCCTTTATATACAATC
>JBCCDM010000588.1:0-2752 GCA_039030795.1 Cyanobacteria bacterium P01_A01_bin.84
GATGTGGTTTCTGCCGAGAATCTTTCAGTCATGATCTAAGTCTTCTTTTTTACTGCCTCATAGAAGTTCATGATGCTGTTTGCAGCTTACCAGCTGACCGAACCTTTTGTGAATCAAACGAGAGGTTGGGAAGCCCCATATCGTCATGTTCCATAGAATGAGAATCACTGTTCATTCTCTAGTTCTTAGTCAAGCGAAGTCTTCCTTGACTTCCCTTTGCAGCTGATTACAAGGCACCCCCAGCCGAAAACGAAATGCTAGGTCAGGCGGGGGAGGATAACAAAAATGCGACGTCTGGGAATGACTCTTGCATGACTTCTCAACCCATGGATCGGGTTTGGGGGACTGGGGCCGCCTGTGCAGCGGCGATCGCAGGGGGAGCCCAAGTATTGCGTATTCACGACGTAGCAGAAATGGCACAGGTAACCCGCCTCAGCGATGCCCACATTAAATCTAAATAAATACTGAATTATTGCTTTCTTAACGAGACTTATGAGGTCTAATTTCACCTAACTTAATTAGACAAGCGATCGCAATACTTACAAGTAAAATCAAAGTCATGCTTAAAGCAGAACCAAATCCCCAATTTTGAGTAGACCCAAGAAATTGATTATAAATTAACCTAGCAGCAGTCATGCTGGAAGCACCACCTAGTAATTCAGGATTTATGAAGTCTCCTAGAGCGGTAATAAATACTAAAAAACAACCAGCAGCAATTCCAGTGATTGTTTGGGGTACAGTTATTTTCCAGAAAACTTGAATTGGATTTGCACCAAGGTCAGCAGCAGCTTCTAATTGTCGCTGGTCTAATTTTTCCAAGGCAGCATATAGAATCAAAATCATATAAGGTAGTAAGCTGTAACTCATTCCAATTAATACCGCAGGAGTACGATTTAATAGCTCTAATGCAGGCAGTCCTAAACTATTTAATACAGTATTAAGTAAACCTGTAGGACGGAGAATTGTAATCCAAGCATAAGAACGTAACAAAGAAGAAGTCCAAAATGGTAAAACTATAGCTATTAGTAATAAGTTTCGCCAGCGTTTTGGTACCTTTTGAGCTATATAATAAGCCACAGGTAAGCCTAATAGTAAACAAATAAGTGTAGAATTAGTAGCAAGAAATAAAGATTTTCCAATGACTTTTAAATATAAGGGATCAAGAATCCGAATATAATTATCCCAGCCATTAGGATTAACTATATCTCCAGGTTTAATGTTAGAGACTAAACTCAGTTCAAAGATGATGAAGGTTGGAATAACTAGTAAAAATAGCAACCAAATACCAGATGGAGCTAGTAATAGTAGAGGCTGTAGTAAATCAAATTTAGAATCATTTCTGTTTTTCCTTTTATTTTTATTATCAAAAGGATTGAATGAATTACTTTGAGTGGACACCATTAAAAATTTTGAATATATTAATGAAACAATAATGCAAAAAATTAAAAAATATAAAAACGTAGCTACTTACAGCTTCTAGTTTCCTCTGAATTCGTATTTAGGGCAGAATATTATCAATTTTCAGAGGTAAATTAACTACTGGTTAACTCTGTCCAGTAGCGCTCATATACAGACTCCATTTCTCCGACTGGGGAAATACGCTCGCATTTCTCTAGGATTGCTTCAGAAGGAAATAATGTGGGATTATTCTGTACTTTTTTAGGTAATACTTTGTATCCTGCTTCTGAAGAGATTGCAATACCTAAATTTTGACTAATTTTAGCTGATATTTGTGGTTGTAGGATATAGTCAATCCAAGCATAAGCTCCGTCAATATTAGGAGCAGAATTGAGAATAACGATTGTATCTGTCCATAAAGAAGAACCACTCTTCGGTGTTATATATTTTAGCTGTGGGTTTTCTGCAATAATTTTTACTGCATCTGATGAATAACACATCGCTATTAATAAGTCTCCAGCTAAGATTTGATTTCTCCAAGAATCAGTATCAAAAGCCGCGATCGCACTTTTGAGTATTTTCAGCTTTTCATAAGCTTGCTTAATTTCCTTTTCATTTTGGGAATTGTAAGAATATCCCAGCATTTTTAAAACTCCCCCCATTACTTCCCGAGCATCATTAAGCAGAGTAATTCGCTTTTCTAGTTTCTCTTGATTTTGCCAAAGGTATTCCCAATTATCTGGAGAACTTTGCAGTTTATCTGAATTATAAATAAAGCCAGTTGTACCCCAACTAAAAGGAACACTATAGCTATTATTCGAGTCATAAGTAGGATTTTTAAACTTAGTAAATAAAGTATCTAGAATATTTAAACGTTGATGATCTATCTTCGCTAATAGACCTTTTTTAACCATCTTTTGCACCATATAATCAGATGGATATACCAAGCTATAGCCACTCCCTCCTCCTGCTTGTAATTTAGCAAGCATAGCCTCATTTGCATCAAAAACATCAGCTAAAACTTGGATATCAGTTTTTGAGGTAAATGCTTTTAATAATTTAGGACTAGTGTATTGACTCCAAGTATAAATTTGTAATTTATCTTTGATATAACTATCAGAAGATGCTTGAAGTCTACCCAACCTCCATCCGCATCCAGCACTTATTAAACAAGAAGTAGCTGCTGCACCTAATAAAAAACTTCTTCTATTAGTCATGTCGACTCATTTTATCCTCTGCTGCAAAGATTTTATCCTCCTATGTATGTAAATTGGTGCCGCCATAATCGCGAATAGATTCATTCGTCGACTCTGTTGTAATCTCGGCTGTTTTGTCGCAACGATTCCGGAGCAAC
>JBCCDM010000589.1:0-2736 GCA_039030795.1 Cyanobacteria bacterium P01_A01_bin.84
ATAGAAAAATATCAGCACCACCCCTATATGCAAAGAGTAAAAATCTTAAAAGACAAACTCAAACAGGAAAAACTGGAAGATAAGATCTTTTATCAGTCCATCAAAGATCGAATAGCTGATCGCCAATAACAAGTCTGACGCCAGAGCAATGCCCGTTTTTTAAGCGAAAGACGGTCACACTTTTATCATCGCGAATGCTAATCGGTGCTAGTTTAGGTGGAGTTGTTAGCATTTTGACTAACAAAAGTGCAATTTCTCGAATTAATCAAAACATTCAAAAAGTTGGAAGCGTAGTAGACAAGACAGCTACAAGCATCAACAATACTGTTAAAGACGTGGGGGAAGCTGTTCAAAGTGTTGCCGTAGTCGTTAACGATACATTTCAAGATGCAGAAGGAACTGTTAAAAGTACAGCCGACGATGTTAACGAAACTGTAAAATCTACAGTAGATGCCGTTATGAATACCGCCCAAAGCGTTAATAACACCGTCAAAACTACAGCAGACATAATTAATACTGTCAAACCTGTAGAAAATAGAGAAAACAAGCAACCTAATAACAATGATGGTAACGAAACTCTATATAAGTTAGTGCCGACCGAATAAATAAAGGCAACAGGTAATAGGCTTGACATTGTCTGAAGGATAATAAATACGATTGTCTGCGACCGAATACATCTTATAGTCGTTCGTATGGACTGCTTCTCACTAGTTACCTAATTTTTTGATGAGAAGGAAGTATTATAAACAGACAGGTTGATTCTCTTCATCACAGTTACCAATACAGATGTTCTGTTGTCTGTCTTAGTCTATTGGGTTGGGTTTTCAGTATAATCTGAGTTCGGGTAAGGCGATCTCTTTTCTGACTTCTGACTTCTGACTTCTGACTTATAAAACAAATAAATAACCTATACGAAGATTTAGTATAACTATCCAAACGAGAGCGATCTTTTATTTGGATCTAATATTGTTTAGTTAACGATCGCTCTTGCGAGATTGAGGAGTTTAATGCTACAGGCTTATAAGTTCCAAAAACACGATCCCACCAATCTACAGCCAAGCCAAAATTACAATCCCATTGGTTATTCTGGTGATGAACATAGTGAACGGGCATTTTCATCCAGAAGCATTTAGTCGGATTGTAATGCTGTATTTGATGAGCATAAGAAGCAAAAGCAGCAAAGGTTATTGTACCTAAAACTGTAATGATGCCTACTGGCACAGAAATTATAAAAGCTGGTAGTACTAATAAAGCCCCTAAACTAAAATCTAAAAAATCATTCAAAAATCCTTTAGTTGTATTGCTGCGATGATGATCATAATGAGCCGTTATTTTTGAGCCAAATTTAGGCGACAAGTGCATCAAACGGTGAACCCAGTATTCGATAAAGCTGCCAAAAATAAAAGCAGATATGAAACACACTATTAATTGCATAATTTTAAAAATTCCTTTAGTTGCATAGCTACGGGATGATTATGAACCAAGAAGATTAATGTTTCCCCTAATCCCCTAGTCCCCCACCTCAGCCTCTACCATCCCATGAAGGTGCAACGCCAATTCCTGGTTTACGCTGTCAATTCCTCGTCCATATTTTTGCCAAGCCATTTTTTTTGCTTGGCTTTCTGCGTTTGAATTGATGTTTGAATTTAGACTCGTTACTTGACTCATATAAATGCAATTTTTAATAAAGTATTTGGTAGTTTATAACGTCGAAACTGCCTCGTTTCGAGACGATATTTTGAGGTATGAAGCGCGTTTTTTTTTCGAGCGCAACTATAATATGCCAATTGCCGATATTATTGCTGCTCTAAATCGTATATAGTTTGTTTGACTTTGTCTGACCAGTATCGGACATAGCGAAAATCACGATAAAATTTAAATTTCTTAACTTATACATTTCTTTCTACACCGTATATTCAACAAAGCTTAGATGATTTTAATTGGTGCTAAAAACAATTAAAGGGCAATTGTTTTGATTTGTATAATGTATTGTTTGATAAGAACGTTACGATCGAGATATAGGGTTAAAAAATTCGATTTCAAAATCAAATTTTTAGAATATTTTGAGAAAACTTGGGGAAATTTTTTTCATGGCAAAGCGATCGCTCCAGGCATCAGCAACAGGTATCAAACAAGCCAAAAAAGCTTTCAATAATACAGGCTGGACTCAAGATAACTTAGCAGAAGAAGTGAATTTAAAGACTCGTCAGCCAGTCTGGAGATTTTTTACGGGTCGTCCTATAGAACGATATAACTTTATCGAAATTTGCGAAATTTTGTCGCTAGACTGGCGAGAAATTGCAGTCGATCCTCCAGATGAGTTTCCCGAACCAGTACAAGCAGAAGTCAATGTTGATGTGCTGGTGCAAAAAATGCGATCGCAACGCTACTCAAAAATTCAAACTCAATGTGGCACTTTACAGTTGCTAGACACGAATCGACCTGTCGATCTCAAAAATATCTACATTGACGTTAATATTTTGCAGGAGATAGCCAGCCAACAATGGTTAGATATCTCTAATGTACAAAATTATAATGCCGAGGAATTCGATCGCTTTGGTTTGGGACAGATTTCTCTGACCCAAATATCGGGGATGCAAGCTGTCGAAATCTACTCCAAGCTTAGGGTTTTAGGTAAACCTGGGTGTGGCAAAACTACTTTTTTGCAGTATCTAGCTATTCAATGTAACCAAGGTAACTTTGCTGCCGATTTAATTCCCATCTTTATTACTTTGA
>JBCCDM010000590.1:0-2734 GCA_039030795.1 Cyanobacteria bacterium P01_A01_bin.84
ACTCGGCTGTAATTTGGCTTGTTATGGAGGCATCAAGCCTGACAACAAAAAGATGCAACAACTGTCAGCATTAACTGATGCCGTAGAACAGAAATTTGACCTTAACTTATCTATAATTTCTGGGGGGAACTCGGCTAACTATGAATGGTATAAATCTACTAAGCAGGTTGGACGAATTAATAACCTAAGGATCGGAGAATCAATTCTTTTAGGTTGTGGAACTGTCAACCGCCAACCCATTCCGCAATTACATACTAATGCTTTTAAATTAATTGCTGAGGTAATTGAATCAAAAGTAAAGCCTTCTGTTCCTTTTGGAGAAATTGGTCGAGATGCTTTTGGCAATATCCCCGTCTTCACAAATCGCGGTACACACCAAAGAGCGATTATTGCTTTGGGCAAGCAGGACACTCTAATCTCTGGTTTAAGTCCAGATCGAGATCTCGAAATACTGGGTTCAAGTAGCGATCACACAGTTATTGATAGTAAAAACTCCGATCTCAAAGTGGGAGTGGGAGTTAATTTTAATCTAGATTACGGCAGTCTTTTGTCTGCCATGACTTCACCTTTTATCAAAAAGCAGTTTATTAACTAGAAACTTGCGACAACAATAAAAATGACTAAAAAACGCAAAAATCCCGCACTTCAACAAGAACCGATAGGCGAACCTGCATCAATTATTACTCCTAGAGAAAATGAATCTCTTTTTAGATGGATCAAGAGTACTGGTCGATTTATGCCTAATCAATCAGATACTTTTCAGCACGATAAAGAAACCGATGAACTAGAAGAAATTCTAGCTGAAAATGAAGAGGCAGAAGATTTAAATGAATAACTGCTATTCAAGCAAGGACAGAGTATTGCAGTATTTTTGATATATACCCGTAATCCTAAATTCTAAAAAATCCCCAAAGTTGGAACAACTAATAAGCTAAAAACTGCATTAAACATTGTCTGATTTTAAGACAATTAAGACAAATTATACTCTGCTCAAACGTTCACTTAAACACGATGTCAAATAGGAGACTGTCATGATGATCTTTGTTAGCACTCGTTAACAGATTACATAATAATAGGTTCTAATAAATGGCTGATATCGTAGATACCGCAATTAATGCTGGTTCATTTGAGACTCTAGTTGCTGCCGTTAAAGCTGCTGATTTGGGAGATACTCTTAAAGGTAAGGGTCCATTCACCCTGTTTGCGCCCAATGATGACGCATTTGCTAAGCTTCCTGAAGGTACGGTAGATAAGTTGCTCAAAGATTTTCACAAACTCAAAAAAATCCTGACTTATCATGTTGTTTCTGGCAAGGTCATGGCAGCGGACGTGGCTAAAATGAAGTCAGCTAAAACAGTTGAAGGTTCAGAAGTAAAAATCGACCCTCGTAAAGGTGTCAAGGTGAATGATGCCAAAGTTTCTAAAGCTGATGTCAAGGCAGATAATGGCGTGATTCATATTATTGATACTGTGTTGATGCCAGAATAAGCCATCAAAAGCAAAGTATCTTAAATAGGTATAGGTAACATTAATGGAGTAATGACTGCATTGAGCATCACAGATTATTACTCCATTAATTTCAAATAAAAGTTTTTAAGTAACAACATTAAAAATTTCGCTGACAGGTATTGATACTGTCTAAAAAATGAAGCTCTAGACTACTTAAAATTGCTAGATTTTCGATGACAGACAGAAAGATTCACAGCTAATCAGGAGCTAATTTGGCAAAGGAAAAAACACGAGTTTTAGCTAAAGGAATACCCTCAAACCAAGCAAATAGATGAATGGCATTGATCGCAGTTGCAGTGAGGATATGTTGTAGATGAACTTTGTCCAAACCTATATAACGGCATTAGTGTAAACCAAAACCACGGACTCCCTGAGAAATTGTTCCTTCAACTCCAACACGTTGAACTTTTGTTCTGCTCTATAAGCTCAATTTAAGTTATTCTGAGATTCTCAATTTTAAACTTAGCGATCGCCATAAAAGGTAGAAGAAATACAAACAGTTATCTGACAATTTTTGCTCGATAGAAATGTATATTAATATACCTAAAATTGAATATGCTTAATCTGAACAAAATTAATTTGTATTTGATAGATCGAGTTCTTTACTTTCTTCTCATAATTGATTTAAAATCAGCTAGTTTTCTCATAAACAATTATGAGATGAATTGAATGGCATACAGAGCTAAAAGTATTAATAACAAAGATTAAAACTATCATCTAGTGCGATCGTTAAACAGTAATCAAATCTAAGCTTCTTATTGTCTTTTGTAACAATTTTTGGGGATCGCTCATTTTACTTTATTTTCTTGACACTTCTGTTAGCGTGTAAGTGAAATCAAAAAAAGAGGTTTAATCATGACTTTATCTCCAAGTGTGTTCGTTTTAATTGCTGTTATAACAACAGGTTATCTAGCAGCAGTAACTTTAGGTTCATTAGCTTATTTTGCTAATGAAAAAGAGTAGTAACCGTAGAGTTTGCCTCACTATTTTCTAATTGGATACAGCAAATTAATTTGTAATTCTATTAGCCACAAAATATTTCAGGTATTTGTTGACGTTGTAGAAAGTTTTTAGTGAGGTTTAGACCTATGGATATAAAAGGAAAAACAGCTTTAATTACAGGTGCTTCTCGTGGGATTGGTAAAGCAATTTCAATTGAATTAGCCAAACAAGGAATCAAACATTTAATCTTAGTAGCTAGAGATCGTCCTCTACTAGCCTCCCT
>JBCCDM010000591.1:0-2710 GCA_039030795.1 Cyanobacteria bacterium P01_A01_bin.84
AGTTAAAACAACCTTCTTTAAGCTATTCCTTTGGAGAAACCTATTCTGCTTGGATTTATGTACCGGAATCGGGAGCGGGAGAGCAATTAATTATTGGTGAAAAGGGTCAACTGATGCAGTTGATGATTAAGAATAATCGGGTAGTTTTAACGGTTCTTCTTGATGAAGGGTTTGCAGAAGTTCAAGATTCTAATCCGGTAACTGCAAGGGAATGGGTACATTATGCGGGTATCTTCTCATATAACCATAAGCAGAAGCAAACGACGTTGACGTTGTGTAGAAATGGTCAACAGGTTGTTAGTAAAACTTTGAATAACCAAAATCCGCGCATTAGTAATCAAGAATGGAATCGAGAGTTTTTGATTGGGGGAACTGCTGAAGGTAATTTTTTCACTGGTAAAATTGCGGATGTGCGGGTATGGAATAAAGCTAGAAAATCTCAAGAAATCGAAGATAGTATGTATCTTCAGTTGAGCGGAAAGGAAGCTGGTTTAGTTGGTTATTGGCGATTAGGTGCGATTGTTGAAGATGAGCAGCGGGAAGTAGTTGATTTTTCTGTTTATGGCAATAATGGTACTGTATACGGCGACCCATTTGTAAGTGCTGTTACCTTAGAGCGGACTTTAAAGGATAATGCAACCGAGGTGATTAGATACACTAATGGTGAAACGTTTGCTGTTACTCAACGTGCTACTTATGTAGAAAGTTTTGAGTTTAAGTTAGACGACGAGAGTATTAATCCCAATAATGTTGGTGGAAGCAAAGTTTTTGAATTTTCCTATTGGGGTAAAGCTAATCGTAATTCAGAAGATATTGAAGAATTTTCAGGAGTTATGGAAAACTTCCAGCTAGAAAATGGTTGGTATAAAGCTTCAGCACGTTTTACTGTACCTGATGACATCAAAATAGTTCGTTCTTTTGAACTGAGCAATATTAAAGGGAATTGGAAACAGTTAGAAATTCGTAAACATCGAATTCAATTAATATCTGATGCGATTACAGAAGAAAAGTATACAGATGAAGTTGAATTAGAAACATTAGCTGCTCAGTCTGCTGATTTTTCTCAAATTTTGACGGAAATTTCTGTTAAAGAATCCCAAGAACTCAAACTTATAAATACAATTACTTCTTTGGAGCAGTCACCAGAAGAAATACAAGCAAAAATTAATGATGTGCAAGTTGTAATTAATAGACTTGAAACAGAAGAACAAAGTTTAAGACAAACACTGGATGATGCAAGAGGAGATTGGAAAAATTATTATCAAGTTATTCGGAATAAAAAAAGCGGGAAAGCCTTAGATGTTGAAGATAATTCAACAAGTAATGGAGCAAATATCTACCAATATGATGTGCATGGAGGAGATAATCAACAGTGGAGAATTATTGCAGAAGGCGGATATTATCTCATTCAAAGTAGAAGAAGTGGTAAGTATTTAAATATTCATAATGCTTCTTCTAGTGATGGAGCTAATCTCCAACAATATCAAAGAAATAATAGGAATAATGAGCTATGGAGATTAGATGGAAATCGTGATTCTTTCTATATTATTAATAAAAATAGTGACAAAGTAATTGATGTAGCAGGTAAATCTACAAACAATGGAGCAAACGTCCATCAGTGGAAGAAGCATAGCAGCCGTCAAGACCATCAGCTTTGGTATCGCGAACAAAGCGACGAATATTGTAACAATAATATTCCTGGAGCGGAATATAATTGGAATGGCAAGCAAACAGAATTAAATGCCAAAATAGCTCAAAGAGATAGATTAATTGACGAACGAAATGCAGACAGAACTAATTTAGGGAATCTAAAAAATCAACTTGATAATTTACAGGAAGAATTAAAAGGGCTAAATAACAAATTAATAAAGGCTGTCTCTGAAATTCAGCAATCTCCCCAATCGATGACAGAATTAAACCAAGACCAAAGAGAATTGCTTACTAACGGTGGGATTCTTGGTTTTGTTAATCCAATTAGTTCCTTAAATGCGATTGAAACCTGCGAAGGTAACGTACAACTGAGTTATTTTGATGATGAAGGCAAAATGCGTCAAACTAATTATGATGCAACTGCTGATAGCCGTAATGCTTCATTTGAACAATGGATTCCCGATAAATTACCTTTGTGTTTCAAATTTTCGGACAATAATTCTGTTAATTGTGGCGATAATATCGAACTTGCTAATTCCAGTTTTACTGTTGAATTTTGGGCAAAACGCGATGAGATTGCTAATGACAATCAATTTATCATCAGTCAAGGAGAAGCACAGAAAAACAAAGGATTACATATCGGTTTTCGCAGTAATGGAAAATTCACCTTTGCTTTTCATACTAACGACCTTGACACCGAAGAAACTTATATTGATGATTTAGATTGGCATTACTGGTGTTGTGTTTATGACAGCGAAAATCAAAGACGAAGGATTTACCGGGATGGAGAAGTTGCAATCGACCAAATAGGTGTCAATGAAGAATATCAGGGTAGTGGTAATTTTATTTTGGGGAGATATCTAAATAATAGTAATTACTTTACGGGAAAGCTAGCAGAAGTCCGAATTTGGAATGTTGCATTAACTGTAGAAGAAGTTGCTGTTAATTATAAAATTCGACTCAGTGGAAATGAACCAGGATTGCTCGCATACTATCCCTTAAATGAGCTAGATGCAGTCAGAGATTATTCAGGACAAAATGAAAATGCATCAATCGCAGG
>JBCCDM010000592.1:0-2709 GCA_039030795.1 Cyanobacteria bacterium P01_A01_bin.84
GACTCAGGCAAAAAATATGTCAAAAATAACTTCAAAAGCTTATGTGGCAAGTGTTTAACATCAATTTACCTATTTTATTTATATATCTAGGTTTCAGCCATTTTTACCCAATTGAGGTTTTTCCCTTACCCTAATTGGATTTGAGGGGATTTTTAGCTCCAAAAATATCAAAGTCCCGTTATGAATAGATTTACCTCCCATTGTTTATTCATACAACTTTTATGTCACCCTAGTTAATGATTTATCATCATAATCCCTTACCTAATAATAGGAGCCCCTCTTACAAAATTGTAAGAGGGGCTGGGAAAAAGGGGAATAGATAAAGGTATACAAAAATATAATTATAAAAAAGCCAAAAACTCAAAGGCAATTGGTAAATTAATTCAAAAATTTTTGTACTAGTTTCAAATAATTACTAGGGTCTTCTAGCATTGGGAAATGTCCAGTATTTTTAATTGTCGCAATTTGTAATACATTACTATTCAAAGCTGCTGCCTGGTAGCCTAATTTTGCCGGAATTATCTGGTCATACTCCCCAGATATCAATAATGTAGGTATTCTCAATTTAGCGAATTCTGCTGGCATTAATTCAGCTTGTGCCTTACTAACAGATGTAAAAATTGTTCCTAAAGCTGCATCGTAATCAGCCTGCAAAAAATCTTGTAAAAAAGCTTTTCGTTCATCAACAGGAATTGGACTAGATAAAAATCTTGCCATGAATATTTTGTCTACAAATGGTATTTTACCCAACCATTTAGGACGAAATTTAACAACATAACTGCCAAATCTATGAAAAGCGCTAAAGGCTTTTTCGTCATACTCAAAAACGCCGCTACAAGTCAAAATGGCTTTATCCACACGTTCTGGGTAGCAATTGAGAAATAAGGTAGCAACTGATGCTCCCATAGAGTGAGCAATAATGTGCGATCGCTCTATTTCTAAGCTATCAAGTATGAATGCCAAGTCAGAGGCGTAATCTTCCATTTCATAGCCTACCGCAGCACTTATTTTGGAGTTATCTAAGCCTACTGAAGAACAATTGACGCTATTTACTGCAATTTTATCTACCTCATTTACTTTTTCAACTGAACGACCGAATCCTCTAAGGTCATAAAGTAAACAATCAAATTTCTCTGACAAAGTTTGAGCAGTAGTTTTCCAATATCTAGCAGAACCAGCCCAACCATGGATAAAAATTATTTTTGGCTTAGCTGTTTCTCTAGAATACTTTCTTATCCACTCGTAGTAGTGCTTTACACCACGAACGTTAAGGTAGGGCATTGCTGGCTAAATTTATAATCTAAATACTTTTATTTAGGGAGATAATATAATATATCCCCCTAAAATATAAATCAATGTTAGTATTACGCTGATTCTGGCTTGGGGAGAGAAGATGGATGCACCAACAACTCGGCAGTAGAACGCTTTTCTACCATTTCCTGGGTTACTGTACATAAGGTTAAATCTTTACGAGATGGTAACTCGTACATGATATCTAACATCAACTCTTCTACAATACCTCTGAGCGCTCTAGCACCAGTTTTACGCCGATAAGCTTCTCTAGCTATAGCCCGTAAAGCTTCCTGTTTAAATTCCAACTCTACATTGTCCATCTTTAACAGTTTTTTATACTGCTTGACTAAAGCACTACGAGGTTTAGTCAAGATAGAAACTAAAGTTTCTTCATCCAACGGATCGAGTACAGCAACCATTGGCATTCGACCAATAAATTCCGGGATCATGCCAAACTTAACTAAGTCGTCAGGTCCTAATTGCTTTAGAACATCTGCTGCTCTTTCTTCGCGAGTTTGTACTTCTCCTGGTTGGACAAATCCCATTGACTTTTTACCTATCTTCTGTTCTACTACCTTTTCTAATCCAACAAAGGCTCCACCACAGATAAATAGAATATTTTTAGTATCAATTTGAATACAGTCCTGGTAGGGGTGTTTCCGACCACCTTGGGGAGGTACATTGGCGACGGTACCCTCAAGCATTTTTAATAATGCCTGTTGAACGCCTTCACCAGAAACATCGCGAGTAATCGAAGGATTTTCGCTTTTACGGGCTATTTTGTCTATTTCATCAATATAAATTATTCCTCGTTGCGCTTCTTCTACATCTAAGTCAGCAACTTGCAAAAGACGCAACAAAATATTCTCAACATCTTCGCCTACATAACCAGCTTCGGTTAAAGTCGTTGCATCGGCTACGGCAAAGGGTACATCCAATATTTTTGCTAAAGTCTGTGCCAATAGGGTTTTACCGCAGCCAGTAGGTCCAATTAAAAGAATGTTGGACTTTTGTAATTCAATACCATCATCGTTCCCGCCTTTAGAACTTGCTTGTGACTGTGCTAAGGCTAAACGCTTATAGTGATTGTATACAGCAACAGATAAAACTTTTTTAGCTTCATCTTGACCTATCACGTGTTCGTCAAGATATGCCTTAATTTCTCTCGGTTTAGGAATTTGATTAAACGAGAGAGTACTAGCACGACTTCGACGCTTTTGCGGTGGTTCTGATTTTGGCGCACTTTGAGATGCTGCACCGTTAGTGTCCAGTAACTCTTCGTCTAAGATTTCATTACACAAGTCTACGCATTCGTCGCAGATGTAGACTCCCGGTCCGGCGATTAGCTTTCGCACCTGCTCTTGTGACTTGCCACAAAATGAACATTTTAAATGGGAGTCGTACTTAGACATACCA
>JBCCDM010000593.1:0-2698 GCA_039030795.1 Cyanobacteria bacterium P01_A01_bin.84
ACAATTTTCATTTGTTGCAAGGTGGAACTGAATTAATTTTGAATTTTGAATTCTCTTGGTGCGCATTCCTTAGCGCTTTGAGAAAGCGCTTTCTTCGCACCGCTTTTGAATTTTGAATTCCCACCTTGTGGGTTACTCATTACTTATTACTTAGTCCCCACAGATATGACAACTGTTTAACCGGACATAATATGACTATACAAGGCAAGTATCCTACCAAACCATATTATCAAAAACAAGAAAACCTGGCTGACGACAACCAGGTTTTCTATAGAGAGTACGTAGTTTTCAAACTTAATTAAATTACCGAATTAAGAGAAAGTAAAGAAAATAATAACTAAAGTTTACTGAATAACTAGTAAATTTCGCATATGACTGTTTTTCCGACTCAGGATTTGGCTACGCTGATAATTTTCACGCGGTCGCCACATTTATGTATGCTGAAATTTACTCGGACTGATGACCGGAGACACCAAGTACATCGCCCTATTTGTTATACATTGCTAAGTGCCTTATCTGGTGTCTTAAGTATCAATTTAGCACTGTAGTTATTTAGATGTAGCTCTGATTTTACTTAAATTTACTACTCTTAAAACTTCTCAACAAACACAACTATAAGGTGAACTTGATTTGTATAAGATTAATCAATAGACATCTATGGTAAATTAAATATCTTTAACCCACAGAATGCTTATAGGGACGTTCTTATGAGCCATCTCTACAAGTATTCTGTATTCTGGAGAGGTCTAATGCTTAGGATGAGAAGTTCCACATAACCGGGTTGTCATCTAAAGATTGAGTAACGATAGAGCCGATATTTGATATTTGTTGAATTTCTTCAGCAGAGAGTGTAACTTCTGCTGCTTGAGCATTTTCTTTTACTTGCTCAGCATTTCTAGCTCCTACAATAGCATTAGCTTGTGGTTGAGCAATTAACCAAGCGATCGCTAACTGTGCCAAACTGCAATTATGATTTTTTGCAATAGGACGCAGTTGTGTCAATGCTTGCTGGACTCGTTCCATGTTTTCACTCTGGAATAATTTGTTTTTACAGCGAATATCATCAGGGTATAATTTATGTTCTTTACCAAACTTTCCGGTCAATAGTCCCTGTGCTAGGGGAGAATAAGCAATAATTGAAATATTATTTTCCACACAATAAGGCATAGTATCATTTTCTACGTGTCGCCAAAATAGAGAGTATGGTGGCTGTAAGCTGTCTATTCTGCCATATTTACTCGCTTCCTCTAATTGAGTCCGAGAAAAATTGGACACACCAATAGCTCTAATTTTTCCTTCTTGTTTAAGTTGATTTAAAGCACCCATGGTTTCTTCAACTGGTACAATATCTGTATTAAAGGAACCAGAAGGCCAATGAATTTGATAAAGGTCTATATAATCGGTTTTGAGATTTTTTAAGGAATGGTGACAAGCTTCAATAACCTGGTCGTGTTTTAAATGATTAGCAAATACTTTTGTTGCATATTCAATTTTGTCACGAATATCTGATACAGAAGCAGCAACTACTTGTTCGGAATGTCCATTTCCGTACACTTCCGCAGTATCAATTGTAGTTATACCAGCTTCGACAGCACTTCTAATGGCTTTGATAGAGTCGTTATCTTCAATTCCTACCCACCCTTTTTTCCCTGCTTGCCAAGTTCCCATTAATATAGGTGTAATTTTCACATCAGATTCACCTAAGGATCGTTTTTCCATGATTCTTACGTTATTTGTAAATTATTCTGCTTGTTAGTTTCATCGTCTATTGGTTTGAAAGTCAATCAACCTTAGAAATAATATACTGATGAATAAAATCAACTCCATCACTCACGCATTCAAAGAATGGGAAACTGCTATAAAAGCTTTAGAAGCTGGTAAAACGATTATGTTGCTTCGTAAAGGTGGTATCCACGAACGAGGAGGAAAATTTCAAGTTAGTCACGAGCAAGTTTTACTTTACCCTACCTACGAGCATCAACAATCCTCTATGATCAAACCCGAATACACTCAAGGAATAAATCAAACTACATCTGATTGTAATTCCGATAAACTTTGTATTAGTAGCTGGGCAAAAATCACAGATATTCTACCAGTAGATGATGAATCTATTATTAATTCCCTCACACCGTTTCATGTTTGGAAGCAAAACTTTATAAGCGATCGCTTAAAATGGAAGCCATCTCGACCGCTATACATTCTGCTATTGCGGGTTTACAAATTACCTCAAATACAATATTTGCCTTATCTGCCAAAATATGGTGGTTGCAAATCATGGATAGAATTAACAGAATCTATCGATATCAGCAATACTAAACCAGTAATTTACGATTCTACATACTCCCAAATAGTAGATAAAATTCGCTCTATGGTAGATAAGTAGAGATATGCAATCGTAGGTATTCTACTTTGCTAGTTCCATTACAACTTTTTCTAAACCTGATACAATCCGTGCTAATTTTCCATAATCAATTTTATCGGCAGTATCATCAATAGTATGATAATAAGGATAACGAAAAGGTGCAGTATCAGTTACCATTATACCTCGATAACCTTGCTGCCAAAATGACCATTGGTCAGACCATCCAACCTGAAGGGGCGACGATACCGACTAAAACGTAGATTCTATAAGCTTCATAGCATTAATACCTTGTCGGTAATAATCTCGTTTGCTAGGATTTAATCTCATTAATGCTAC
>JBCCDM010000594.1:0-2686 GCA_039030795.1 Cyanobacteria bacterium P01_A01_bin.84
AACTATTTAAATATTAGAAAGTGCCTCTTTTATAAATTGAGAAAAATCAGCCTTTTATTCAATTGTATAACTTGGCTTAACTTTTATTTAACCTAAATCATTATTGCCAATACTTATTACAAACTTAATTTTGATAAGTATCTACTTTTTAGAGTATTTAAGTCAAATGACGGGCTGTAAAACTTGCCAAAATTATTAAAATACTTCAAAGTAATTAATAAATAGAGCTGCCAATAAATTAGAAGCAACAAATGAAATAATCTACTTAATGTTGTACAAAAGATATACGACAACCTCTGGTTTTGTATAACACAGAACAAAAGTTAGTAGATAATTAGTTTTTGATAAGGCTATTAGCTCCTCAAAAAATGTTTAGCTATCAAATCAACATACTATTGTGATTTAAACTGTTGATGTAAGTAATAAGTGCTAACTACATAATCAAGTTTAATATCGTCATTATTATTTGATTTGTCAGCAATTTTGTCCAACTATTTATTGTAGTTGTAGTGCTAAGGCTTGCTCAAATAAATACTTTTTAATCTGTTTTCCTTTATGTCATTAGATGACTACAATTAACTATGACTACAAGCAATTCATCTCCAACCAAAACTAAACTACCAAATGGTCCGAAATTCTCTTTAATAAACGATATTCAAGCCACTCTCGATCTGTTTAGCTTATTGGATAAAAGATATCGGCAATATGGAAGTATTTTTTATGTTGCGAAATCTGCATTATTTCCCCCGACAGTAGTACTGAGCGATCCTCAAGCGATTAAAAAAGTTTTTACCGCTGATCCGAAGTTTTTTAAACTAAGAAATCCAGCTTCGGCACCAATAAGCCCTATAGTAGGAGAAAATTCTTTAATTTTACTTGATGGAGCGGAACACCAAAGACAGCGAAAGCTGTTGATGCCGACTTTTCATGGTGAGAGAATGAAAAGTTATGGTCAGACAATGATCGAGGCTACTAAAGAAGTTATAGATCAATGGCAAGTCGGTCAAACTATCTGTATCCGCGACTACACCCAAGAAATTTCTTTGCAGATTATTATGCGAACTATTTTTGGCTTGAAGGGTGGTCAAAAATATGATCGCCTGAGAAAAGTTTTACTTGATTGGTTAGAAGTTTTAAACTCTCCTTTAAAGTCTTTCTTGTTATTTTTACCTATCTTACAAAAAGATTTAGGAGCTTTGAGTCCTTGGAGCAAATTTATTAAGCAAAGACAAATCATTCACGAAATTCTGGATGAAGAGATCGATAGCCGTAAAAACAACCGAGATCTTCTGGGCTCAGATATTTTAAGCTTAATGCTTTCTATTCGTGATGAAGAGGATCAGCCCATGGGCGATGTCGAAATAAGAGACGAATTAATGACTATGCTATTTGCAGGACACGAAACTACTGCCAATACTTTAGCTTGGTCGTTTTACTGGCTGCATTACCTCCCTCAAACAGGTCAAAAATGCCAAGCTGAATTAAATTCACTTGATGAGAATGTCGATTTGACTACAATTACCAAACTTCCCTATCTGAGTGCTGTAGTTTCTGAAACCCTCAGACTTAATCCTGTTTTGGCATTTGTGAGCCGTACTTTGAAGTATCCCTTCGAGTTATCAGGATACACGTTTGAACCAGGAGTGTCCCTGTCTCCCTGTATTTATCTGACTCACCAAAGAGAAGATATTTATCCTCAACCCAAAAAATTCAAACCAGAAAGATTTCTCGACCAACAATTTTCTCCTTACGAATATCTTCCTTTTGGCGGTGGTAATCGTCGCTGTTTGGGAGAGGCTTTTTCCTTGTATGAAATGAAGTTAGTCTTAGCCACCGTATTGTCACAAGTAGAATTAAAGTTACTAGATAAAAAACCCCTTAAAGCTTTGCGTCGCGGGATTACTTTTACTCCTGATGGCGGGGTAAAAATGAAGGTTAAGACCATTAAAAGTTAACCAGAGAATTACATCTATGGTAGTCGGATATTATGAAACGGGTTTTTCATCAAGAGTTGTTACCAATAAAACTCCCAAAAGACATAATAAGGATGCGATCGCAAATGCGGTAAGATAACCAAAGGCTTCCGTGATAAAGCCGCTACCGCTGCCTGCCAGTAGACTACCGATAAAAATAATAGTCATTTGTAGAGTATAGTCAAACCCAGCATTTCCCTGTCGACTATGATCCATAGCGATCGCAAACATCGGGACACAAGCCATACTATAGGTAAAATGCAGCCCAGTAGCTACCAAATATAAAACGGGTAAACTGGTAAACCCTAATATAGGCAGAGTCCAAATAGCGATCGCAACTGCCATCAAAATACCAAATATAATCAAACCGCGTTTACGCCCCAGAGGTTTGAGGAGAAATCCGCCTAAAATAGAGCCAATAAATCCGCCGCCAAAGGAGACGATACCACTCATTACCCCAATCTCAGTCATAGACATGCCCAAGTCTACTAGTAAGGGTAGCGACATAGTACTAGCTATGGTAACACCCATCATATAAATCGCCAGAATCAAGATCCACCTGAGCATCCCCGACTGTTTAAAAAATCCCCCTAATGCCGACCAACTCAGTTTATAGTCGGTTTTGAGGTTAGTTACATTTTCACGATGAAACAAAACGGGAAATATTAATAACAACACACCCAATGCCATTACTAATAAACTTCTATTCCAGC
>JBCCDM010000595.1:0-2663 GCA_039030795.1 Cyanobacteria bacterium P01_A01_bin.84
CATGATTTCTATTGTCAATTACACGCAAACTGCTTAGTAGATCTTCACTTAGAGCAATTATGTTAACCCATTCAGGCTGCAAAGTTATTTGCTCTATTCCTAGTTCTTCCCACAGGGTAATATCGTCTAATAACCGAGTAATTTGTCTGGTTGCTTGCTGAATGCGATTAAAATTTCGGTTTTGCTTTTCTTCCGTCCATTTTTGGCGATAGTTTTGCAGCGATTGAGTTGTCGAGAGAATTACTGTTAAAGGGGAGCGTAATTCATGCACTAGGATGTCGATTAGATAAGCACTAAGCTCATTTATTTCTTGCCTACCAACCTTATTTACTTGCTCTGTGCCTGGCGGTGGAGAAATCGAGGTTCGACGAGGAGCAAAGATCAAAACCGCTCCTTCAATCTGTTCTAAAGGGGATACATTCTCTCCGTTTTTGTAGCTAATGATAGGAGATGCAGAATCGCTAATTGAAGTTTGTCCACCATCTTTCTTAAGCAGGACAGCATGATCATCAAGATAAATAATTTTACCCTGTTCTAATACTTGTTCAATAGGATGCTGCGTGATGAGCTGTTGAGTACGTCCATCAATAATTGGCATGACTCTTGCTGCTTGCTGTTCGTAAGCCTCGTTCAAATTCCACCCCGTCAGTTTTTGAGCCGCAGGATTCATGTAGATTATTTTGCTAGCTTTATTAGTGGCAATTACTCCATCACTAGTAGCGTTAAGGATGGTAGAAAGCAACTCTTCTCGTTTGACTAACTGGATTTCTTGTTGATGCTTATGGAGAGCGAATTCAATACTGATTTGCAGTTCTCTTTTTCTGTAAGGCTTGAGAATATAACCAAAGGGTGTAGTGATTTTGGCTCGCTCCAGAGTTTCGCGATCGCAATGTGCCGTTAAATAAATAATTGGGACATTTATTTGTGACTGAATTTTCTCTGCTGTAGTAATGCCATCAATATCATCTTTATTTAAGAGAATATCCATTAAAACTAAGTCGGGTTTGACTGTAATGATTTCTCTTACAGCCTCAGCACCAGAACTAGCTATACCCGCTAACTTATAGCCAAATTTCTTGATATTTTTGGCTATACTGCGAGCTGTAATAATTTCATCTTCAACGATATAAATTGATGGAGTATTCATAGCGGCTAGTATCAAAGTTATTAAAGTGTGTTCCTATAACTGTCGATACTTCTAATTAGTCAACTTTGTTATTTAAACAATAATAATGCGACATCAAACCAAAACAAAGTTAACTAGTTTTGATTCTAATAATTTCAGAAAAAACCATTTTTCTATTGATATTGCTAATGCTGTTTAATATCACATTAGTCCTTTTTGTATTTTGCATAAGAGACTAATTAAGCACTGATGATGTATATATGTAATCAATCACTTATGGCTTTTGTAACATTTATATTGTAACAGCTTTACTATGGGTTAATCTTTGGTTAACAAATATTTTTATTTTTAGATATAAGGAAATGTAATCTCAATTACAAATCCTTGATTTTCTTTAACCAGCCAAGTTCCATGGAGCTGTTTTTCAACTAATGAAATTACTAAGCTTAATCCTAAAAATTTAGTATTGCCACTTATTTTTTTCCAGTTAAAATTGAATCCGCAGCCATTATCTTGAATACACAAATAGCAATTTTGCTCATATTTTTTAAATTGAATTTTAATTTCTCCTGTGGAGCGACCCACAAACCCATGTTCTAAAGAATTAGTTACTAGCTCGTTAATAATTAAGCCACAGGGAGTAGCCAGATCGATGCTCATTTCAGTTGGCTCCAACTCAAGATTTAGCTTAATCTGTTTAATCTCTTGGACAAATGAATCGAATAGATACTGGCAAAGAGAAGTTACATATTCACTAAAATCAATACGATCTAAGTTTTTGGTACTGTATAAATTTTCATGGATCAATGCCATCGTATAAATTCGAGCCTGGCTTTTTTCTAATAATGTTTGTGCTGTTTGATCTTGGATTTGCTCTGATTGCAAATCCAACAGAGAAGAGACAACTTGCAGATTGTTTTTGACGCGATGGTGGATTTCTTTGAGTAAGATAGATTTTGTTTCCGCCTCTTTTGTAGCTGCTTGAGCTTGTTTTTGCTCCGTAATATCATAGAAAGCTGCCGCTGCTGCCACAATCTGAGCCTGAGAATTTTTAATCGGTGCCGCATGAACCAACAAAATGCGTTTTGTACCATCTCCACAGAGAACCTCAACTTCTTCCCCTGACGTTGCCTCTCCAGCCAAAGACTTGACAAGTAACAACTCATTGTTTTTTTTTGGTTTGCCTTGTTGGTTCCATCTTTTTACCTGGTCATAATCTTCGATTGTATTGATCTCAGATAGTTTTTTCTGTCTTACAATCTGGGCAGCTTGGGGATTGCTTAGGATGATTTTTCCCGAAGGTGCTTCGGCAATAACTACTCCAGCGGGCATTTGCTGCAAGACAATTTCCAGAAATCTTCGCTCCTGTTCCACTCTTTGAAGTAATTGTTCTTGTTCTTGCTTAGCCTTAATGCGATCGCTAATATCAACACAGGTACCAATATAACCCGCAAAACTACCATCTGCTTTAAATCTGGGGATGCCCTCATCATAAATCCAACCATATTTACCGTTGCGTTGGCGCAGACGGTATTCG
>JBCCDM010000596.1:0-2659 GCA_039030795.1 Cyanobacteria bacterium P01_A01_bin.84
GTTATCTCTAATGTTTTTGCCAAGTCGTATAGAAACGAGTCACAAGTAAAGGTTTGATTGCTGTTTCTATACTTATTAAAAACTTCCCAACACTCTTGAAAATCTTCATTCGTAAACGAAAATCGCTTATAGCGTGACTTAAATCGTGCAACTGATTTGACTATCGCTTCACTTGAAGGATTTTCTACTACAAACCCTAAATGACGCTTCATCGAAGAAACTAATCTATACCAAGTTATATCCGAGATTTTCTTCCCTAAAGTCTGCTCGTAAAGGCTTCTGAGCTTTCTGTATTTTCTTAAGTAGTTCTTGCTTGCCATATATTAATCGCTACCCTCCAATAAATAGATATACGGTGGTGATGTATCTAGTTGATGACTATCTGCAAATTCTTAGTTATCCGATACGTCAATAACTTTGAACCATGTATCAATACCCTTGGACACCTATCTGATAACTTGGACAATTAAAGATAAAAAATCATATTTACAAGGGTTGAAACACGCTCGCTTACAAGAGTTTTCAATGTTTTGGTGTAATTAGATTCCTCTTAAAAACAACTTTATATACACCCCTGTTCACACGCGGCTTTACACGGGAATGGACAATACGAATCTGTCCCAAAAATCGGCTGTAGTTTTGGCAGCGTAAGGATTTTGGGCGAATAAGTTCTATAAGTGGTAGGATAACACTAGGTACATCAAATATCAACAGGTGCATCACCAAAGAACTATTTGGTAAAGGTTAGTAGCATGAAGGCGCATAATGTCTACTGAGTAGATAACTTATGCCTTTAAATGCCTACAAAGAAACCTAGAACTACTATTACTTTTGAGCCAGAAGATCATGAGGAATTGCGACGGTGGGCTGAAGAAGAGTTCAGAAGTGTACCGCAGCTAATCCTAGTAATAGTAAAGAGAGCATTGATTGAACGTAGAGAACGCAAACAAAAAGAAGAAAACAAGTGAATGTAGCAAAAATAAACCCTTTAGACCTGCCATCGTTACCATTAGTTGAACGTTTACATTTGCCTAAATGCTCAGCTGTTTATTTTGTAATGCAGCATGAACGTGTTTTGTACATTGGTCGAACCATTAACCTTGCTCAAAGATGGGCAGCACATCAAAAATGGAGCTATCTAATAAAGCTAGATACTCCTGTAAGGATTGCTTGGCTTGAATGTAGTGATAAAAATTTACTCGTTCAAATTGAAAAAGCACTGATTCAAGAGTTTGAGCCTGAACTTAACGGAAAAAACTGCAACCCTAACTACTCGCAAATTACAGGTCTTATCCCAAAGTCGTTAGCTCAAAGATTTCGAGTTTATTGCGTCAAAAATGAACTTCAACTTACAGAAGGCTTACAGATTGCCATTCAGGAATTTCTAGATAAAAGAAAAAACCAACTCCCCTCAGTCGAAAACTAGACGGGGAAAACAGAACACATGAACTATTGAAGATTGAGCATACAAGAAACATACATGAACCATTACAATACTAGCCTACTTAAATTGCCATCATTACTAATAAATAGAACAGCATAATCTGTCATACTATTTATGTTTATGCCTCATCTACTAATTTCCAATAAACCTGAAATTTAGTAGATTTTTATTCAATTTTTTTTGTTGATTTTCAGATGAGTATCGAGATTTTTATATAACTTTGTCACCCCATTAACTATATTTTTTTTACATTATGTCAAAGGGTACAAATTCTAATAAGAAACGCCAAAAGAAGAGTTTTCGTTGCTCGAATAACTCTGGTATAATTAATCTTAGTAATCTAGTGACCAAAGCAGATTCTAATTTGCTCCTTGATAAAAAACAATTAGTGACAGCATTACGAAGTGATTTCTCAGAAGGTATAAAGAAAATAGCTATAAATGCAGCTATCAAAATAATAAGAGATACATGGAAGCAACCAGAGCGAGCTGAAGATGAAGCCTACGTAGAAGAAGTCGCCGCACAAATAGTAGAAAGTTTTACAACAGAATTAAAAGACAATACAGAAGAATTGGAGGGTATAGCTAACAATGTACTTTCTCCATCGGAACCACAGTTGGAGGCTATAGTTCCTGTCCCGTCATCAGCCGTAATGTTTTCCAGTATGGAAGCTTATACGAGAAAAGAATTATGGCAACAGGACACTGAAGGAATAGCTTATTTACAGCATAGAGCAAAAGGTAATCCTAATAATTACATTGAGCATTATATTTCTAGCCCTGGTGATATTACCCTGCTTCCTTGGAATGAAGCTCAACAAATTATTGATAAATTTGGCTTTACAACTGCTAAGTTACACCTGATTTTTGCTGCCCATGCTATGAATCAGGAGAACCCTTGGCGAAACACTTTCAACCTAAAAGCAAGCGATATTATTCAGGAATTTGGCTGGGATAAAAATCATAAAAAACTAAAATCAGAAAAGCTACTAGAAATTGCTAGCACAGCTTTTGCACTTGATTGTTTGTTAGTAAAAACTGTTTGGGTAGAGGGAAGAAACAAAAAAGGAGAAATTGTAGGTAGCGTTCCTATAGGGAGAATGTGGAATGTCCAAATTAAAGTTAGCGGTCAACTTAATTTGGAAGGAAAAATAAATAATCCTGATGAAGTTTACATCACAATACAGCCAGGATTGTGGACTCAAGATTTTTTGAA
>JBCCDM010000597.1:0-2659 GCA_039030795.1 Cyanobacteria bacterium P01_A01_bin.84
GCTTTTAAATAAAGGTTGTACGGAAGCAAAAGCTTATTCCACTGAAAACATTCTAAAAGTAGAGAAGGTAGAAGGTAATTTTACAGATGCGATCGCATCTATTAAAGAGATATTTAATAGTATCGTTGAGTGGAAGGTTGAGAATTACGGTAGGGATGAAAGCGATCCTCAGTTAGAACCAAAGGGCGATAACCCAGCCCCAGTACCAAAAAAGGGTAGACCATCAATACTTGCTTATTTCGCTTTATCATCCAAAAACGGAAAGTATTGCAGCCTTGAAGGAACAGACATTCAGCATACAATCAACAAGTACAATCAGTTCTACATAACAAGTAAAATCGCTGATTTAACCCCAAGCGATCGCAATTATCCTGATTACTATAATTATTTCGTATTTTCTCAAACTGGCGATCGCACAGCATCAATTGCAGCTAGAGGGGGAAGTCCAAGAGGACATAACAACACTGGAATGATGATTGATTTTGTCTCTCACACAATCAAA
This sequence comes from Cyanobacteria bacterium P01_A01_bin.84, assembly GCA_039030795.1. Taxonomy (GTDB): domain Bacteria; phylum Cyanobacteriota; class Cyanobacteriia; order Cyanobacteriales; family Nostocaceae; genus JBCCDM01. The sequence goes on from JBCCDM010000597.1 coordinate 503, forward strand.
AACAATTATTATGCCCGCGCTGTACCTTCTGATTACATAGGACTTCAGTATTCTACCGGGAAAAATGCCTTTGTTGCCTATTCGCGAGGTAAAGTAAGTACCTATAGCAGTTTCAACCCCTACAACAAACCAATAACTGTAGAAAATATTGATAGGGGGACGTTTAAAGTAACTTTCATTGGTTGCAACTTTCCCGGCATCCTTTTACTTGAATCATGCACTAATGGCGACAACAACAATACTAGAGGAACAATCGGAGTTACTGAGAAACTAGAAATTGTTGACGGAAATGCAACAGTTATAGTTAAGTTTTATGAAAGGATGAGAACTGGCAATAAAGATATGGTTTTGTGTAGTTCCATCCAAGGATTTTATGCTGCATATCTTGGTAGTTATCATCCTTTAGTAGACGCAAACCCTGACATCAGGGCTACTCTATTTTCTAATGCTTGGGAAAACAATTTTATTGATACAAACAGCGATTCTAATGAAATAGCGATTGGCTCCGCCAGGTCTTCGACCATCGCCTTAGCTACCACAGACACCCCTGCAAAAATTGAATTTAAAGGACATCAAAAAGATAGACAAGGATATACATTCATCAATATTCATGCAAACCCAAAATTCCCAGATATAATTCCTCACCTATCCTTGTCCAAAGTTAATTCCTATTCAATTGAATATGATGTCTTTGATGCGCGAACACAACAAATAATCAAAGAGCCTTTTCCAGTTTCAGTCTTATCTTTTCAGGTATAGTATCAACCCCTTGAGTGAACGCTCAAGGGGTCAAAAGGAGTAGCAATGGACAATAATTTATTATTGATTTATGAGATTTTGGTGGATTTTGATAATAGAAATCCATCAACTTTGTTCTTTCCTGGTGATTTAAGGGAAAATGACGCACAGACAAGCGATGTATTAGGTTTGATAGCAAAGATATGGGAGATAGAAGACGCGATCGCGGCAATTAAAAGCAACAATCAAACCTTGGAAGCGAACGCTAAAGATGCAGAAAAAATACTTGAATTACAGTGTAATTTTGATAGTAAAATCTACGAGGTTACAGACAATATAATAGTAGAGAAATTTGACGCTCAACCCACACTATTAGGTCAACTTTTAGATAATCTTGATAACGCAATCGCATCTTTAAATAAATTCCAATTTACTGATGCAGAAATATCTCAAACATTAAAAATGCAGGTAGAGCAGGTATTAGGCGAATCAGAAAAAGTAATTAAGCAAAACCCTAATGACTATGACTATACACAGCGTAGAATAGAATCACCAAATGCAGAGGATATTATAAAGTTTGATGGTGGCTTGGATAAACTATTAGAGTATGCTAAATCTCTATTGACAAGAAAGAATGACTGGTATATTCATTTAATAGCAGTAAAAGTAAAACGTATCCTCGATACTGGATGTAAGTATGAAAATAATAAATTTATTGTTACTGACGACAAACTGATTTGTAAGGTAGTTGAAGGAGACTTTACCGCGATCGCTAACAAACCCACAGACTTATTAAAAAAACTTGTTGACTGGAAGATTAAGGAGTATGGGAAAGAAGAAACAGATCCAGAAATAGAAGATAGGGAAGGTGAAGATAATAAAGGAGAATCCAAAAAATTAGATTGCCGAGATTTTCCGGTAAATGCCCAAGCTTTTAATGGCAGACCTTCACGAAGCGCCATAATTTTTGAAAGTAGACTTGGCAAGGGGTTAAGTCAAATTTACAAGCAAAACAACAGAAGATTTGCAGGTATTCAAACTTTTAGAGATAATACCAAGGAAGTATCTTTTATCACTGCCCAAAGGTCGGATGCTGAGGAAATAATAGTCTTACCCATATTCTTTGATAAATCTCATACCCTTATCTCATGGGGCGATCGTATCATTCAATGGAGTAACGGACAAACACAGCACACAGAGAATCTTGTTAGTTTCAATGCTCGAACAGGGGCGATCGCTTCTGGCAGACAATCATCTATGTATATCCACATAAGACTGCCTGTCAGGGGAAAATTTGCTTTCTACAAACATGGTTGGAATCAATATTCCATAAATTCTACGCCTTGGGATTGGCAACGTCCAACACGAAACCACTTCAAACATTACAATCCTTCAGGACGAGGCTATACAGGACTTGTA
>JBCCDM010000598.1:0-2603 GCA_039030795.1 Cyanobacteria bacterium P01_A01_bin.84
ATTAATTAGCTTCTGGCTTTTAACTGTTGCCTCTTAGTTTTCGACAAAGCCGCTAATAACTAATGGTTAATGCTCTTTTAATAGCTTTTAGCTATTAGCGTTCCAGTTGATTTCAATACCTTCAATTAAATATTTCCCAATCATAATTAATACCATAATTTATTTCCGAAATGCCCATATTTTTTAACTTTCGATTTCTTGGTCGGTAGATTCAGCTTTTTCTTCTTCAATTGGCTGAATATTCTCCTCTAACTGATTTTCTAGTATAGGTGGAACCGAGGAATTATCAGTCGGAGTTTCAGGTTGTGGTTCAGTTGTATTATCTGGTTGTGTATTATTTGGTTGTGTATTATCTGGTTGTATATCAATAGATGGTTGTGTATTATCTGGCTGTGTATTCTCAGGTATGGAAGGAATATCAATGGGAAAAATTGGTTCTGGAGTTGTTTCTGGAGTTGGTTCTTGTTCTTGTGTTGGTGGAAATGTTGGTATCTCTGGTGTGTTTCGGGGAGGTCGTTGTGTAGGAATGGTTGGAGTGGTAGCTTCAGGAACTGGGGCAATTGAATCTTCTAAGTTAATTTTAAGTCTATATTCAGCTTCTTCAAATTTTGGAGTAGTTTTTACTTGAATTGTGTATTTAACTGTTTCGGGTAATTTAACTTGATAAAAATTAACATTATTTGCATCATCAATAGGTTTGCGATTTGGTCCAAGAACCTTAACTACAACTCCAGTGTCATCATTAAGTAAAACGCTTAACTGCTGGTCTTCTTTTCCTAAAAATGTATATTGAATAATCTCCGTCGCTTTTACACTACCTTCAACTCTAGCTGTATTAGAAAAGTCAAATCTTAAACGTCTACTGTATATTACCGGTTCTTCTACACCCGGTGTAGGAGTTTCAGTACCAGAAATTACTGGAGAAGGAAAAGTTTGTGGTTCTGGTGGAATTTGGGGATTCATGAAAGTATTCTTATTTAAAGAACGAACTATAGCCCAAGAACCAAATCCTGCTAAAACTATTACTAAAATACCAATACCAACGATTGCTAAAGGACTATCCAAAATAGAACTAGAATTGCGTTCCTCTTTAGAAACAACTGGTTTGGGTTCTGTTATATTCTTCTCACCAGGTCTTGCTGGTGGTGCAGGTGGTGGAGAACCTCCTACAGCTAAGGTTTGCATCCGGGAAAGATCGGGAGTCTGTGGAGATGGATTTGGGGAAACAGGTGATGAAACGGTTCTATTGGAATTGGATCCTAACACCCGCAAAGCATTAACTACTTCTGCTGCACTTTGATAGCGATCGCTGGGACGATAACTCAACATCCGATTAATTATTTGTACTAATCTGGGGTCTACTCGCACAAATTTATACCAGTTCCAGGTTGCTTGAGTTTCGTCAAATAATTCGTTCGGTTCTTTCCCGGTAAGTAAGACTATGGCAGTAACAGCTAATGCATACAAGTCGCTATTCGGATACACTATACCTGTTTGCATTTGTTCTCTGGGTGAATAGCCTAACTTCCCCACAGTGGTCACATAGTTTGGTTGATTGTGAGGAGTTCTCAACTGTGTTGCAAGTTCTTTGACTACACCAAAGTCAATTAATACTGGTTTTGCGTCACTATCACGTAAAATGATATTGTCTGGTGATATATCCCGATGAATAATTCCCAGATGATGGAGATATTCTAGTACTGGTAAAAGCGATCGCATCAAATGTAATACTTCTTCTTGGGTAAAAGCACTACCGATATCTTGACAATCATCTAATAAGGAGCGGTATGTTCTTCCGGAAATATAATCTTGTACTAAAAATAAACGTTTATCTTGTTCAAACTGTTCTCGAAATTGTGGTATTTGTGGATGTTTAATTCGATACAAAGTTGCCGCTTCTCGTCCAAAAAGCTCTTGCGCTTTTTCCCATGTATCAACATCTGTAGCCATAGGAATTAGTTCTTTAATTGCGCATAGCTCATTAAAGCGTCTCTGGTCTTCTGCTAAATAGGTTCTACCAAATCCCCCCTGACCCAAAGTTCTTAATACACGATAGCGATTTTGCAAAACAATGCCGACTTGAATGGGTGGTTGCATGATTAGTTTTGAATAGTTGAGTTGCAACAGAGGATTAGATCAATTTTGCAATTACTTTCGTAGAATAGGTATTTGAACCGTACTACTAAAGAGGTGGATGCTGCACAATACAATTCATAGTTTGCTCTGAGCAACATCATTTTTTCTATTTTCACATTATAGAAAGTGTACTAAAGTATAAAAACATAATTATATAAAATAAGTTTGTTTAAAGAAGTTAGTTTAATTAATTAAGTTTTAATTTTGAGCTATGACGGTTACATTAACCGACCTGATAAGGTAGTCCGGAGAATAAAAATATATATCCCCAAATATCTGATTTACGATATCCTCGACCCTAGTTTATAAGAACTTCACCATACACTCCGGCTATGGAATAGGAAATAAGGAATAGTCAGAAAAACTTGTCTAAATATTGGATTTAAGTATCATTATCTATTTATGAAAACAGATAAAAGTACTTGAAACGAGATAATGTAAGTAGGAAGGCATAATTATTTATAATA
>JBCCDM010000599.1:0-2584 GCA_039030795.1 Cyanobacteria bacterium P01_A01_bin.84
AGCTTGTTTAACAATGCGTTCGTGACTTTGAGTTAAAGCTGTGACAGTTTTGAGACGGCGATCGCTATTTTCCATAAAGGTCGTAATTTGCTCTAGTTCTCCAGGAGTGAGATAGCGAACTTCATCATCTGCTTTGCCAATTATCTTGGTAATTAAACTCATTAAATTAACCTCTAATATTTTTAAATTAAGTCGATCTTTTTCTAGCTTTAATAGACTTATTTGCGCTTGCGTATACCTGTTTTTAGATTTAGATCAGTATTGGAGATAACTATAATTCTATTTCTTCAATTTAGCTTATTTTACTTAATAGTATGGCATCTAGATGTTTTAGATAACGTCTTGGCAAAATTTGAGAATGTATAGCATTAGTTTGAAATGTTTTGTTTCGTTACAAAAATTCAAATTAAAGTAAGAACTATCCTGATTTTAATTAGATGCTTTTCAATTAAAAATTCTATTTATTTTAGTTAGCACTACCTTTGGCTTAATTCTGCTTCAGAAGACAACATAACAGCTTCAATCTCTCTGCGTAATGTGATTGTTAATTCATGGTTGCGACTAAGACAATCGATTAACAGTTTATTTGCTTTGTAATAGCATTTTAAAATTTCTGAGTTCGATAAATTATCATAGTAACAATACTGTATCTTGCGATAAAGAAAGATTATCACGTTTAATTCTTCAGTCCAAACAAGCTGTTTGATTTGCCACCATGATTCAAATATTGCTTGTGCTTGATTTGCTTCAGGATTAGGAAGTTGTTCTTGGAGTTGTCGTAAAGATTGTCTTAGCCTAACATCAGGAATAAGAGTCAGGATAATATTCAGGGCATCAATACAGGTATGAACAGCAACAAAGTTAGAACCAGTAAAATTAGATTTTACGGTACATTGTAATAACAAGTTATCTAACAAAGTATTAAAGATAAATTGATGCTTAGAAATAAGTTGAGATTTTGGCATAACTTTAATTAAGCAGCAAGTCAATAAAAAGTGTTCTGGCGATCGTAAACCTCTAGAAGAAAACTTCTTTTATCTTCCTTGACAACTAAAGGAAAATTTATCAATATTTTTCTCTATTTATGTGCGATTTTATAAATACTAAAGTAAATTTATGGTGGCTAATGTTTGAAATGTATAAAGTTAGATTGTTATGTTTGATTTAGTTACAAAATTTATAGTCGTCCCAATTAATTTCCTTATGGTGTAGATTATCGTTTCGGGGGATTAGGGATTAGGAAATAGGGAAGTTAAAACAGTACACTTTTACTTAAGGTTTTTATTTGAAATGACTATCAACCAACATCTATAATTGAAGTCATTCTCTTTGCTTCAATTTATACATTAGTCGTGATTTTTTCACCTAAAAGCATTTTTTCAAAATCACTACCAATTGACGTATCAGCTGCATAACAAAAAACTAGTGGTTTCAATGAGCAATAAAAAGAGAACAATCAATCCTTTCCCCTTTCTCCTTTTCCCAGTCTCAACAGATTAATTTGTTTCTTAGGAGTTATTAATCTTTAATCCCATTCTCTTTCTTCAAGTTCTGTCTGAGGCAACAATAAGGCAGCTTTAATCTCACTATGAACTTCGGTCGTTACTTTACAGTTACTGTTGAGGCAATCGATCAACAACTTGTTAGCATCGTAGTAGCTTTCCAGAATTTTCTGCTGTGTTTGGCTAAAGTGCCAATTAGACTGTAGATTACGATGAGAAGCGATCGCTGTTTTTAAACTTTCATTCCATGCCAGGCGATCGACATCCCACCATAACTCAAAAGTTGCTTGATCGCGATCTAGCTTGGGTAGGCGATCTTCAAGCTGTTGCAAAGATTGTTGCAACTCAACATCCACAACAATAGTCAGAGCATTACTAAGAGCATCTGCACAGGAACGAGCCTGAGCTAGATCGAAGTTAGATCCTATACTGCATTCTGAGATTAGGTTGTCTAATACTGTATCGAGAAAAATACCCTGGTCGAGGGTACAGGCAAGAGCAAAATGGGGGGCAAGATGAGGAGTTTGGGTAAGACTAAGATAAAAAGCGCGAGTTGCAGCTAAGGTAGGTTGAGGTACGATCGCAGATTTTTTACTCGCCCAGGTTAAAAACTCTTGAAGATAAGGATCTTGTGCCACTAAAGCATCGATTTGTTGTTTCATTAAATGAACCAGAGAATCTGCACTCCGTAACATCGCAGCCGTCAATAAAAAGATTTCGCGCCAGCGTGGTTCGGTGATGTGGCTAACCAGACGTTCTAAGGATCGCTCTAATAACTGTAAATTATGGCTGGCAACGATTTCTCTGGCGGTTAAATATTCGTGAAGAGTTAAAGAGTCAAAAGAGAAAATTCCCCGCACTCGTTCGGCTAATATTCCGTGTTGTAATTCGATTGCCTTGAGTACCATCTCGCTATCAAGCTGTAATTCTTCTGGTTCGTCGGGGGCATTAGGTAGATTACTGATAAAGTCGCCAATCTGCTGTTGGGCAGTTTGTTGCTCGAAAAAGTAATTTCCTGTTTCAAAAGTCGCAGCAGCAATTTGACTCATCAGCTTGAGCTTTTGAGGTAATAAAAATCCCTG
>JBCCDM010000600.1:0-2545 GCA_039030795.1 Cyanobacteria bacterium P01_A01_bin.84
ATTAATATTTCTCATAAAAATAATATAAATACTAATATAAACAATAACAGCAGTACTAATAGCTATAAAATAAAGTATGGGAATGATGAATATTTAATTAGCTTTCTACAAGAATTATATAATAAATATTTGCCTTTAAATCAAGGAAAAATATATATTAGTGAACCCGATTTAGTTGATATTCGTCCTGAATGGTTTGGTATTAGTATTGTTACTGTAGATGGACAAATTTATTCTGTTGGTGATTGGGAACTTCCATTTCTAATTCAGTCTATTTCTAAAGTATTTGCTTATGGATTAGCCTTAGAGGATAGAGGCAGAGATTATTTACTAACAAAAGTGGATGTAGAACCTACAGGAGATGCCTATAACTCAATTATTAAAGTTGAAACTAATTCTAAGCGTCCCTATAATCCGATGGTAAATACGGGAGCATTAGCTACTACAAATTTAATTCATGGTAATAGTCCAGGACAAAGATTAAATCGTATTCTGGAAATGTATCGACGCTACATTGGTCATCGAGTTTACGTTGATACCCCCACGTTAGTTTCCGAGCAAAATCATGGCGATCGCAACTGGGCTATTTCGTATCTGCTGCGTCACTTTGGTATGATTTCAGGAGATATCAGTCAAACTCTTAACCTTTATCTACAGCAATGTTCGGTGATTATTAATTGTCAAGATTTAGCTGTAATGGGTGCAACTTTAGCAAATAATGGTGTTAACCCCATTACTCAAGAACAAGCAATTCAAGCCGATTATGTAAAAGACTTACTCAGCGTTATGTATAGCTGCGGAATGTATGACTTTGCTGGAGAATGGGTATATAAGATAGGATTTCCTGCCAAAAGTGGTGTCGGTGGGGGTATTATTGCTGTCGTCCCTGGAGAAATGGGAATTGCTGTCTTTTCACCTCCTCTTGATAGTCGCGGTAATAGTATTCGCGGTATTAAAGTATGCGAGGAATTGTCACAGCATTTTGGATTACATATTTTTTCTTAGGAAGCTATGTGGGTATTTATAATTATCTGTGAGGTTGGGTAAATGGTGATTGGTACTGGTTAATTGGTAAGAGATGCACTACTATTTTTTCCCAGTCTCCTTGTCTCCTTTTTACTCAGGTAAGGGTTGAGTGCAGGAAATCACGACGTTATCATCTTCGTGAGCAATTAGGTTTAAATGTTGAGAATTATTTAGTAATTCTTGTGCAGCGATAAAACCTGCGATTGTCCAAGTTTGAAAAAATCTTGCTTCTTTACCTACTAAACGTCCTGTTCTACCATCATAATATTCGGGGTATTTATCTTTCCCTAAACGATTTGTAGCTATTTCTAAGGCACGTTTACCTAAATCAATTCTACCAGTTTTTTGGGCAGCAGCAGCAAACATCCATAGTAAAAAGGGCCAATTACCAGCATTATGATAAGACCAAGGAATATTTTTAGCATCGCAACCTGTTAATAGCTCCCAGTCTCTACCTTCTAATGCTGGGAAACAGACTTTCATTGGCATTTGACCAACTAAATTTTCCCAATTTTCTTCAATTAAATCCATAATTTGTACAGATTGACTTTCTGTAGCTAAATCACAAATAATTGCCATTAAGTTTCCTTGGGTAAAAAAGCGAAAATCCATTCGAGATGGACCTAAATTACCAATAAAGTATCCTCCTTTTTCTGGCAACCATTCTCTTAACCATTCGGGGATTGTTTCAGGATAAATGTTGAATTTATTCATAACTTCTGCCCCAAATTGTTCTACTTTGTAACGATAAATTTCATTCAAATGAGGAAAATCTAACCAGTAGTAACTTCGTATATGGTAGGCTAAATGACCTAGTCTTTCTTTGACAATGTCAATATATTCATCTCCTGGTATAAGTAATCCCTCAGCAGCTCTTAGTGCAGCATAAAATAAAGCTTGTACATCTAAAGGATGACCATAAACCCCCATACGACGGTCTATCATATAGGAACCATCGGGAACCAACATGGTAGGAAACATATCAAACCGATTCATTAGAGATAAGTCTAAAATTAGTTTGATACCTTCTTGAAAATTTGGGGTATGAGCTAAAGATAAATCCCCACTAGCTTTCACATAAGCTCTTAATATTAGCAGCCACCAGAAACCAGAATCAATTGGTGTAACTCTAGCGATCGCTCTTTCTCCGAAGTCTGCTTCTAGATATTCTTCTCCCAATCTATATTTAATTTTAAAACTGGCAGGCATCAGTCCCTGACTGGCTTTAAAGCAGTCCATCTGCTTTTCACTGTTCTGCAACAATAAGGCTGCTTTCAGGAAATTACGTACAATCTCTACTTCACCTTCGATTAGAAACGCGATCGCTGAAACTGCAAAATCACGAGTAAAGCAATGATCGTAATTGAGTGCATCCGCAGCTGTATCCCGAGCTGCGACTGTTCCCACCGGACTACCTTGATGATAAATAATTGCTTTTTCTAAAGCTTGCCATGCGGCTTCCTGAAAATTACCAGATACTCCCATCAACAGTCTCCATATTTTGTCATCTTATTAAGAA
>JBCCDM010000601.1:0-2527 GCA_039030795.1 Cyanobacteria bacterium P01_A01_bin.84
ATAATTTGTCAGTCGCTTTGCTCCAATTCAAAATTATTAATTAATACCCTACGGGAACTCCTTCAAATTATTTGTTCGATTACATTAAAATATAAATATTAAAATATAAATTAAACCTGACTAATTATAAGCTAGGATACGATGTTAACCACTTCAACTAATCAAGTTACCTGGGAAAAGTTACCCGATGATTTCATATTAGATAACGAGCCAGTGGACAATATAAATCAGCCTTTGCTTGCTGCGGCTTTAACGGAAAGCTTGGAACAGAATGGGAAACTACCATCTAATGCTTTAACTACAACTAATTATGGCATTTGTGCCACCTTAAATAATCGGTTAGTTGTCAAAGCACCAGATTGGGGATACATACCATCAATCAAAGTTTCCCGAGAAGAGGTAAAGCGAAGTTATACACCCCGAATTGAAGGAGATATTCCAAACATTGTGATGGAATTTCTATCAGATACAGAGGGTAATGAGTATTCAAGTAAACCAACTTATCCTCCAGGAAAATGGTTCTTTTACGAACAAATTTTACAAGTTCCTAACTATGCTATTTTTGAGCCAGATACCGGAGTTTTAGAAGTCTATCAATTAGATGATTCCCAACGATATAAATTGCAAACAGCGAATACAAATAATCATTATTGGATAGCTGAAATGCAACTTTTTCTTGGTGTATGGTCAGGTCTCCGAGAAAATCGAACTGGTTACTGGTTACGCTGGTGGGATGAAAATGGACAGCTATTATTGTGGGGTTCAGAATTAGCAAATAGGGAGCGTCAACGTGCTGAAAAAGAACATCAACGTGCTGAAAAAGAACGTCAACGTGCTGAAAGATTAGCACAAAAATTAAGGGACACGGGAATTGAACCGGAAGAATAACTACCAAAGCGATCGCGAAAAGGTAAATACAAAAAGTGCGATTGCTTTTAACAGACACTATCGTGTCATCGCTCCGTGTAGTTCCACCACAAGTTTAGTACCTAGGACAAACACCTCTTGCGATCGCAAGAAGGTTATTAGCACGCGATCGCATCTTTTGCATATTATGATTTATCTTTTTCAAAACTCTTAATTTTAGTTACCACTCAATTCTTGAATTCTTCTTGTATTAAGTTGTTCTACATTATTTAAAATTAATGCTGCTCCTGCTTTGAGTAAATTCTCGGCATAAGCTTCGCGACTACTTGAATCCTGTTGTACGTGAGGTGGAAGAACGCCAACACTAATCCATCGACGATTCTGTTGTTGTTCCCGCGCTTTCTTAATCGCGTACATATCTGCAACAGTATCGCCAATGTAAATAATAGGAGTTTTTTTGTCAATCTCTTTTAAAGGCAACTTTTCTAACATTTTTTCAATGGTGATGAAAAGTCCTGTAGGATCGGGTTTCCCAGGAGCATCTTCCATCGCAATTAAAATAGGTGAATTTAAACCCAAACGCTCTTCTAAAATATATTTTGCAGAAGTACGAGTGGCACCACTAAAAAATGCCCAAGATATACCAGCTTGAGTTAAAGTATCGAAGTAAGCAGAAGTAACCAGCAAAGGTTCTTCACAAATATATCCCGTCAATTGATCGGGATTTGTACCGCGATAGCGAGATTGAAAAAAGATTACTATTTGTTCGTAGTCTAAATTTAATTTTTGTAACTTTTCTTCAGATCCAAAATGACGACGAATAAATTCTTGTGATGCTTCCCAATCATTGTTCCACATACCTTCTGATTTGAGTTGGTCAATATCTTCAGATGTGGGGCGGTATTCATTGTTGGTAAAATGCTCTACAGTGTCCGCTAAGGCTTTTCGGTAAGAACCGCTAACGTCACGGATAACCCCATCAATGTCAAAGATGAGAATTGCTAAAGGTAAAGAAACTGTGTTTGTCATAGAAAGATTTTAACCACAAAGTTAGAGATAAAAACTATTCGCTAATTATGCAGCTTAGTTGAAAAATTTAGTAATAAGTAAATAGTTGTTATTTAATAACTAGTAGACTACAAAGTAAAAAATTTGACATTGAAAAGTTAGAAAATTTCATTTTTAATTTTTATAGGGATTTGAGATTTTTTCAAAGGATTGGTTAATTTACGCCATACTGTACTAGCAGTCTGTAAATCTCATGAAAAGCATTTTTATAATGCTGGTAAAATATTTGAGTTAAAATAGATGACTGCTATTGTTTATCATTTATTTCCCAGATATTTCCTGGAGGTATTTTTGTCCAAGTTTATTTTGAAAATTCTGTGGTTGGAAGATAACGTTGCTCTAGCTGTGGATCAGGTTGTTGGTAAAGGCACTAGTCCTTTAACTAAGTATTATTTCTGGCCCAGGAATGATGCTTGGGAAGAACTGAAGCAGGAGCTAGAAGCGAAACACTGGATTAGTGAAATAGATAGAGTTGAATTACTCAATCAAGCTACATCAGTAATTAACTACTGGCAAGAAGAAGGTAGAAGAAGACCGATGACTGAGGCTCAAGCTAAGTTCCCTGAAGTTGCTTTTACAGGTAGTAGCTGAG
>JBCCDM010000602.1:0-2521 GCA_039030795.1 Cyanobacteria bacterium P01_A01_bin.84
AACATAGAGGCTTTATTTATGAAGAATTTCAAAGTTTGCTATGAGTTCCCGATATCCGTTTTTATTTTGTATAGTCCGGTTTCACTGATGATTTTTTTAATTCTTTACCAAAAAAATATAATTTCTTTTCGTGAACTTCAAATTATTGGCTATAGTTTAAAGTTACTACCAATTTTGTCAAAATGTAGTAAACCAAAATTTGAGAATCAATTTATACATTAGGTCTAATTTTGTATATTATTTAGTTATGGGTCAGTTGAATGACATGTAAAGACTAAAGATTATAAACTTAAAATTGGATTGGGAGAAATACGAATCAAATGTTTATGATACTCCCAAATTTTAAGCCTAGAATTAATCAAGAAAGTATTTTCTAAAAAGTAAAAAACAAAATATGATTCGTTAATGTCAGTTTATCTAACTCAGAGTAATGAAGTTATGGCAAATATAATCTTTTATTTTTAGGACTTACGCAATTGTCACAAGCAACGGGTTGTGCGTGACACTATTAAGTTTATTACTAGGTTTACAGATAGTAGAAGTGTCACAGCACCCTACGAGAAAAATATGCCAGTTGCGTAAGTCCTAATTTTATCTAAAGCTTTTTGAAAGTAGGTATTTGAACTTCGATAATTTAAGCTAAATTAGTCAAGATAACTTTTAGTTATTAAGTAATTATCAAAATGAAAGCCGTTATTTTATTGTCAGGAGGACTTGATTCTTCCACTACTCTATATCAAGCATTAGCTGATGGCTATGAATGTTACGCTCTAAGCTTTGATTACCAACAAAGACATAGAAAAGAATTGACTTCAGCACGTTCAATTGCGGAAAAAGCGGGTGTTTCCCAGCATCAAGTGATTAAATTTGATTTAACACAGTGGGGTGGTTCGGCACTTACAGATAATAATATCGATTTACCTCAAGAGCGTTCTTTGAAAGAAATGTCCCAGGATATTCCCATTACTTATGTTCCTGCAAGAAACACAATATTTTTGAGCTTTGCTTGTGCATATGCCGAAACCATCGCCGCAGAAAGAGTTTATATTGGCGTAAATGCTTTAGATTATTCTGGATATCCCGATTGTCGTCCCGATTATATTCAAGGAATGCAAGAGGTATTTCGTTTAGGAACTAAACAAGGACGTGAAGGAAATCCGATTAATATTCTTACACCTTTAATAGATTTGAAAAAAACAGAAATTATTCAATTAGGTAATAAATTAGGAGTTCCTTGGGAACTAACTTGGTCTTGCTATAGCAATGGTGATGTAGCCTGTGGTGTATGTGATTCTTGTCGCTTGCGTCTCGCTGCTTTCGACGAATTAGGATTGACTGACCCAGTGGAGTATGAGATGAAGAGGAGTAGCAAGTAGTAAGTAGTAAGTAGCAAGTAGCAAGTAGCAAGTAAAAATCAGTTTTGAATTACTCTACGAGAAAGCTCCGCTTACAAGACCTTCAACCCAAACTACACCGAACTAAATCCTAACTTTTCACTGTTCACTGCTCACTGTTCACTGTTCACTGATTAAAGCCTTTTTACTTGAATTTGCTGTAAGCGGGGACCTGTTACTGAGGCTACTGTAAATTCTATGTTTTTATATTGGAAGCTTTCACCGACGATAGGAATTTTTTGCAATTGATAAAGCATAAAGCCTCCGAGTGTTTGATATTCTTTCGTTAAAGGTAAGCTGAGTTCTAACACTTCGTTGAGGTCTTCTAGGTTTATTTGTGCCTGAACTAGAAAAGTTTGCTCGTCTAACATCTGGATGAGCAAGTCATTGCTGCTTTGTGTTTCGCCAATATCACCAATGATTTGAGCAACTATATCCTGGATAGTTACTAATCCTACTGTTCCACCAAATTCATCTACTAGTACTACCATAGCCAGCTTTTCCTGCTGCATCATGGGCAATAGTTCGTTTAAAGGTGTATGCTCGGGTACAAACCTTGCGGGACGCATATGGGAATGAATTTGTGTATCTAGGCTCAGCTGTCCCAAGGCCAAAGGCTGTGTCAGGTCTTTAAAGTAAACAATACCGCGAATGTCATCCAAAGATTCTCCGAATACTGGATAGCAAGAATGACCAGCTTCTGCCATTTCCTTTAGAAAAATTCGTAAAGTTGCGTTTTTAGATAGCGCTACTATGCTGCTACGAGGAACCATTACAGCTTGAACTGTTACTTCCCCAAATTCAAAAATATTCTTTAATAGTTCCCTTTCCCTTGCTCTTAAACCGGTGGATTCTCTCTCTGTAGAAATAATTAATAACAATTCCTCTGGAGTAACTGGTGGTCTCCAGCTTTTACCCGTGTATTCAATACCAAACAAGCGCAGCAAGAAACGAGTTGATTGATTTAGAATCCAAATAAAAGGGCTAAAAAATCTAACAATAGCTGTGACAGACGGACCTAAAAACCTTGCTAACTCTTCCGAATACAGCATTGCAACGGACTTAGGACATAATTCTCCCAGAACAATTTGTAAATAAGCTATCAAAAAAAAGGTTATGGGAATTGA